>NZ_AP025292.1:964874-1286499 GCF_036492425.1 Persicobacter psychrovividus
CCATGGCTGGCATTTTTAATAGCCATTGGTGCCATATCCGTGGTTCATAAGTCACTTTTTCAAACTCTTCATTTCCTGTTTCAGGCGTGAAGTTCATCACGAGGGTCGGGCCTATTACGCCTTCGAAATACTCATTGAAGAAGATGTTCAGACCGAAACGGTTGTACATCTGACGTTTTCGGCCATAAAATGACCACACATCGTCGAGGTCGTTACGTACCCGCCAGTGGTGTTCGCCATAGTAGCCGAGCCTTTCCGAAAATTGAAACTTCAGGTAGGCACCAAACCAAAGGCCGGTTTCCTCCATAGTGGTAACGGAAGGCTGAGCGGCCGCTTTTTGTGCATGAACAAGTTGTGGGAGTAGGAGTAGGGTGAGTACGAGTGTTGCAATAAAATTCTTAAGCATATAGATGTTTGTTATCCCCAGACATGCAAAACAGGAGACTCAAGGTTGAGGTATGAGTTTCAGAGCCGAAAATTACGGCAAATAAAGCAGAAGACAACAAAATATCATTAAAATTTACGAATCGGGATATTCGCAATCGGAAGAAGGGGCGTTTTTGGGCATAAAAAAAGCCAATCCGAAGAGGATTGGCTTAATGTTTTATCTGAAGGATAAATTATCCGTTTACAGATTTCATGTGTTTGATCAACTCGATAACTTTGTTTGAGTAACCCCACTCGTTGTCATACCAAGATACAACTTTAACGAAAGTGTCAGTCAATGCGATACCAGCGTTAGCATCGAAGATAGAAGTACGAGCGTCAGTTTGGAAGTCAGTTGAAACAACTGCATCCTCAGTGTAACCCAATACACCTGCCATTTCGTTCTCAGAAGCAGATTTCATTGCAGCTTTGATATCTTCGTATGAAGCAGCTTTCTCCAAGTTTACAGTCAAATCAACTACAGAAACAGTAGGAGTTGGTACGCGGAAAGCCATACCAGTCAATTTACCGTTCAATTCTGGAATTACTTTACCTACCGCTTTAGCAGCACCTGTAGATGAAGGGATGATGTTTTGTCCAGCACCACGTCCACCTCTCCAGTCTTTCATAGAAGGACCGTCAACAGTTTTTTGAGTTGCAGTAGTTGCGTGTACAGTTGTCATCAAACCGTCTTTGATACCGAATTTGTCATTCAATACCTTAGCGATTGGAGCCAAACAGTTAGTAGTACAAGACGCGTTAGAAGCGAATACAGTACCTTTTTCGTATGAAGTGTGGTTAACGCCCATTACGAACATTGGAGTGTCGTCCTTAGAAGGAGCAGACATTACAACGAATTTCGCACCAGCATCAACGTGAGCTTGAGCAGATTCTTTAGTCAAGAAAATACCAGTAGACTCGATTACGTACTCAGCAGAGATCGCATCCCATTTCAAATCAGCAGGGTTACGCTCTGAAGAAACGCGGATTTCTTGGCCATCAACAACCAAGTTACCATCTTTAACTTCTACAGTACCAGCATAACGACCGTGAGTAGAGTCATACTTCAACATGTATGCGATGTAATCTACATCCAACAAGTCATTAATTCCTACTACTTCTACGTTTGCGTCAGCCATCGCTACGCGAAAAGCCAAACGACCGATACGGCCGAAACCGTTAATACCAACCTTGATTTTAGACATCACTAATTATATTTTTTGTGAATGGTTAACTTTGTTATGACACAAATGTAGGAGTTCCATTGAATTTTCAAACCGAATCATGTGGTTTATTTTTATGATCTGTATCACGTTTTGAATGATCGGTATAATAATCGGCTTATACGCGCTGTATCGGCATTTTTTGGGGAAATTGTGGTGCTGATTTTGCCAAGTTGGCAGTGGTGTTTTTTTCTGAAAAAAGGTACACGGCGCTTTTTTTGCCGCTAAAAAGGGTGAAAATACGGGTGTAAAAAAAAGTGGGATTTCTTCTAAACAACAACAGCCCGGCATGGTTGCCGAGCTGTGCGTGTTTTATGATAAAGGAGGGCTATTAAGAAACAAAAGTTTTTTTGTTCATAGCTTTAGCCTCACCTTTTACAACGATTTTTCCAGATTCAATATGTCGGATGTTGGTTTCAACAACGGCGATATGCACTCGGCCGATCACGCGTTTCACTTCCAACTCAATGCGGTATTGGTCTCCAGGATACATCGGTCCTTTGAACTCAATGTTTTGCCCAAGATACAAGGATCCCTCGCCTGGCCATTGCGTTCCCATCACTCTTGAAATGATGGAAAGACCAAAAACGCCATGAATTACTGTTCTGCCAAATTCTGATGTTTTTGCAAACTCAGGATCAATGTGTACAGGATTGGTATCCCCGGTAATCCTTGCAAATTCGTTCACTTCTTCCTGACTAATGGAAAAATCGTAATGGTATTGATCTCCTACTTTTAAAATCATGATCTAAAATAATGATGTATTTACTCAGCGCAAATGTAAATAAATTATTCGTTAGGTGAATGGTTTTCGATAATTTGTCCGTCCACCATGGTCAATTTACGGTCGGTCATATCTGCCAGCTCGGGGTTGTGAGTTACGATCACGAAGGTCAGGTCGAGCTCATCACGCAATTCAAAGAAAAGTGCGTGCAAGTTCTGAGCGCCAATGCTGTCGAGGTTACCCGAAGGTTCGTCAGCAAAAATAATGTCCGGCTTGTTGATCAGTGCCCTGGCCACTGCCACACGCTGTTGCTCACCCCCAGAAAGTTCTCCCGGCTTATGGTTCATTCGGTGTCCAAGCCCAAGACGATCGAGCAGGTGCTGTGCTTCAAGTTCTGCGGTTTCTTTATCAGTACCAGCAAGAAAAGCGGGTAAACAGACATTCTCTATGGCAGAAAACTCCGGCAACAGGTTATGGAACTGAAAGATAAATCCAATCTTCTGGTTTCTAAACCGTGCAAGCCCATCTTTGTTCAGCTGGCCAATTTCCTGATTGGCAATGTACACTTCACCGGAGTCGGCATGGTCGAGGGTTCCGATAATTTGCAGCAGGGTGCTTTTTCCTGCGCCCGATGCACCTACTATAGAAACGATCTCTCCTTTTTTTACCAGCAGGTCCACCCCTTTGAGTACCTCAAGGTGGCCGTATTTTCGGTGAATATTTTTAGCTTTTAACATTTGCCTTAGTGCCTGTTTTATCGTGATAATTACTCACTTGTGGTTCAGAAGCTACAAACATATAAAAAATTCAAGCTTTATCCTGTTTCCTTGCGGGGCAAATCTTTGGTAATTTTCCTCAATTAACTTACTTTAGTTGAAAGACAAGCAAATAATAACCCAACAACCATGAATATTCACGAATATCAAGCAAAAGACATATTAAAAAGCTACGGCGTGGTGGTTCCTGCACAGAAATTGGCAGAAACTCCCGAGGTGGCTGTCAATGCAGCACGTCAATTATTTGAAGAAACAAAAACGGCTGTATTTGTTTTAAAAGCGCAGATTCACGCCGGTGGCCGTGGAAAAGGCGGCGGGGTGAAAATCGCCAAAAATGTGGAAGAGGTGTATCAGTTAGCGGACCAGATCATCGGGATGCAGTTGGTGACTCCCCAAACAGGCCCTGAAGGGAAAAAGGTCAACAAGATCATCGTTTCAGAGGATGTTTACTACCCTGGCGCATCGGAGCCTTCAGAAATTTACCTGAGTGTACTGCTGGATCGTGCCAAAGGCTGTGACGTTATCATGGCATCTACCGAAGGTGGTGTGGACATTGAAGAAGTAGCGGAACAAACGCCGGAAAAAATCATTAAAGAGTGGGTTGATCCTAAGGTGGGTTTACAGGCTTATCAGGCAAGAAAAGTGGCTTTCGCTTTAGGCTTGGAAGGTTTGGCACTGAAGAATATGATCAAGTTCATTACCAACATTTATAAGGCTTACCGTGGAATCGATGCTTCACAGGTGGAAATTAACCCGGTATTGAAGGCCTCGGATGATGCAATTATTGCGGTGGATGCTAAGATCAACCTGGACGATAACGCTTTGTACCGTCATAAAGATTTTATTGCTTTGCGTGATGAGTCGGAGGAAGATCCTTTGGAAGTGGAAGCTTCAAAATCGGGCTTGAACTACGTGAAGCTGGATGGTAATGTAGGCTGTATGGTGAACGGTGCCGGTTTGGCAATGGCCACCATGGACATGATTAAGCTTTCAGGTGGTGAGCCTGCAAACTTCCTTGATGTTGGGGGTGGGGCAAATGCACAAACAGTAGAAGCTGGTTTCCGCATTATCCTTCAGGACCCGAACGTTAAAGCGATTTTGATCAATATTTTTGGTGGTATCGTACGTTGTGACCGTGTAGCAAGTGGTGTGGTGGAAGCTTACAAAAATATCGGCCAAATTGATATTCCGATTATTGTTCGTCTTCAGGGAACAAATGCTGAAGAAGGAGCGAAGATTATCGAGGAGTCCGGTTTGCGTGTGGTTTCTGCTATTTTACTGAAAGATGCAGCAGATTGCGTTAAAGAGGCATTGGTATAATCGACCATTATAATTACAATAAAAGGCTGATACTTGAAGTTATCAGCCTTTTTTTTATGCTTTTTTTCTATCAGCGGAAAAGAGAATGTTCTGGTTTAAACACGCTTTTAAGAAAGCTCATTAATCACCTCGATCAATGTGCCTGTGCCTTCCGATACTTCCTGCCAGTGATCCACCTCAAGGCTTATTTTTATCACACCTGCCGGCTGAAGAAAGGGCATTTCTTTGTTGGTCAGGACTTCTGCAAGATGCGGCAGCCCAGGGTAATGTGCCACAACGGCTAATGTATTGACTTCCTCAGGGGCACTGCAAATACTTTGCAACAAGACCCGTGGCGAGGCATTATACAACTCTTCGCTATATTCAATTTTATTCATTGGCCAATCGAACTGTTCCGCGATCAGCTTGGCGGTCATCTCAGTTCTAAAAGCAGTGGACACCATCAGGTGGTCAAAAACACAGTTTTGCTGTTTGAGGTGTTCCCCAAGCTTGGCGGCTGAACGAATGCCATGTTGTGTGAGCGTTCTTTTGATGTCCGGCTCATGATAATGAGCTTCCTGTGCTTCTGCATGTCTGATCAGCAGTAAAGTCTTGGTCGTGTTCTGCATATAGTAATAAATAAAGCAATCTGTTCAATGAAGGAATACGCCCATTCCTCTTTCTTTAAGATAGCGGATTCCTAATGCGAAATAATCTAAATTTTTGATTATTTAAAGTGGATTTAGGAATAGATTTCTACCTGAGGCCGTTATTTTTTTTCAAACAGGAAGAATGTTGGGATGTTTTGCGTTTTCAAATAGTTGATAATCAATAGGTTCTAATTAAAGGTTTATAGGTTGTTTTAGCTTAAAAATGGACGTAATTATTTATTTTTTTTAGGCAGAGGGATAATTTTCTCTTGTATTTATTTGAAAAACCGACAAATTTAAACCTATGTTTGTAGATATGCACCAGTCAAATGAGTACTTCAATGTTGAATTTGTTCAATAATTAGTGCATATTCTATTTTTGTTTTTAGGGTGCCTTATAGAAATGGGCATCGGAATATAACCTGTGCTGTAACGATGCAGAAAAATTTGGTAATAGTGGAGTCCCCTGCCAAGGCCAAGACCATTGAAGGCTATTTGGGAGAGGACTATAAAGTTGTTTCGAGCTTTGGGCACGTTCGGGATTTGCCCAAGGGGAACAATGCCATTGATATAGAGAATGGTTTTAAGCCGACCTATGAAGTAAGTGCTGACAAGAAGGAGGTTATTCGTGACCTGAAAAAATTAGCCAAGGATGCCGAATTGGTCTATCTCGCATCCGATGATGACCGTGAGGGAGAGGCGATTTCATGGCACTTGAAAGAAACCTTAAAATTGGAAGATGAGCGTACCAAACGGATTGTCTTTCATGAAATTACCAAAAATGCGATTGTCAAGGCGATTAACAATCCACGGACCATCGATGAAAACCTGGTGAATGCACAACAGGCACGAAGGGTCCTTGACCGCTTGGTGGGTTTTGAGCTTTCGCCAGTTTTATGGAAAAAAATTAAGGCCGGCCTGTCGGCGGGTCGTGTGCAGTCCGTAGCAGTACGTATTGTCGTGGAGCGCGAACGCACGATTGATGCGCATCAGGTGAGTTCATTTTTTAAGATCAAAGCACGTTTCGATCTCCCTGAAGGCCGTTATCTGCATGCAGAATTGCCTGCAAGGTTCAAGACCGAGGAGGAAGCCAACGCTTTCCTTACCGACTGTCAGCAAGCGACTTTCAAGATCAACAGCCTGACCAAAAAGCCAAGTAAGAAATCTCCGGCACCACCGTTCACGACTTCTACCCTTCAGCAGGAAGCATCGCGGAAGTTGGGCTTCTCGGTAGCACAAACCATGGCGGTAGCACAGCGTTTGTATGAAGCCGGTAAGATTACTTATATGCGTACCGATTCCCTGAATTTATCTGATGATGCTTTGGCTGCTGCGGCAAAAGAAGTGACTCAGGCCTATGGAGAGGAATACGCACATACGAGAAAATACACCACGAAATCTGCTTCGGCACAGGAGGCTCACGAGGCCATCCGTCCGACAAATTTCGCTGAGCATAAAATCACCACCGGAGAGCGTAACGAGCAACGCCTTTACGAATTGATCTGGAAACGTGCCATTGCATCGCAGATGTCACAAGCCGAGATTGAAAAGACGACCGCTAAAATTGGGGTTTCTACCCGCAGCGAGGAGCTTTCGGCAACAGGGCAGGTGGTTACTTTTGAAGGTTTCTTAAAGGTTTACATCGAATCTTCGGACGATGAGGATCAAAATGAAGAATCCAAAGATATGTTGCCGCCATTGTCTGAGGGGCAGGAATTGGCCTTCAATGAAATGATTGCACGTCAGGGGTTCACACGTCCGCCGGCAAGATTTACAGAGGCCAGTCTGGTGAAAGAACTGGAGGAAAAAGGCATCGGTCGTCCTTCTACTTATGCACCGACGATCTCTACGGTACAGCGCCGAAATTATGTGGTGAAAGAGCCACGCGACGGGGTGGAACGCCCTTACCGTGAATTGATTTTGGGCTCGGATTTGCAACTGACGGCTTTGGATAAAACCGAAACGACAGGCGCAGAGAAGAACAAGCTATACCCAACAGATATTGGGATGGTGGTAAATGATTTCTTGGTCGAATATTTCCCGAATGTGGTCGATTTCTCCTTCACCGCAAAAGTGGAAAAGGAATTTGATGAAATTGCTCACGGACAGCAAAACTGGGACGAGATGATCGGCAGTTTTTACAGCGGTTTCCATACCAAAGTAGAACAGGCAGAATTGATTGACCGTCGTGAAATTAGCTCTGCCCGGGAATTGGGGAATGATCCTAAAACCGGAAAGCCTGTGATTGCACGATTGGGCCGATTTGGTCCATTGGTACAACTCGGAGAAACTTCCGAAGAGGAAGGTGCAGAAAAGCCACAGTTTGCCAGCTTGCGCAAGGGGCAGTATCTGGAGAAAATTACTTTGGAGGAGGCTTTGGAGCTCTTCAAATTGCCACGTGATGTGGGGATGTATGAAGATAAAAAAGTGGTGGCGGCCATTGGTCGCTTCGGGCCATACCTTCGCCATGATGGAAAATTTGTCTCTTTGGGTAAAGAGTATGATCCGCTTTCAGTGGAAATTGATACCGCCATTGAGCTGATTGAAGCCAAGCGTCAGGCAGATCGTGAGAAGTTTATCAAGGCTTTTGATGAAGATCCTGAGGTGCAGGTGCTGAAAGGCCGCTGGGGGCCATACATCAAGTTTGGGAAGAAAAATGTAAAGATTCCGAAAGAGCTTAAAGAAACGCCTCTTGAAATTACCTGGGAACAGGCCGTAGAGTGGGAAGCAGCGACACCGGAAAAAGGCAAAAAAGGGGCGGCAAAGAAAACCACCGCAGCGAAAAAGCCAGCGGCGAAGAAAGCCACTGCCAAAAAGCCTGCAGCCAAGAAAACGGCAGCAAAGAAACCCGCGGCGAAGAAAACGACCACCGCAAAAAAAACAACCACCCGTAAAAAAGCCACTCCAGTAGTGGAAAAAGAGGCGGAAGCCTAATAGGCAAAACATAAAAATCCCCGCAACGGAAGCGCTGCGGGGATTTTTTTATTCATATTTTTTGGGAACATAGGTCAGCTCTGAAATCGGCATCCGGATATAGCCTTTGCTTTTATCGATTTCCGGCAGGACAATTTCCTCATCAGGAATGTCCTCATAATCTATCTGATCAAGCAAGTGGGCAATACAGTTCAGCCGTGCCGCTTTTTTGTTATCGGCCTTTACCACATTCCAGGGGCTCTGCTTGGTGTCTGTATAGGAGAACATCTGATCTTTGGCCTGCGAATATTCCATCCATTTTTCCCTGGATTTAATATCCATCGGGGAGAATTTCCATCGCTTCATGGGCGTTGCAAGCCTTTCCTTGAAGCGCTTCTCCTGCTCGTCATCACTTACAGAGAACCAGTATTTAACAAGGATCAGCCCCGAGCGGATCAGCATACGTTCAAATTCCGGACAGCTGCGCAAAAATTCTTCATATTGCTCCTGACTGCAATAGCCCATCACATGTTCTACCCCTGCGCGGTTGTACCAGCTTCTGTCAAAAAGGACAATCTCTCCGGCAGCGGGTAAATGGTGAACATAACGCTGGAAGTACCATTGCGTTTTCTCTTTTTCAGTAGGAATACCCAGCGCAACCACTTTGCAAATTCTCGGGCTCAGGTTTTCACGGATACGCTTGATGGCTCCACCTTTTCCGGCGGCATCTCTTCCTTCAAATAAAACACAAACGCGTAAGCCCTTTTTCTTGACCCATTTTTGCAGTTTTACCAGTTCAAGCTGAAGGCGCTCCAGCTCTTTTTCATAAATTTTTTTGTTGACCTTAATCGGTTGCTGTTGGTTCTCCATACTCCTATTTGGCTTTGATTATACTTAAATAATACAACTAAGAAGTTGGTGATTTTGTGGTGAAATACCATGTTTTAATCAAAAAAAAACCGACAATTGCCGGCTTTTTATAAATATCTTGATTTTTGGGGTACTTTATTTTTTAGCGTGCGATTTATCAGGAAGAATCAGGTTCAGTACTACCCCAACCAAAGAGGCCAAGCCAATACCTGAAAGAGAAAATTCACCGAACTGAAATACTGCACCACCAATACCGATGGTCAGGATGACCGCTGCAATCGCCTGATTACGAGGCTGTGCGAAATGATCCTTGTTTTGTACCAGCGCACCAATACCTACCGAGGCAATGGTTCCGAAAAGCAATAACATGATCCCCCCTAAAACGGCCTGAGGAATCGTTCTCAAAAAACCACTCACTTTACCAATGACCGAGAAACAGATCGCTGTAATGGCGGAAATTCGAAGGATCGTCGGGTTGGTTACACCTGTAAGGGAAATTGCACCTGTAACTTCAGAATAGGTGGTGTTTGGAGGCCCTCCCAAGAAGCCCGCAAAGGCTGTGGCAATACCATCGCCTAATAACGTACGGTGTAAGCCAGGCTCTTTAACGAAGTCTTTTTTCGCTACAGTACTGATGGCGTACATATCTCCGATATGCTCAATCATAGGAGCAAAAGCGACCGGCAGCATGAACAATACCGCATTCCAGTTAAATTCAGGATGGATGAATTTAGGCAAAGCAAACCAGTCCGCATTAATAATTGGGCTGAAGTCAATAATTTTGTCACCAAAGTGAACATAAAGTCCAGAGAGGTCAAGGGCTACTGAAAGGCAATACCCGATAACAAGTGCACCAAAAATCGGCACCAATTTCATAAACCCTTTACCATAAATGTTAATCACCATGGCGGTCAATAAAACGACAATGGCGACAAACCAATTGGTTTTGGCCATATCAACGGCCACATGTGCCAGCGACAATCCAATCACCATAATTACTGGCCCAACAACCGCAGGGGGAAACAAGCGCTCCACATCTTTTAAGCCACGAAGCTTTATTAAACCCGATGCTACGGCATACACGCCACCTACTGCAATTAGGCCGGAGAAGGTAGATTCCAGTCCGTAGAGTTTGGTACAGGCAATAATTGGTGCAATAAACGCAAAGCTACTGCCCAGGAATACAGGTACTTTTCCTTTGGTGATAAGGTGAAAGATAAGCGTTCCGACGCCGGCAGTAAATAGGGCAACAGCGGGATCAATGCCCACCAATAGCGGTACCAAAACTGTTGCGCCAAAGGCGACAAACAGGAATTGAACACCTAAGACGACTTGCTGTCCTGAAGATTGTTTCATTTCGATAGATAGATTAAAATTTGCGAAATTTAGGACAAAAATCTGATGATTGCGATGACAATTGTTAGTTTAATGCCTTGATCCACACAATATTTTGCTTCAATTTTCATTCATTGTTCAAAGGATTAAATATTTTATTCGATAGATTAAATATAGTACATGGGCTGATATATTATATCGATTCAATTATATTTGATCATAGCATTAGACTTACGCTTTTATGAAACAGATAAAAACAATCATATTTGATTTTGGTGCAGTTTTGCTCGATATTAGCCTTCAGCGTGCCATTGAGGCCTTCTCACAATTATCGGGGAAGCCAGTGGCAGTCCTTTCTGAAAGTATTTATGAGACAGACCTGTTCAATGCCCATGAGAAGGGACAGCTGAGCAATACCGATTTTTTAAACCGGCTCAGTGCGCAACTCGGCGTGGAGGTTCCACATCAGGTATTGATCGATCACTGGAATAAAGTACTGGTGGATTTACCCAAAGAGCGGCTTGAAATGGTACAGTCACTGCGCGAAAATTACCGGGTTTTACTGCTGAGCAACACCAACGCAATTCATGTTGCGCAATTCGATGGGATGGTTAATCAGCATGGTTTTGAAGGCGGGATGCACGCGATGTTCGACAAAGTGTACTATTCAAATGAGATAGGGATGCGTAAGCCTGATCCGGCAATTTTTGAATACGTGGTTGAGCAGGAAAACATTGACCTGAGCGAGATGTTGTTTGTGGACGACAATGAGGCCAATTGTAAAACCTGCCGCGCCCTTGGCTGGCAAGTGGAGCAAATGAAACCCAATTCTGGTGATTTCTCCTTTTTTGCCGACTACGGTATTCAGTATTAATGGTCAACCGTAATGCGATAATCACATCGCACCTCACGGTGAGCACCATCATAAGCCCTCTTTTTTGAAGAAACAGCGGGCTTTTTACTTTCCATCGGATTGACTATTCATTGAAATTACACCCGCCCACAGTGGGGTGGAAGCAGATTTATGGCAAAAAAAATATTTATACACCTCGGCTTGTTCATCATCACCCTGATCACCACCACCCTTGCTGGTGCCGAGTGGATGTTTGGGAAATCGTGGTTCTTTGGGGAACAAACGCTCACCTTCCCAGACTTTCTTGCGGGCCTTCACTACTCCCTGCCTTTTTTGGGGATTTTGACCGTCCATGAGTTTGGACATTATTTTACGGCTAAAAAGCATAAGATTGACACCACACTGCCTTACTACATTCCGCAGTGGTTTATGTCAATTTCCCCAAGCCTCGGGACTTTTGGCGCACTGATAAGAATTAAAAGCTATATCGGTTCAAGAAAAAAATATTTCGATGTCGGCCTCTCAGGCCCACTTGCGGGCTTTATCGTTTGTGTGGGCGTGCTGATTTACGGATTTACCCATATTCCATCGATCGACTACCTTTACAGTATTCATCCAGAGTATCTAAAATATGGGCAAGATTATGCCCAGCACGTCTATCAGGCGGGGGACGGTGGGTTCTCTCTGGGTTCAAATTTGTTGATGAAAGGACTCGCCTGGCTGTTTGTTGCCGACCCATCGACGATCCCCAACGCCCACGAACTGATGCATTATCCCTTTCTGTTTGCCGGCTACCTGTCGTTGTTTTTTACCGCACTTAACTTATTGCCCATCGGTCAGCTTGATGGCGGGCATATCCTGTATGGCCTGATTGGTGATAAGGCTCACCGAATCTTTTCAAAATGGTTATTTTTACTGTTGTTGTTTTTAGGGGGCATTGGTATGGTAAGCCCACAAATGCCCACAGAAGATATTTTGATTTACAGCCCATTGTACCTGTTCTTTCTGTATATGTGTTTTTATAAAATGACCGAGAACAGGCTTGAGCGGGTTTATTATGCCACCATTATTTTTGCGTTGCAGTTTGGCTGTAAACTGATTTTTCCATCATTTGAGGGCTTTTCCGTATGGCTGGCTTTCATGTTCATGCTTGGCAGATTTTTGGGCATCTATCACCCAAATACTTATGATCAGCAGCCATTGGGAAGAAAACGGGTGATATTGGGTTGGCTGGCGATGCTGATTTTTATCCTCAGCTTCACCCCACAAGTATTTATTATGAATTAATATTGATGGGTACGGAGTAAGACCAGTGTGCAGGCTTCCTGCGCTTCAATGCCCGCTTCCTCGAGCTGTTCAATAAAGGCAGGATTGTATGTGCCAGGATTGAAGATCACCCGCTTTGGATGAAGGCTCAGAATATAATCAATATAACTGCCCTGATTTTCCGGAGAGAGGTAAAGCGTTACGGTGTCTATATCTTCGTAATGTTTTTTTTCTGATAAGGAAAGAATCTCATGCCCTTCAATATTTCCCGAACGAATGCCCAGTGGAATGACTGGGTGGCGGAACTCTGAAAGCATTTTGGTGGCTTTATAGCTATATCGGGCGTCGTTTGGTGATGCCCCTATGATGATCGTTTTTTTCATTTTTTTCAGTATTAATTATGTGAAAAATATTGTAATTAGGATATTGTTTTGAATATAACCTTATCATTTTTTATCGACCTACTTCATTAACCAATTTATACCTTGTTGTCTTTAACCCGACGGATATTTTTCACTTTCTTTTTCGCCTATGGGCTGTTATCGTATTGCTGTGCGCAAAAATTGGTAAAAACCTATTATGATGATGCCCACACGCAATTGATGGAAACCTATGAGGTGAGTAGCGATGATCCTGAAATTATGGAAGGTCGGTACACGATGTATTTCAAAAGTGGGAATAAAAGTGCCGAAGGGAATTATTTTCAGGACGAACCCGTGGGCTTCTGGCGCTATTACCATGAGAATGGGCAGGTGAAAATGCAGGGGGAGATTGTTAATCGGGTGAATGCAGGCAAGTGGCAATATTTTCACGATAACGGTCAGCCGAAAATGCAGGGGGAGCTGATGAACAATAAAAGAGTAGGGGAGTGGCTGTTTTTCGACCGACAAGGGAAATTGCAGGCTTCGGGAGTGTTTAAGGGAAGCCGCCGGACTGGCTGGTGGAAGTTCTATTTTCCCAATGGCAAACTCAAGTCGGAAATCAATTTCAGCAAAGCCGAAGGTGAGTTTATTGATTATTATCCGAGTGGCAACATTAAGGGAGAAGGTTCGCAGTGGCAAGGCAAACGACAGGGCGAATGGCGATTGTATCACGACAACGGTAAAGTGGCTGGCGAGGGGCTTTTTTCTGCTGATCTTCAGCATGGCGAATGGCGGCTATATAATGAGGACGGTTACCTGAAGGCCAGTGGGCAATATGATGATGGTGAACGCAGTGGTTCCTGGAAAACATTTTATACTAACAAGCAAAAATCCGCAGAAGGAAATTATTATAAGGGAAAGCGCGAAGGGCAATGGCAATTTTTCGATCCCAACGGAAAGCCTGCTGGTGTAGTGAATTATGCCAACGACCAAGGGACTTTTACAGGAAGGGACGCTCAGGGGCATATCCATACCCAGGGGCAAGTTAAGGGAGGCTATTTTGTGGGCGACTGGCTTTATTTTAAACCTGACGGGCAGGTAAAAGGGCAATGTCATTATAAAGAAGGAGTTGGAGAATACACGGAGGTTTATCCGAATGGTAACCTCAAAGTCAAAGGGAGCCTCGTCAATGGGGTGAAAAGTGGGGTTTGGGTGATGTATGCCGAAGATGCCTCAGTGATTGGCTATCATCAGGCGTCTGCCAACGAACCTTTGCAACAGGCACTGACCGTGGAGGAATTCACCAATGCCCAGCCGCAGCAAACTGCCGCACCTGCCCGGGTGAGCCACAAACCGGATTACCGATACAAGAAAAAAAGTTCCCGCTACTTTTTGCCACGGCTGAATGAGTTCCGGGGTTTTATCGTCAGCATTGCCCCCATTAATACTTTTGCAGGAGAACTTCCCCTGAGTATGGAGTATTATATTCAGGAGCGACATGGTATTGAAATGAGTGTCAGTTTACTTCGAGAACCATTTTTCAGTACGCATAGCCAACTGCCAAGAGGAACACTCTTTGATCTGGGCTATGCAATTAGCCTTCGGCAGAAGTTTTATCAGCGGAATAAACCATACGGTATGCTGTATTTTGGGCATGAGATTCGGTACTGTGAGAATTTGCATGCGGTGGAGGTACTGGATGATGCCGGTGCCCCACTGGAACTTCAGGTACAGGAACGGAAAGTGCAATATGCCCTCTTATTGGGCGACCGCCTGATCGTCAGTCCGCAATCCACAAGAAAAAATCACCGGCCTTCTGTGCGATTTACATTGGATTGGTACATTGGCGTCGCTGCGGGCCCGCGGTTTATTTGGCGCAATTACGATGCTCAGAGCGATTATGAAGACTATTTTTCGACAATAACCACAGATTACTTTCCTGTGGACTTCCGCTTCGGTCTGAGCTTTGGTTTGGTGTTTTAATAGGATAGGATTATTTTAACATTTATTGACTTATAGTTCATTAACCTACTACTGAATCACCACTAATCTAATTGTCTGCACGATGAAAAAATTCATTATAGTTGGAATGCTGTTGTTGGCCGTTGTCATTGTTACTCCCTCGTTTATTGCTGAACGGGATTATGCCCCCGTTGACCCTCACCTGATTCTTGGGCAGTCTATCCATTTTTTGGGGAGCACACAAGGGAAGGCCTATATCGTGATCGGCTACAGGGATGAATATGATTCGGAGGTGGACAAGCAATGGAAAGATCAGGATTATGTGGTTTTTCTTTATACCACTGAGCTTGGCGAATTTAAAACAAGCACCATTCACCGCAATGCGGTAGTCAAAAAATAATTAAGTCGTATTTCTGACAAAAGAATTGTTTTTCATATCAAAAGCATGTTTCAGATGGTTAATCTCTCGGAGGACCTTAACTATGATAAAAAAACTGTTGTTATGCTTTTGTTTTATTGGACTGATTTGCGCACCTACTTTTGCTCAAACCGACCAACCCATTACCATTAATGGACTAATTCTCGACGCAGAAACCTTGAGCCCCTTGGGTAATACCAACTTACTTGACATTCAGGAGAATAAGCGCTACGGGAAATCAGCCCAGGACGACGGCCGTTTTGTCATCAGTGCCATGCCGAACGATACAATTCACTTCTCAAGGGTAGGCTTTAAATCTTCTTATGTTGTGGTGCCACAGCAAGTGGTGGGTAATGAGTATGCCGTGATTCAGATGCTTGAACCCGACACAACGATGCTGGCCAATGTAACGATCCTTGATTACCCGACACTCGAAGATAATATTGATAATGCCATGGCGTTGGGAAGTGTAGATTCGGTGTCAGTTCCGAACGTTACCATTGTAACGGTATACCACCAGGAGCGAAATGCCTATTTTGCACAGGTATATCAGCGATTCACCAAATACTGGATGCATCACAATTATAATATCCCTAAAAATCAGTGGATCAACCCCTGGGTGTGGCGACGATTCATCAAAAATGAGCAAAGCAATAAGTATGCTTACCTGGAAATGGAAGATATGTACAACGCTGGGCCAAATCGCGACAATATTGAAAACCAATATATCCCCCCATCACGATCAATACATTATGAAATGATCCTCGCTGATCTGGAAGAAAAGGAATAGGGAGATTTGGCGGTGAAATCGATTTGTGGAGGATTTCGCTTAAATGCGGTCCAGGTCAGGATGGATTTCGAACCTGTCCTGATCCAAGTGTGCAGGGAAACGATCCCTGACCCCCTGAAGTACTTCATAAGAAAGGGTGACTACCTCAACAGATTGCGCAGTGCCCTGATTATGGATACTGAAGCCCTTTGGGCCATAGGATTGTGATCCGCCCTGATAATTCAGCCCATTGCCATCTTGACCAATACGATTGACGCCAATGGTGTAGGCCTGATTTTCAATCGCTCGGGCAGGCAGGAGGGTGTTCCAAACATGGTGTCTGCTTTCTGGCCAGGAAGAAGGATAAATGAGGACGTCATAATCCATGCTGCCGCCAGGATGTGAGATATTTCTTGACCAGATAGGAAAGCGCAGATCGTAGCAGATCAATGGACATATACGCCACCCTTCAAGCTCTACAATCAGTTTTTCATCACCAGCATGAAATGCCAGATGTTCCTTTCCCATACGGAACAGGTGTCGCTTATCATAAAAAAGAAAAGAGCCGTCTGCTTTCATCCATATCAGGCGGTTATAATAAGCACCACCTTCTTTGATGATGTAACTTCCTGTCACCACACAATTGTGCTGTGTCGCCAAGAGTTTCATCCATCGGAATGTTTTGCCATTCATATGTTCGGCCACGGCCTGATTATGCGTAAAACCAGTGTTAAACATTTCTGGCAGGACAATCAAATCAGCTTCAAACGCTTGGGCGCTGATCAATTCCTCTAAATGAGCCAGGTTGGCATCAATGTCTTCCCAGTAGAGGTCAGCTTGTACAGTAGCGATTTTCAGATCCTTTTTCATGAACATTCAAAGAAGGGAGTAATATATTAAAGTGTGAAATAGGGATTTTTTTTTCAATCAAACGATGATCCACCTCATGATTGGTGGTTAAACAAAAAAAATCCCGATAAAAAGAGCATTATCGGGATTTTTTGAGCCTATTCAGGGCTTTAAAATAAACAGTATCCTTACTTAGGGAACTTCATACGGTAATCGTGTGGAGCAACGCCCTTGGCAATATTGGTCAGTTTTTTCTTTAACAAACGCTTCTTGAAAGGGGTGAGGTAGTCGGTGAAAAGGATGCCTTCTACGTGGTCATATTCATGCTGAACGATGCGCGCACGTAAGCCATCAAATTCCTCTTCATGTTCCTGCCAGTTTTCATCGCGGTAGCGAATGAGTACTTTTTCTGGGCGCATGACAGTTTCGCGAATGCCAGGAATACTCAGGCAGCCTTCTTCGAAACCCCATTCTTCACCGTATTCCTCGATGATTTCCGGGTTGATGAACACTTTTTTGAAGCCTTCGCATTTTGGGTCTTCCTCTGCCATCGGCGAACCGTCAATCACAAAAATTCTCAAATTTTCATTGACTTGTGGGCCTGCTAAGCCAACCCCTGAGGCTTTGTACATGGTTTCAAACATGTTGGCAACCAATGCCTGTACTTCCTCATTGTTTTCTTCAATATCTACGGCTAACTTTTTCAATACCGGCATGCCATAGGCGGTAATCGGTAAAATCATTTGTGTATGCTTTGTAAGATTGTAATTAATTTTCAATTCGTCGGTATCGGGCACTTTGGCCCTACTTTAGATTAACTCCAAAATACACCAAAGCGTTTGTTAATTTTTATTTCCTTCCCAACGGTTGCGGTGGCTATTTAACTAAGGTAATGCCTTCTTTATCGAGGGTGATTTTGCCTGCCTTATACAAGCCTCCAAGTACTTTTTTAAAGGTACGTTTGGACATCTGAAAAACCTCTTTAATTTCTTCCGCATTAGATTTGTCATGGTAAGGTAAAAAACCTCCAGCTTCTTCAAGCTTACCAATAATATCATCTGTAGAATTCACTACGGCCTCATAACCTTCCTGTTGCAGGGTCAGGTCAAGTTTTCCGTCCTCACGGATGGTCTTGATGAAACCTTCAACACGGTCGCCAGGGCGCACGAATTTAAATACCTGATTGTCAAAAAGCATTCCTTCATACTGCCCATCAACAACTACCGTATAGCCAAGTGGCGTTTTACGATAGATCATCATGTCAACTTTTTGTCCTTTTTCCAGCCCTTCGAGATCACGGTTGAAAAAAGATTTAATCTTTGAGGATGCGATGATGCGGTCGGATTTATGATCATGGATGATCTGAACGACATACTTGCGCCCTTTCTCCATGTTTTCATCCATTTCACTCTTAGGAACCAAAAGGTCTTTATCAAGACCCCAGTCTAAAAATGCACCAAATTTGGTGAGATCCACACACATTAGTGTAGCCATTTCCCCTACTTCAGCCTTCGGGGTTTGTGTGGTGGCGGTCAGACGATCCTTAAAATCTCGATAAATGAATACCGAGAGCTCTTGTCCGATTTCCATATCGGATTTGACAAATTTGTTTGGCAAAAGGATATCCCCCTGATCAGAATCAAGGATTAATCCAAATGGAATTTGTCGTAAGATCTTAAGCGTATTTGTTGCTCCGATTTTTAACATTCTACAAAGATACGAAAAAACGTGGCATCCATTCGTTCCGATACTAATAATTATCAGATATATTCCCCAGCGGTTATTCTTCTTCGGAAGGCAGTTCGCCGTCGGTGAAATCCACCGTTATGCTGAATACGCCCTGTTTTACATTAAAAGAGTGGTTGCATTCTCCAGTACCGAAATTGATCTGTCGGGTGTGGCCCTGGTATCGTAAAATCTTTTCGCCTTGCGAAGGCATCAGGAAGTTTTGTGTCAGGCAGTTGTAAGAATGGAGTAGGGCGTTGTTTTCCATAACCTCGACCTGATAGTCTTCTCCCTTTGCCGTAACCCCCGTGCTTTCTCCCCAGGTTTTGCGCTCAAGTCCAATATAGGTATCGTCCGCGACGTTGGAAGTCTGCGTAAATTCACCGTTTCTTTGGGTACTGAGGCTGCCGTTGGTCATGACAATATTCTCCTGCTGAAGGCGGTAAATCTTGGCATCAATGGTGTCTGATTCAGAAATGTTCTCCAAATACTGGGTGCCAAAGAAGTTGTAATCATTGACACGGTAATTATCAAAATCGATCCTCAGCTTGGCACCGCGTTTGTGTGGGAATGCTTTGGGGGAGTCAATGCCACCACTGTACGTGATGATGATTTTCCCACTGTGGTTGAGTTCCCGAATCAGGCAGTCCTCATTAAAATCAAGGGTCAGCTTGTTTAAGTTGGGGTCCCAGATGGAGGTGTAACAATGCGGATTCTCCTCGTCCTCTTTGGTGTCCAAAGCCACAATGGCTTCATCGGTGATACTCATGGCATCGTACAGCAAAATATCTAACTGAAGGTCTTCGGCAATACTGCCGTCAGAGAATAAATCGGCAGCTGATTCCAACTTGTCAATGGGTGAGCATGAGCTTATACAGAGGCAAATACAGAGCAGCAGGCTAAAAAAACAGGGATAAAAAGTGGAGGCTGATTTCATGTCAAAATAATTTTCAGTGGGGTAAAATGGGAAATTAAAAATCTGTTTTCGGGCGATCGCTGGCAGGTTCGGCGCTGTTGTCCTGTTCCTGGTCGTCTGCGGAAAGCCCTTTTGGAGCCAAAGGGGAAAGTCGTATTTTGAGTGTTTTCGTATTATCTTTTCTGCGTTTTTTAAATGGGTTGAAAGAGCGCAACAGGTCCTCGAAGGAGTTGAAGGTCGCCGTGTGCAATAAGGAGACCCCCGTAGTGGTGGTGTTGGCTTGGTTCAGGGAAGCATCGAGGTTGGAATAATTATTTCGGGTGTACATTTTTACCCGATATTTCCCTGAGGGTGTCAGTAGATATTCCACCGACCAGTCACCAGCGATAGAGGCAAAATCTACCTTCGATTGCTCATTGGTGAAACCGCCGTCGCGAGAAACCCGCAAGCGCCCATCGAGGAAGGTATAGCCCAGCCGTAGCTGGAAGGTATTGACCGCATCGGCATCCATTTGCCCCAGATCCAGGGCTATGGAGAGGTTGTCGTCCACCTGATTAATCCAGTAACTCAGCTGGTTGGAGACAAACTCACTCAGACTGTTACCCACCGTATTGGAGGTGTTGAAGGAGTTGGCAGGGGCCAGCGATCCGAGGACGATGAGTGAGAACACCTGACGTTTCATTTCCTGCTCATTAACATGAATGTTGTTTTTGAAACCATTCACATAAGTGTCAAGGCTGATATTTGACCCGTTGCTTGCCGTAAAGGTGCTCGGGTATTTATCCAGGTTAATATCGAAGCTAAGCTCGGGCTTCATCATCGGGCCATTGAGTTTCAGCAACACTTTGGCAGGGTAACGACGACGAATTTCTGGACTTTCCGCATAAGTGGTGTCCACAATGGCCGTCAGGTTGGTGAGCTGGTCATATTCAGCATCGATATGCAATTGCGCCTGATAGGGGTCGCCATTCCAGCTGATGGTACTCTCGGGCTTAATGATAAATTCTTTGTTGATAATATTGGACAAGGTGAAATTATAGGACCCCTGCGTAAAGGAAAGGTCACCGAATACACTCATGTCGCCCTGTCGGTTGATCTTCAGCTCGAGGTTTCCATTTCCTCGGCCCTGAATAATATCTCCCGCCTGCAAATCAAAAATCAACTGCCCAAAGGCATCGGGCGTTACCTTAAATTTAAAGTCATAGTTTACACCTTTAACCTGTACCTTTTTCACTTCCTGCTGAAAAACATTTTTCAGGAAATCAAACTCGTTCTTTCGGGCCTTAAAGGTGATGTAATCCTGATTACCGACTTCCTCTGAACTGGACTCCAGCGGGATATTGAACTTGGTGTTTTTGCGCGTCTCCATATTGGCCGAAATATTAAAATTGTCGATCGGGCCAAAGAAGCGCATATTCCCCGAAGCGTATGCTTTACCGTAATACAGGCTGTTGTCTTTTGCAGTGGTGTTCAGCACCATCAGGTTATTGAAATTGGCATTGATGTTAAAGTCAAAATTTCGCAAGCCATGGTGCGTGATCTCGCCTGTCACATTACCAAAATTCCCCTCGGTATCTCTTACCGACAAGCCCTGAAATACAAATTTGTCGGGCTGAATCAGGATGGCGCCATTGGCACGGTAGCGGGTCTGTAGATAATCGACTTTTACCGTAGCGGTATCAATCATCATTTTTCCGTTAATCACTGGTTTGCTCAAATTGCCTGTTACATCGACAAAGCCCGAAGTGGTACCATTGAAATCAGAGGCATAATCCTTCAAAAATGGCTCTGCCACGGCGATGGGCAGGTCTTTGATTTTAAGCGCCAAATCGAGGGTCTGCTTCTTTCGATAAGGGTAATAGGCTCCTTCGAGGGTCAGGAATTGCTGACGCTTTCGGCTTCCGCGGAAGGTAATGTCAAGCTTTGATTCGTCGTTATCCCAAATAGCCTGCCCTTTCATTCGGCCCAGGGGCAAATCGTTGAAGCTGAAATTATCGATGAAAAGGCGATTCTGGATCAGTGGGACGGTGTAGAAATTTTTCATCGTCAGGGAACCGTTGAAAATACCATCGACTTCGGTGTCAATAAAATTTTCAAGGTGGTTGAGCTCGAAATCCTCTACAATCAACTGAAACTCCTTGTTGGGCTGCTCAGAAATCCCTCCTTTTATGGCCAGTTTCTGACGGCTACTCTGAAGAACCACATGACTGAAATCGATATTCTTGCCATTGAGCGTAATGGTGTTTTTTGGATCGAGCTGCCAGTCGTCGCCAAAAATATGGAGCTCTGGCGCTTTGGTGCTCATAATGGTTTGCCCATCCAGAAAGTCGAGGTGACCAATGAGGTCCACTTTGTTTTTTGTTTTATTTTGTTTGATCTGAAAAAGGTAGTCCATCTTACGGTCAAACCAGTTCAGCTCGGTTACCAGGTTGTTGGTATTCAGTGTTTTGAAAAAGGTCTGATGATCGGAGGTCATGGTAATGACTGCCTCAGGATCAGGCTCATTGATCACTTTCGATGTTTTCACGGAAAGCGAGGTGTTGGAGAGCGCATTCCCCTGCCAGTTCAGGCTGTCAAGATAGGTGTCCATGGTCAGGTTATACGAATAACCGATCAGCATTTTTCCATGAATATTCGCCCCCGAGGTCATGTAGAAATTCGGGTAAAATAACCGCATGATGGGGTTGAAATCAAAGAAACGAACATCAAAATTAATGTAGGACGGGTCGCTGTAATCTACCGCAGGCTGTTGGCTGTAATATCGCTTGAGCTGTTGAGGGTCATTTTTTATGGCCATCATATATTCCTTGCTCATTTTTGGAATGCTCGCCCATAGAATGGAAGGCTTAAAGGTGCCATCAATACGCAACTGCCCGAAATCAGAGTACAGGTCCAGGGCCCTGAAATTGTCGGAGTCTTTGGTCGAGGTAAATTTGAGGTGGTTGAAATCCAGCGTGTCGCCATCATAACTGATGGAGAAGTTCTTCGCCTGTGCCGTACCGAGCAGGTCATCCATTTTCAGTCCCTGAAAATCAAGGTTCAGGTTGCCTTTCATACTGGCCGAAACGCCCTTGACAATATTCATGGTGTGAAGGTCGGCAAAAGGGATTTCAGCATTGATCTTCAGGTATGGATTTTTATTCCCCAGATTAATGGCTCCGTTAATCGTCGACTGAAAAGAAGAGTCATTGACCACCATATCGCCGATGAATATCTCACGGGAAAATCGGGCTTTGGTATCAATATTATGGTAATCATAACCATAAATACCCACATGTTCGGCTTTGGCTTTCAGGTTGAAATCCGCCGTAGAGACGGTCAGTCCTGTGCCTTCAATATCTCCTTCAAGGGTTACATTTTGAATGTACTTGGGGTTGTCAATCACCCGCCCGAGGTTAAAATCTTTGGTAATCAGATGCCCTTTATAATAGGGTTTGCCTCCTTCGGGAATTTTGAAGTTAATATCTGAAATGATCGAGCCCACGGGCGCGTCAAATTTTCCGTTGGCTACAAAATCCAGCGGGAAGCCTGTAAATCGACCATTGAATTTCACATCGTCCAACTCTTTCAGTGTACGGTTGGGGCTGTTGCCAATATAGGGGTACAGGTCCTCGATATTAATGCGTGACCGCTTGAAGTTGGCATCAATGAAAGTATCAAAAAACTGGGGGAGCCCACTGAAGCTGATCCGTCCGTGGAGGTGGGAATTGCTGCCAAATTCAAGGTCGAGATTTCGAATGTCGAAATTGGAAATGGGACCCTTCCAATGTCCTTTGAAGTGATAGGAATCCAGATAACCCCGCATAAAAGGGAGTACCTGCGCAAGGTCCCTGGAGGTCAGGTAGGATTGCTTGACCTCGGCATCGATACTGATTTTCCGCATGAAGTCGGAATAGTCCTGCCAGCCATTGTAATAAAAGTTGAGGTCGCCCTTCAGTCGGCTCTCACCAACATACAGGCTGGTTTTGTCGAGTTTGAGTGCATGGCGACAGATCATAAAATCCGACCGCATATCCAGAATAGGCATATCACTGGTAACCTCGTGGCCCTGCATGCTTTCGATTTTCATGGCAATGGTGTCCTGATCAATTCTGAAATCAGTAACTTCCCCAAAAATATCTTTTACGGTAAAGTTGTGGTTGTCAAAGCCAAAATCAACGGAATCGATTTGCGGATTCTGCATCCTGAAAACAGAATTCTCCACCGTAATTTTTCCGATTTTCAGGTGGATATGGGTGCTGTCGTTGGGGTCGGGAGGGCCAGCGAGTCCATTGAGGCCATCGACCCATTGGTTGAGGCCAAACCGACCGTCGGATTGGGCGATGAGCTGGACATCGGCACCACGGATGTTGGCTTCGTTGAAATCGAGCCCACCATTGATCACCATATTCCAGAAGCCAAAATTGGCGTGCAACTGCTTCACATAAATGACAGGATTTTGGAGGGAGTCGAGGATTTTTACATCATGAAGTACGGCCTCATCCACCCAGCTGAACTCCACCCTCCCAACACTCATTGGGGCGTGGATTTTTCCGCCGATTTTCCCGAGGTAATAGTCGGTCAGTTGGGTCTGGAAGAAGGGCAAACGAAGCAGGCTAACCGCGATGATCCACAAAAAAATGCATACGGTAACCGCCCAAAGGAAAACTTTGAGTGCTCGGCGCGCGATACTTTTTTTGGGAGCAGGTAACTGTTCAGTATTTGTTTCTTCCATGAATAAGCAGTGTTGCACAAAAATAGGCTAAAAAATGTGGATTTTTGCCCTTCAAAGATAATTTTAACACGCTTTATCAACTTTGTGCTGTTATGAATTCGGCAATACATTGATTATCTTTGCAAACTGTCCAAGAAAATGGCGTTGAACGCCGAGAGAAGAAGAGTTTTATTTTCCCCCAGGGAATCCAAATACATATAAATGGAACATATCACCATTTTAGCCATAGAGTCATCTTGTGATGAAACCTCCGCATCTATCGTACGCGATGGGGTGGTACTGAATAATGTTGTGGCCACGCAAAAAGTACATGAAGAATATGGCGGAGTAGTGCCCGAGCTGGCCTCAAGGGCGCATCAGCAGAATATTATCCCTGTTGTGGAGCAGGCGTTCCGTGAAACGGGAATTGCCAAAGAGGAACTGACGGCGATCGGTTTTACCCGTGGGCCAGGTTTGCTCGGCGCCTTGCTGGTGGGTACGGCCTATGCGAAGTCGATGGCTTTGGCGCTGGATATTCCACTGATAGAGGTGAACCATATGGAGGCACATATTTTGGCGCACTTTATCGATGAGCCACGCCCGCCCTTTCCATTTCTGTGCTTGACCGTGAGTGGTGGGCACACCCAGATTGTTTTGGTGAAAGACCACCTGACCATGGAAGTGGTTGGGAAAACTCAGGATGATGCCGTCGGGGAAGCCTTCGACAAGTCGGCCAAGCTGTTGGGCTTGCCCTATCCTGGTGGGCCGATGATCGACAAGTATGCGCAATTGGGGGACCCGCACAAGTTCGAGTTTCCTGTTTCTGAAATGGAAGGTTACAATTATTCCTTCAGTGGAATAAAAACGGCAATTTTGTATTTCTTGCAGCGTGAAAAACGTAAAGATGAACAGTTCATTGAGAAGAATTTAAATGACATTTGTGCAAGTATTCAGTTTACTTTCATTAAAATGCTGATGCAAAAACTCAAGCGGGCAAGCCGAGAATTGAAAGTTCCCCATATTGCTATTGCAGGAGGGGTTTCTGCCAACAAAGGGCTGCGTCAGGCATTGGAAGAGGAAGCGAAAAAAAGCCGCTGGACGGTTTATTTCCCCGATTTCGAATATTGTACTGATAATGCTGGTATGATTGCCATTGCGGCGCATTACAAATATGAGGCGGGAGAGTTTTGCGAACAGTCCGTTTCTCCTGATCCGAGAATGAGTATTTAATATTCGTTTATTTTATTGGCTGCGGATAAATGGCGTGTAAAGGATGATCTTATTGAGGTTGATCGGCTTTCTTTTTAGTAAGGTGCTGATCATCAGTTTTATCCGATAGATTTCATTTGGCTGTGGGCAAGACTAAAGACTATTATTTGATATGCGTTTACCATTAGTAATTTGGGGACGAAAATATTAACCATTGATTTTTTTATGGCGAAGCAAAAGAATAAAAAAGATAGATTCAGTAACAATATCAATATCAAAAACCGCAAGGCGAGGTATGAATATGAGGTGATCGATAAACTTTCGGCAGGGATTGTGCTGAAAGGCTCAGAGATCAAATCGATTCGTGAGGGGCAGGTAACCCTCGGCGATGCCTTCTGTGTTTTTCAAAAAGGGGAGTTGTTTGTTCGACATATGCACATCAGCCCCTATTCACACGGGAACAGTGAAAACCATCAGGATACCCGCGAACGGAAACTGTTGCTGAATAAAACAGAACTGCAAAGATGGGAGCAGAAAATGGACGAGAAAGGGCTGACGATCGTTCCGTTGCGCTTGTACTTGACTGGCAAAGGGCTGGCCAAAGTGGAGGTTGCACTGGCGAGAGGTAAGAAGCTTTTCGACAAACGTTCGACCATTAAAGACAAAGACGTGAAGCGCGATTTGGAGCGTGTAAAATATTGATGAAAAGGTGGGGGAATCCTCACCTTTTTTTTACCTCCAATTTTAGTCAGTAGCTGATCGTAATGCCTTGTGCCTACGCAATGAGCGTTGATGGTCTCAGTGGCCACAGGGCTTTTATCAGCATCATGTCATCAACTACTATTTCATTCATTTAATCAAACTAATCAACAGCATGAATTACGGACAATGCCAATTACCAATTGTTCCAGTAAGAGCCACCGCCAGCGATGCCGCAGAGCAAGTTACCCAGTTGCTTTTCGGAGAGGGCTACCGCGTGATGGATACCGCCAAAGAAGGCAAATGGATACAGATCCAGTCGTTGCAGGATCAATATGTAGGGTGGATTGACCATCGCCAGCATTTTGCCACCGAGCAGCAACCACAGGCGGGGGAATATATTCTTTTTGAACCTATGGTTCGCCTCGAAGAAGCCTTTATAATGGCAGGGGCAACTTTTTCTGAACCAAAGCCCGAACATGCCTCTTTAATTAAGGTAAAAGATAAAAGATGGGATGCTGACCTGATTGCTGGCTGGGCTTACCGCTTGTTGGGTTGTCCATATCAGTGGGGAGGCAAAACCATGGCAGGCATTGATTGTTCTGGCCTTACGCAGCTCGCTTATGCGATAGGGGGCTATGCCATTCCGAGAGATGCCAGTGAGCAGGTGAAGCTTGGTAGCGGGGTGGCATTTATCGACCGAAAAGCTGGGGATCTTGCTTTTTTCAGCAATGAACAAGGGAAGATCAACCATGTGGGGCTGGTTACCCAGGAAGGAGAGATTATCCATGCCTCGGGCAAGGTGCGTGTCGATAGCCTGACGGTTGCGGGGATATATTGTGTGGAGGAAGACCGATTGACGCATCAACTTGCGGAGGTGCGCAGATTGATAAATTAATTTATGAAGCAATATCAAAAGAAACAGTGGCTAATAGGAGTGAGTGCCCTTTCCATCGGGGTGAACTTACTGCTGTTTGCTGTCAAGTATTATGTCGGTACTGCCGATAACTCCATTGCACTGATTGCCGACGCCTGGCATACACTTTCAGATTCCCTGTCGTCCCTGATATTGATGCTCTGCCTGCAGCTGGCCACCAAGCCTGCCGACGGGGACCATCCTTTTGGACATGGACGAGCGGAAATTCTTGCCAGTCTGACCATCGGAGGGATGTTGCTGGCCGTGGGGGTGTTGCTGGGTTTTGAAGGCTTTGAAGCCCTCTACCATCAATCGCACCCTAATTATTCCGAATGGGCAATTTATGTCACCATTGCCTCGATTGTGGTGAAAGAGCTGGTGGCACAAATCAGCTTTTATGTGGCGAAGAAGTACAATTCTTCTGCACTGAAAGCAGACGGCTGGCATCACCGTTCCGATGCCCTGACCTCGCTGGTGGTCCTGATCGGGATTTGGCTCGGTCAATATTTCAGCTGGCTCGATGGTGTGCTCGGTATTGGGGTAGGAATCGTGATTCTGTTTTCCGCCATAGAAATTTTGAAAGAGAACATCAATCACTTTTTGGGGCAGGATGTCCGCCCTGAACTGGTAGAGAAGGCTTCCAATATCTGCGATAATATTGCAGGGACTTCGGTGGATGTTCATCACGTGCATGTGCATGACTATGGGGAACATAAGGAGATGACCCTTCACGCTCGTCTGCCTAAGCACTTATCGTTGATTGAGGCGCATGATATGGTAACAGAAATGGAGCGTGCACTGGCCAACAAGCTCGATGTGGAGGTAACGATTCATATGGAACCTTACCTTACCGCTCCTGACTAATGCCCGCTGCGGTACTTCAAAAGTGCTGCAAAAGAATTTAAAAATTCGTAGGATGGCGCTATGGGGCTGTTGCATAACCATAAATTGATTTTGTCCCACGAAATTTTATTTGTCACTGTATGGGCTGACCTGCGTGTCTGCCCGAATCATCATAAATTTTGTGTGGTTTGGATACACACATAGGTGCATCCGCAATGTCATTAAGTTAAGCGCATTATCCTGTATAGACGTTATTTTTAACGTCTAATTCAATGGTGATTTTATAGGTTTCCTCTTAGATTTATTCAAATTGTTACGTGAGTCGTTAAGAATAACGCCTCTACGAGCATTTCAAATTTAGACCTGTGTCCCTCAAAATCCTTAACTTAATGACATTGGGTGCATCCGTACAGCTCACGAAATAAAATTTTGCACTAAATGCAGAGAGCTGAGTTGTGCGACACCCCCACGAATAGCAATTCCCTCAAATAACGATCATCTGTGGGCCATAAAATAATCATGTGGTATTTAAATACCTCTTATAGCATGTTCCCTGCGGATACTGAAAGAGGCTGTCGCTTAACTTCATTCAGCAGCTTGTTTTCCAACAGCATTGGAAGGCAGGAAGCCGGAAAGGAGTGAGGCGGAAGCCTCTTTTTTTTGTTTATATGCTGAAAGTACCATTGCTGAATTCATCACTCCAAGAATAGCTGAAAATCCAAAATTTCAGGAAATGGCTGTTTTAAGCTTTTAAACGCCGTTTTGGTGTCGTAGTTTGAAGTCAAATAAATAAGTTTAACGGTTTGGATATATGCGACAAAAAATGAAATCAGTAAAGTATAGTGCAAAAAAAAGCATCTTTAAAATAAAGATGCTTAAAGTGGGGGGAGCAGGATTCGAACCTGCGAAGTCGAAGACAACGGATTTACAGTCCGTCCCATTTGGCCGCTCTGGAATCCCCCCAGAACTACACTATAATAGTGTGATCAATAAAATTATACAAAACCGATTGTTTTGTAAATGAGCCAAGGAGGAGAATTGAACTCCCGACCTCTTCCTTACCAAGGAAGCGCTCTACCCCTGAGCTACCTCGGCTTAATCTTGAGCGGGCGACTGGGTTCGAACCTGCGACCTACAGCTTGGAAGGCTGTCGCTCTACCAACTGAGCTACGCCCGCTTATATGCGATTAAGCAATGTGGGGGGAGCAGGATTCGAACCTGCGAAGTCGAAGACAACGGATTTACAGTCCGTCCCATTTGGCCGCTCTGGAATCCCCCCAGAACTACACTATAATAGTGTGATCAATAAAATTGTACAAAACCGATTGTTTTGTAAATGAGCCAAGGAGGAGAATTGAACTCCCGACCTCTTCCTTACCAAGGAAGCGCTCTACCCCTGAGCTACCTCGGCTTAATCTTGAGCGGGCGACTGGGTTCGAACCTGCGACCTACAGCTTGGAAGGCTGTCGCTCTACCAACTGAGCTACGCCCGCTTATATGCGATTAAGCAATGTGGGGGGAGCAGGATTCGAACCTGCGAAGTCGAAGACAACGGATTTACAGTCCGTCCCATTTGGCCGCTCTGGAATCCCCCCAGAATTTGCACTACAAAAGTGCGATCAATATTTTAAAATTACAAACCTGTTGTTTGTAAAAAAGAGCGGGCGACTGGGTTCGAACCTGCGACCTACAGCTTGGAAGGCTGTCGCTCTACCAACTGAGCTACGCCCGCTTAAATGTGATTAAGCACATTGTGGGGGGAGCAGGATTCGAACCTGCGAAGTCGAAGACAACGGATTTACAGTCCGTCCCATTTGGCCGCTCTGGAATCCCCCCAGAACTACACTATTAATAGTGTGATCAATAATTTGAATTACAAACCTGTTGTTTGTAGAAAAGAGCGGGCGACTGGGTTCGAACCTGCGACCTACAGCTTGGAAGGCTGTCGCTCTACCAACTGAGCTACGCCCGCTTAAATGTGATTAAGCACATTGTGGGGGGAGCAGGATTCGAACCTGCGAAGTCGAAGACAACGGATTTACAGTCCGTCCCATTTGGCCGCTCTGGAATCCCCCCAGAACTACACTATAAAAGTGCGATCAATAATTTGAATTACAAACCTGTTGTTTGTAGAAAAGAGCGGGCGACTGGGTTCGAACCTGCGACCTACAGCTTGGAA
Source organism: Persicobacter psychrovividus (assembly GCF_036492425.1). Lineage (NCBI taxonomy): Bacteria > Pseudomonadati > Bacteroidota > Cytophagia > Cytophagales > Persicobacteraceae > Persicobacter > Persicobacter psychrovividus. The sequence goes on from NZ_AP025292.1 coordinate 994,750, forward strand.
GGCTGTCGCTCTACCAACTGAGCTACGCCCGCTTAAATGTGATTAAGCACATTGTGGGGGGAGCAGGATTCGAACCTGCGAAGTCGAAGACAACGGATTTACAGTCCGTCCCATTTGGCCGCTCTGGAATCCCCCCAGAACTACACTATAATAGTGCGATCAATAATTTGAATTACAAACCTGTTGTTTGTAGAAAAGAGCGGGCGACTGGGTTCGAACCTGCGACCTACAGCTTGGAAGGCTGTCGCTCTACCAACTGAGCTACGCCCGCTTAATGCGATAAAGCATATTGTGGGGGGAGCAGGATTCGAACCTGCGAAGTCGAAGACAACGGATTTACAGTCCGTCCCATTTGGCCGCTCTGGAATCCCCCCAGATGCATTATAATGAACAATCACTTTTCAAAAACTGATTCCCTAAAAAGCGCTTGTGGCGCACAAAGGTAGAACAATTTTTTATTTTTGAAAGCCGATTGCTTCAAAATTTTTCCTTTGAAATCTTGCGCTGTTGTTGCGTTCGTTTCCTTAAGGGATTGCAAAAGTGGTGTCTTTTTTTGAAAAGTCAAACTGTATGGAAGAAAAAAAATGGGGCTGCGGAAAGGTGCAGGGCTAAGTGGTTGAATTTTAGGGGAAATTTCAGTGAATTTTTTTTCAACTTTTTTTCCTTTAGTTTTGGCATAGGGCATGCCTGAAATGGGGCCTCTGTGCTGGTTTTTTGTTTTTGCTTTAGCATTGAAGATGTTAAGGTGTTTAATTATAGTGGTTTAGTGTTTTGAGTAATTTTTCTGATCAGTTTTCTGAAAAAATCCGCTTTCACGAGGTGAAAAAAGCCGAGTGGCAGCGTAAATTTTATTTTTTGGTAGTCATTAGGCTGCTTATAGGCTTGGGAATGGCTTATTCCCTTTATCATATTTTATATTTTAAAGCGGTTTATCCCGCTTTGTATTTCTTCTTTGGCGGCCTGGCGGTATTCCTGACGATGGTCAATTTATCAATTCGGGTAAAAAGAAAGCTGCTTTATCACCGCAAGGGTGTGGCTTTTTTTGAGAATGAGGTCGGCATGCAGGCACATGAATTAAATCAGTTGTTTGCCGATGGAGAAGGCAAGGAGTTGGCCGATTTCGCAGTGGACCTTGATTTGCTGGGTGCAGGCGGGATTTTTCAGCGACTGAACCACAGCGTTACTCCCAATGGAGAAGAAACCTTGCTGAAGTGGATGCGCTGTGAGGCGGTGGATCAGGAGCAGGTGGAAGCGCGGCAGCGGCTGGTTAAGAAAATCAGTGAGCAAGCCGACTGGATGACTGCCTTTCTGGTGGAAGGACTTTCCGAGGATTTGCATGAGGCAGGTGCGATTTCCATGAAAATGCCCGAAAAATCACGGAAGTGGTCGTCGCTGTGGCAGTGGGTTACTTACCTGTTACCTGTGTTGGGGGTGTTGGCCGTGGGGCAATATTATATTTATGATTCTAAAATGATCGGCTGGGCAGCGGTGATTTTGTCGTGGGGAGCAACGAGCTATTTTGGTAAAGACCTGAAAGCGCACTTTGAATTGATTTCGCAGAAGGTGGCTTTGTTTTACCGCTATGGCCGCATGATGGATCTGGTGGAAAAGCTGGAGGCTGACGGTCTGCTAAAAGCGCATAAAGCAAGTTTGAAAAGCGCTTCGGAAGCCGTAGGTGCATTGCGTTCGGTAGCCTCTCTGGCCAATCAGCGGCAAAATGCTTTGGCATATATCATTGTCAATTCCTTGTTTGGGCTTGACTTGCAGTGGTACAGCAGGCTGATGAAATGGGAGCAGAAATATGGCGCTCAGTTTGACGCCCAATTACAATTATTAGGTGAGCTGGATGCGCTGGTTACCCTCGGCTGGTGGCAATATACCCACCCTCATTATACCGTCCCGACTTTTGGTCAGCGGGTGGATATCAGTGCTTTGGGGCATCCGTTGATTCCGCAATCGAAATGCGTAACCAACGACTGGGGACTTTCTGAAGAAAATCGACTGATATTAATTACAGGCTCAAATATGGCGGGGAAAAGTACCTTTTTGCGTGCCCTCGGGGTAGGGATGGTGCTTTCGCAGATGGGAGCGGTAGTCTATGCAAAGCGTTGGAATATGCCTATTTTGCAGTTGCTGAGCAGCCTCCGACATTCTGATTCCCTGCAGGAACAAACCTCTTATTTTTATGCGGAATTGCTCAAGTTGCAGAAGGTGATGAGGCTGGCGGAGCAGCGCCCGTCATTGATTTTGCTGGATGAAATTCTGCGTGGAACAAATAACGATGATAAGTTTGAGGGCTCGGCAAGGATTATTGAAAAGCTCCGTCGACATGAGGGGCTGACCTTGTTGGCCACGCACGATACGGCGCTATGCCTTCAGTATCATGGGCTGAAAGATATTGTGCATTACTGTTTTGAAAGCCAGATAAAAGGCGGGGAACTGACCTTCGATTATAAAATAAGATCAGGGCAGGCTAAAAATAAAAATGCTACTTTCCTGATGGAGCAAATGGGTATTGTTTAAACATTGCAGGTGCAAGGATTGCCTTGCACCTGCCATTTTTTTCGGCCATTAAAGCCGTTTATTTTTTGAGAAAGTCAGTGATTTTTTTCACCATCACCTCGTTCAGTCGGCGGTACGATTCAAAGGTCCATCCGCCTACATGAGGTGTAAAGAGTACGTTCTTTTGTGCTTGCAGCAGATCGAGTGCTTTGCGCTGGGGGTCGGTCAGCTGATTGAATTTTTCAACTTCCAGCACATCAAGGCCTGCGGCGATCAGTTTTCCTGATTGAAGGCCGTCGTTCAGCGCCTCGAAAGGAACAATTTCCCCCCTTGCGGCATTTAAAAAGTAGAGGTTCTTTTTGAATTTGTTGAAAAAGGCAGTGTCGAGCCATCCGCGGGTTTCTTCCGTGAGTGGCGTGTGAATACTCAGGATGTCGGTTTCTTCAAACAGCGTTTCCAAACTGACCTCCTGCGCATATTGGTCACTGAAATCGGATTTGTATTTGTCATAGGCAAGCACCTTGCAATTGAAGCCGAGCAGGCGTTGCGCAAAAGCACGGCCCATATTGCCATAGCCGATAATGCCGACGGTCTTGCCCATTACTTCATGCCCACGGTTGCCCTCCCGATCCCATTGATTGGCGCGCACTTCCGTATCTGCGGTATTGAGTTTGTTCATCAGGCTGAGTAACATTCCGAGGGTATGCTCCCCGACAGCGTCTCGGTTGCCTTCAGGGGCATTGATCAGGTGAATGCCTTTGGCTTTGGCGTAGGCTTCGTCGATATTGTCCATCCCTGCGCCAGATCGAGCAATGAATTGAAGGTTGGGTGCCGTTTCGAGCACTTCTTTGGTGAAACGCATTTTAGAGCGCACCATGACACCGTCGTATTGGTGTAAAATGTCGATCACTTCTTCTTTGCTGATTGCTGGGCGGTAATCTGCGGTAAGGTTATTTTCTGCCAGCAAATCATGAATGGAGTCATGGAGCTGGTCAATGATTAATATTTTCATAATAGCAGTAGGGACGTTGCATGCAACCTCCGAACAGTAACATGCAACATCTCCACATTAAGATTTTCAAATTATAATAACAACAAATGAGCGACCGTGAAGTACACTGTCAGCCCAAGCAGGTCATTGGCGATCGTAATAAATGGTCCTGAAGCCATGGCGGGGTTAACGCCCATTTTGTCAAGTACCCAAGGGGTCATGGTGCCAAGAATTGAGGACAGCATCACGACGGTGTAAAGGGCAATGGCGACCACAAGGGAAAGGGCCATGGATTGACCCATTGCCATGTTGATGCCAAAAACAATCAGGTTCAGTACCAGACCGTTCAGCAATGCTACACCAAATACCTTCAGCAGACGTACCGCCAGACTCTCACGAATTGCGAGGGGATTGGCCAGCGACTGCACCACCAATGAAGAGGATTGCAGTCCAACATTTCCGCCTGTGGCTGTAATTAATGGAATAAAGGCCGCAAGAACAGGGATAATGGCCAGGTCGTCTTCGAAGCTGGCAATGAATTTTGCAGCAAGCATTCCTCCGCCCATCCCGATGATCAGCCATGGCAGACGAGAACGGGAGAGTTTCCAGATGGTATCATCCTCTTCCACATCCTCCGAAATACCAGCCATCAGGTTACGTTCATCTTCGGCGGCTTCAGTAATTACATCCACGACATCATCAATGGTAATTCTTCCGACCAGGCGCCCACGGGCATTAACAACGGGCAGTGCTTCCAGGTCGTATCGTTGCATAATTTCAGCAACTTCTTCCTGCGAGCTGTCCGTAGATATGGTATTGACTTCCTGTTCAAAAATATCGCCTACCTTGGTGTGGTCTTTGGCAAGAATCATCTCTTTCAGTGATACTCGGCCAAGCAGTCGGTCAAAATCATCCACCACATATACCGAGTAGATTTTTTCGACATCTTCTGCCTGTCGGCGAATTTCCTCAATCGTGCGCACGATATCCCACTTGTAGTTGGCTTTGATCAGCTCTTTGGCCATCAGTCCGCCAGCGGTATCTTCATCGTAGCGCAGCAGGTCGAGGATGTTCATCTGCGCTTCTTTGTCATTGATATGGGCAATGACTTCGTCGCGCATGTGGTTGGAAATCTCCAGTAATAAATCCACCGCATCATCAGATTGCATGTCCTGAACGATCGGGGCGAGTTCTTTGGGGCTGAATTCCGCAACAAAAGGAAGCATGACATCCTCATCGAGCTGAGCAAGAATTTCTCCAGCCACATCATGATCCAGAAGCATCAGGATGTACTTGGAGTCTTCCCCGTCCAGTTCTTCGAGGACCACCGAAATATCGGCAGGCTCTACCCCACGAAGCGATTCAATAATGAATCGGTCTTCATGGCTTTGTGCGGCTTTTTCAAGTTTAAGAACAAACTCTTTGGTTATTTCGAAGGGTGTTGCGAATTCCAATCTGTTTCAATTTTTTGGGTGAGTAAAACGAAATCTGCCACGGTCAATTGTTCCGCGCGTTTATCCAGCATTTCCCACGCCCTCAGCTCGTCTGATAAATTGAGGGGCTTGAGTGAGTTTCTCAGTGTTTTTCTGCGGTTGTTGAACCCTTGCTTCACAACCCTGAAAAACAGTTTTTCATCACAGTCCAAAGCAGCGGTGTCGTTCCTGCGAAGGCGGATAACGGCAGACTCCACTTTTGGTGGTGGGTTGAATACCCCTGGAGGTACCGTGAACAGGTATTCCACCTCGAAGAAGGCTTGCAGCAATACGCTGAGGATACCATATACTTTGTTGCCGTGCTTGGAAGCGATGCGCTGCGCCACTTCCTTCTGAATCATGCCTACGCACTCAGGGATCAGGTCTTTGTTCTCCAGCAGTTTGAAATAAATCTGCGTGGAGATATTATAGGGGAAGTTACCGATCAGTGCAAATGGTTCGCCACCAAAGTGGGTCGCGAGGTCCATGCGCAGAAAGTCACCAGAAATGATCTTGTTGCCCAGTGTTGGGTATTTCTTTTCAAGGTATTCAATGGATTCTTTATCGATATCGATCAGGTGGGTGTCAATGTCGTTACGCTCTATCAGGAAATCAGTAAGTACGCCCATTCCTGGGCCGACTTCCAGGGCCTGTTTGTAGCCTTTGAAGCCTGTAAGGCCGTCAGCAATATTTTTTGCAATACTCAGGTCAGTAAGGAAATGCTGACCCAGATGTTTTTTTGGTCTGACGTTATTCATATCATTATTAATAAATTAGTGGCTGCCTGCCACATGGCTATGATCGTTTTCAATAGCTAAAATAATCCTTTTTCTGTGTGTCATTCCTTGTAGGAAAACACGTCTTTTTCAAAAAAAGCATTAAATTGCATCCTCAAAAATAGATAAATTACCCTTATCATGCACTATTGACCACCGTTTATATGGTTTGGCATGCAGGGGAATGTTTTTTAAACCCGAATTAATCGTCAGTTCAATGAGGAAAAATACCACCGTAACGGAGATGAAGCCTAAAGTGGGGATTTCAATTGGAGATATCAATGGGATTGGCCCTGAAGTTATTGTTAAGGCATTAGCCGACAGCCGCATCCTGAATTACTGTCTTCCCGTGATTTATGCGTCGCCCAAAGTGGTTTTGTTTTACCGTAAGCGTTACAAGCTTGATGGTTTTTCGTTCCACCCTGCGCCGTCCATCGATAAGCTGCAGGAGGGAAAGGTGAACCTGATTCAGGTATGGAATGAGCCTTTGGAGATTACGGCAGGTAAGTCCACCGAAGTTGGCGGGCAATTCTCTTGGATGTCCCTGAAAACGGCTGCGGAAGATTTGAAAGCGGGCCATATTGATGCTTTGGTGACTGCCCCAATTAACAAGCAGAATATCCAGAGTGAAGATTTCGATTTTCCAGGGCATACAGAATACCTTACCCAGGTGGCTGGTGCTTCAGATTCCCTGATGCTGTTGTGTAACAACGAAGGCTTGCGCGTAGGGACGGTTACTGGCCATATTCCAATTTCCAAAGTGTCTTCTTCGCTGACTCCCGAGCTGCTGACCACGAAAATGAATATTTTCATTGACAGCCTCAAGAATGATTTTGGTATTGCCAAGCCGAAGCTTGCGGTATTGGGGCTGAACCCCCATGCTGGTGAAGAAGGATTGCTTGGTGCAGAAGAGGAGCAGGTGATTCGACCGGTACTGGAGCAATTTAAAAAAGAAGGTAATCTGATTTACGGGCCGTTTCCTGCGGATGGTTTCTTTGGTACAGGTGCCCACAAGAAATTTGACGGCGTGCTGGCCATGTATCACGATCAGGGTTTGATCCCTTTTAAGTATGCTTCTTTTGATTCTGGTGTAAATTATACTGCAGGATTGCCAATTGTTCGCACTTCGCCCGATCATGGCACGGCTTATGATATAGCAGGGAAGGGAAAGGCAGATAAAGAGTCTTTTTTGGAGTCCTTGTTTATGGCGATTGATATTTGCAATAATAGATACATCAAATCGCAACAAGTCCACCGCCCGAAGGTTTCAGTGGAGGAGATGGACAGGAAAATGAGTCGTCGCAGGGATTTGCCTGCAGATGAAATTGACCGCTCGTTAGAGAAAGACTGATGATTTTGTCCCTGTTGAAGGATCATAAAGTGTGATTTGCATAAAAAATCCTTCATTGTTAAAATATTCGTGGGCAGAAGGCGTGACTTTTTAAAATTAATTTATAAATTTGCGTCCTTGTTAGAGAAAAGCAATGAAAACGCTTAAGCAATTTGATATAGATATCTTTCAATTGGGCTTGGGGGAACATGAGTTCTCGTTGAGTTTTGACGATACTTTATTCGAGCAATTTGAATTTAGTCTTGTAGAGAAAGGTAATGGTGTGGCGGACATTCGTTTGACGAAAGGTTCAAGACACATTAGCATGGATTTTGCAATCGATGCTACGGTAGAGCTGATCTGTGATCGCTCTGTCGAACCCTATGAAGAAGAAATCACGGTAGAAGATAGCGTGTTTTTTAAATATGGGGACGAAGAGGAGCCTTATGATGGCGAATTTGCGGTGATCACTAAAGATACCCTGCGGATCAACGTCATGGAGTTCGTCTATGAGTTCCTAACCTTAGGGCTGCCAATGAAGCGCCTTCACCCTCGATACCGTGAGGAAGAAGAGGAGGAAGATTTGTTGGCGGAACTACTGCCTGACCGTCGGGAGGATGGCAAACTGGTGTACCAGTCAGATGTGGATGAAGAGTCTGAGGAGACTACGGATGAAGCTGAAGATGACGACCAGCCTGTTGACCCGCGCTGGGAGGCATTAAAAAAATTGAAGAAAAAATAGTTGGTGAATCCTAATAATTATTTAGAGCAATGGCACATCCTAAACGAAAGATCTCCAAAACAAGAAGAGATAAAAGAAGAACACATTATAAAGCAGAGCCTGTAACGTTGTCTGTTTGTCCTACAACAGGAGAAACTCACGTACGTCACCGTGCATACTGGTTGGAAGGTAAACTTTACTACAAAGGTCAGGTTTACATCGAAAAATCAGAAGCTGCGATTTAATTGTTTTCTACGAAAACTTTCAAAAAGCCCCAACTTATTAGATAAGTGGGGCTTTTTTTTGCCTTAAACGTTCCTTCGCCAAATATGGGGGAGAACATTGATGAATATTTTCGAGAAATCAATCATTTTTCTTCTATATTTGTCAATTACTATTAGTGATGGTTTCCTGCCCGACTTTTGGGAAGGAAGCTTATTTTTATTGGAGGCCAGGCACAGTAAGCGTGCTGGGGAGTTTCCTCAAAAATACTTTTAGTTACGGCCTGCATACCGTCCCTGAGTAACTATTTTTTATTTGCTGAGGTCCTGTATGCGGACGGTTATTATTTGATTAATTAGCAGATTTGCTGCAAAGCATAAAGACTTTACCTTCAGGCATGAAAAAATTAAACGCAATGGTGTCGGGAGTTCACGGATATGTTCCTGACTTTGTGATGGACAACAAAGAGTGGGCGAAATATGTGGACACCAATGACGAATGGATCGTTTCCCGAACAGGAATTAAAGAACGTCGATTCTTAAAAGGTGAAGACCAAGGGTCTTCGGTAATGGGTATTGAGGCCGTTAAAGGCCTTTTGGAGAAAACAAACACCGCCCCTGAAGAGGTGGATTTGGTGCTTTGCTGTACTGTTACACCAGATATGTTCTTTCCTGCGACGGCAAATATCATTGCCAACGGGGTAGGTGCAAAGAATGCTTTTGGTTTTGATTTGAATGCTGCATGTTCTGGCTTTTTGTACGGTTTGGTAACAGGGTCTCAGTTCATTGAGACTGGAAAATACAAAAAAGTGGTTGTGGTCGGTGCCGATAAAATGTCCTCGATCATTGATTATAACAACCGCTCAACCTGTGTGCTTTTTGGTGATGGTGCCGCAGCAGTAATGCTTGAGCCTACAGAAGAAGCAGTGGGTGTTATCGACAGCGAATTACAGGCTGATGGTGTCGGAGAGCCTTACTTGCATATGAAAGCAGGAGGTAGCCGCCGTCCTTCAACCCATGAAACCATCGACGCCAACGAGCATACCATCCATCAGGAAGGGTCTACGGTGTTTAAATTTGCAGTAACAAAAATGGCTGATGTTTCTGCCGAGATTGTTGAGCGCAACCAGCTTGCTCCTGAAGAAATCTCTTACCTGGTGCCTCATCAGGCCAACTTGCGAATCATTGATGCCACTCGCCGCCGTGTAGGTTTGCCAGTGGAGAAGGTGATGATGAACATCGACCGCTACGGCAATACCACCAACGCCACTATTCCTTTGTGTTTGTGGGATTATGAGAAGAAACTCAAAAAGGGTGACAACCTGATTCTTGCAGCCTTCGGTGGCGGCTTCACCTGGGGGTCAGTTTACCTTAAATGGGGGTACGATTCAAAATAATTGGCTTCTATTTTGCTGAAATAAAGGATAAACCTTACTTTTATGCGCCGTTGAGAAATAGGTGTATGAATGGTGAGTTTCCTTACTTAGAAAGAAACTATTAGAAAATTTAAGATATAAATAATGGCAACTACCGCTGATATTAAAAACGGATTATGTATTAAATTCAAATCTGGATTATACATTATTACTGATTTCCAGCACGTTAAGCCAGGGAAAGGCCCAGCTTTCGTACGTACGAAGATGAAAAATGTAGTGACAGGAAAGACGATCGATAATACGTTCTCTTCTGGTCATAAAATTGATCCAGTACGTATTGAGCGTCGTCAGCACCAATTTTCTTACACCGATGATTTCGGTTTGAACTTTATGGACACCAATACTTGGGAGTCTGTAAATCTTCCAGTAGAGTCTGTAGATAATGCCGACTTGATGAAAGAAGGCGAAATGGTAGAGATTTTATTCTTGGCTGAGGAAGAGCGTCCATTGCTTTGTGAGCTTGCTGCTCATGTGGTTTTGGAGGTAACTTACACTGAGCCAGGTATTAAAGGCGATACCGCGACAAATGCTACTAAACCAGCCACCATGGAAACTGGTGCTGAAATTCAAGTACCCCTATTCATTAACCAAGGGGATACGATAAAAGTCGATACGCGTACGAGATCGTATGTGGAACGTGTAAAAGTATAATAACCCTATGAAACCATCAGAGATTAAAAGCCTGATTGACTTTATCTCTAAGTCAGGACTTAACGAGGTAAAAATTGAAACGGAAGAATTTAAAATTTCTGTCGTTCGTGAGCCAGAGCAACCTACTCGCGTAGTAGAAACCGTCGCTGCAGCAGCAGCTGCGCCGGCAGCCGCTCCAGCACCCGTAGTGTCCCAGGTACCAGCCTCAACTCCTGCGCCGGCAGCAGCGCCAGCAGCAGAGACCAATGCTAATTTGGTAACGATTAAAGCACCAATGATTGGTACTTTTTACAAGTCTGCCAATCCAGAATCTCCAGCCTTCGCGAATGTAGGTGACAAGATTTCGGCAGGTCAGACGGTATGTATCATTGAGGCCATGAAGCTTTTCAATGAGATTGAATCTGAAGTAAGCGGTACAATCGTAGAAATTTTGGTAGACGACGCTACTCCTGTAGAGTTTGATACCCCACTTTTCTTGGTAGATCCGACGAAATAATTTAAAAGCCTGGACTACGGTTTGGGCTTTTTTTATTCACTGGTGCGCCCTGCTGATTTTTGGGTACCCAATGTCGGACATTTTTATTGACCTTAAATTCAATCATCGTGTTTAAGAAAATTCTGATTGCCAATCGCGGCGAAATCGCCATGCGTGTGATTCGCACCTGTCGCGAGATGGGCATCAAAACGGTTGCAGTTTATTCTACTGCTGATAAGGAAAGTTTACATGTGAAATTTGCAGACGAAGCGGTATGTATCGGTCCTGCACCATCGAACGCTTCTTATCTGAAAATTCAGAATATTATCTCTGCGGCGGAAATTACCAATGCAGATGCTATTCACCCAGGTTATGGATTCTTGTCTGAAAATGCAGAATTCAGCCAGATCTGTCGTGATTATGATATTAAATTTATCGGTGCTTCTCCTGAAATGATTCAGGGGATGGGCGATAAAGCAACCGCCAAAGCGACTATGAAAGCCGCAGGTGTACCGACCATTCCTGGTTCTGAAGGCCTGTTGGATTCTGTAGAGCAAGGTCTTGGATTGGCCAAAGAAATGGGTTACCCTGTAATCCTTAAAGCTACCGCCGGTGGTGGCGGACGCGGAATGCGCCTGGCCAACAACGACGATGAGTTTGTAAAAGGATGGCACGATGCCCGCCGCGAATCTGCGGCAGCCTTTGGTAATGACGGCCTTTATTTGGAGAAATTCATTGAAGAGCCTCGCCATGTGGAAATCCAGGTTTTAGGCGACAGCACGGGAAGAGCGATTCACCTTTCTGAGCGTGATTGTTCCATTCAGCGTCGTCACCAGAAGTTGGTAGAGGAAACCCCTTCTCCGGCTTTGGATCAGGATTTGCGTGAGCGTATGGGCCGTTCGGCAGTGAAAGCTGCAGAGGCGGTGAAGTACGAAGGCGCAGGTACGGTAGAGTTTTTGGTGGACAAGCATGGAGATTTCTACTTCATGGAGATGAACACCCGTATTCAGGTGGAACACCCTATTACTGAAGAGGTAACTGGAGTGGATTTGATCAAAGATCAGATCAAAATGGCGGCAGGTCAGCCAGTTTCGGCTTCCGATCGTTACCCTGAGCGCGTGTCTATGGAGTGTCGAATCAATGCTGAGGATCCAGGCCGTGACTTCCGTCCGTCACCTGGAAAAATCACCAACCTTCATTTCCCTGGCGGACGTGGTGTACGTGTGGACTCGCATGTTTATGCTGGCTACACCATTCCACCAAACTACGATTCGATGATCGCCAAATTGATCGTTACGGCACAAACCCGTGAGCGCGCCATTATTCGTATGAAGCGTGCATTGCAGGAGTTTGTCATCGAAGGGATCAAAACAACGATTCCTTTCCACCTCAAGCTGATGGATGACCCGACCTTCAAGACGGGACATTTCACCACCAAGTTTTTGGAGGATTTCGACTTCGAATCTTTGAAAGATTAAACAAAATAGCAAATATGGTAGGGCCTGGCTTATGCGCCTGACCTAAAATATTATAAATAATTTAAACCGATAGGCTCCTGCTTATCGGTTTTTTTGTTTTTAAGATCATGTTGTAAGGAATTATAATCCATGATTACCTTGATTTAGAGGGTTGCCGTGATTTTTTTATTTTGGATATTGATTTGAGTGCATCACAGTAGGAGGGTAAACACTTTTGCCATCAGGGGCTGTCGCACAACTCAGTTCTATGGATTTAGCACAAAAGATTATTTCGTGAGCTGTACGGATGCACCCGTGTGTGTATCCAAACGATACAAAATTTATGATGATTTGGGCAGACACACAGGTCTGCCCGCAATGTCATTAAGTTAAGCGCATTATCCTGTAGAGACGTTATTTTTAACGTCTAATTCAATGGTGATTTTATAGGTTTCCTCTTAGATTTATTCAAATTGTTACGTGAGTCGTTAAGAATAACGCCTCTACGAGCATTTCAAATTTAGACCTGTGTCCCTCAAAATCCTTAACTTAATGACATTGGGTCTGCCCGTACAGTGGCCAAATAAAATTTCGTGATATAAAATCAGGTTATGGTTGTGTAACAGCCCCTGATAGCGCTTACCTGAATTTTCCTATCACGAGACAGAGTCACGCGATAGACTCCCTGAAGGTCTTATGCACTCTATTGATTTGTAATCGACCTTTGTATAAACCTCTTCAAAGAAACCTGTGGGTAATAAATATTTCTTCATTGACCAAAAACTGCCATTCATTGATTTTTTTGGAAAGAATAGTAGCATCCATGTATCTTTAAATCATGAAGCAAAAAAGTCATCCTTTATCTCAACATTCCCGCCTTGGCGAGCTGATCGGCTATTCAGTGTTGCTGTCCCTTTATTTTTTGATCATGTGGTCGTTCTTTGCGCAAAGGTTACCCAACTTCCTTTCTGCCTACAAAGCGATACTGATCATTGTCGGCATGACCATCGTGATCGCCATAAACATCAAATACCTGATTCCCCACTTTCTGCATGACAGGAAATGGTGGCTATATTTCGGGGGCGCCTTGCTGGCAGTAGTGGTGGTGTCCTATATTTATAATCATTTGGATCAGTCGCTGATGGAACATTATTCCAATTTGATTGACCGGCGGGAGATGCGCCGATACCGCAGGCCGAAATCAAATTTGAGTTATCCGCTGAAGCAAATTGTGCATTATACCGTCTTTCCGCAATTCATGCAGTTTTTGCTGGTGCTGTTCCTTTCCACGGCTTTTGAAATGACCAAATACGCTTTTCAGAAAAGCAGAGAGGCCGTCGCCCTACGAGAACAAACATTGCAGTCGGAGCTTAACTTCCTGAAGTCGCAGATTAATCCGCACTTTCTTTTCAATGCCTTAAATAATATTTACACGCTCGCTTACCTAAAATCCGACAAAGCGCCAGAAATGATTCTCAAGCTGTCGGATATGTTACGCTATATATTATATGATTGCAAGGCAGAACTGGTGCCTGTGGATCGGGAGGTGCAGTATTTGCAGGATTATATTCAGCTGCAATTATTGAAGTCTGAAAGGCCACTCGATATTGAGCTGCAACTACAGACGCCGCTGAGTGGTGCCACCGTACCGCCCATGATATTCATCCCTTTTGTGGAAAATGCCTTCAAACACAGTAAAATTGAAGATAAGCAGGGCTGGATTCGTATTAATTTGTTTCTTGAAGCTGAAGCCCTGATCTTCAGGGTGGAAAACAGCAAGCCGTCTCAGCCGTTCCGTAAGGACAATGTCGGTGGAATTGGCCTGAGAAATGTCGAACGGCGGCTGTCGTTGCTTTACCCGAATTCCCATCAGCTTGAGGTAGAAGATGACCAAGACCGCTTTTTGGTACATTTATCCTTGAACCTTCCTTCAAAAAAATAATCGCCATGCAAAAGTTAAAATGCCTGATTGTAGATGATGAGCTGCTTGCTCGAATGTTGCTGAAAGATTATGTGAGCAAGGTGCCCAACCTTGAGCTTATTGATACTTGTGAAAGCCCCTTGGAAGCCATTGAACTGCTGAAAAGCACCGATATTGATCTGCTTTTCTTGGACATTCAGATGCCTGACCTTACAGGATTTGAATTGCTCAATGCCCTTGCCAAGCCGCCGATGGTCATTTTCACGACCGCCTATGCCGAACATGCCGTGAAAGGTTTCGAGGTGCAGGCGATCGATTATCTGCTGAAGCCTTTTTCGCTGGATCGTTTCATGAAGGCCGTCGCGAAAGCGGAAGAACTGATGAGCCTGAAAGAGGTTGCGCCGACCACGACACCTGCTGCAACGGAAGACTTTTTGATGATTAAGGAGGATTACAAATATCACCGCATTAATGTCAGTGATATCGCCTATGTGGAAGGGATGCGCGAATATGTGCGTTACCATACGCCGACGATGAAAGTGATGGCATTGCAGTCGCTGACCAAACTGATGGACAAACTGCCACAGGGGAAATTCATGCGGGTGCACAAATCTTTCATTGTCAATATGGACTTTGTAGAAGGTCTTGATGGCAATCAGCTCAAAATCCTTGAGCAGTATGTGCCGATCGGAAAAACCTATAAGGAGGCGGTGCTTCATCGGCTTGGTCTTTAGTGCGGCCTTGTTCAGCAACCGTTTGAAATCAGTTGTATGCTGCTCCTCAAAATATGGTTTTTATCGAACTCGATTTAAATAATTTAGGGTGATTATGCGGAAAATAATGGATTTTTTTACTTATTCATGGAGAAAGACAATCTACATCATATTATTTGTCTGAATAACACCTATTTTTGGAAGTGTAAAATTTTTGTGCAGCAGTGAAGCTCCTGCTTCGGTCTGCTGTATGGATTTGTTCTTACTTTTTTCCAGATATATTTCCCATCAAAAAATCTCATGGAACAACAAATTATTGAAAAAGCGCAATCATGGTTGAACATGAAAATTGACGCTGACTCTAAAGCGAGCATCGAGCAAATGTTGAATGCCGAAGACAATACCGAACTGGTAGATTCTTTCTACAAAGATTTGGAATTCGGTACGGGCGGTATGCGAGGAATTATGGGTGTCGGTTCGAACCGTATGAACCAATACACCATCGGTAAGGCTACACAGGGCTTGTCGAATTATCTATTGAAAACATATCCTGGCGAGCAGATCAGTGCTGCGGTGGCTTACGATCCACGCAACAACAGCCGTTTCTTTGCTGAAATTACAGCAGCGGTATTCTCAGCCAATGGTATCAAGGTATATTTGTTCAGCGAATTGCGTGCAACTCCTGAACTATCGTTTGCAATCCGCCATTTGGGTTGTAAATCTGGGGTCGTGATCACCGCATCGCATAACCCGAAAGAATACAATGGCTTTAAGGCTTATTGGAATGACGGTTGCCAGGTAACGGCGCCGCACGACAAAAATATTGTGGCAGAGGTGAATGCCATTGCTTCTATTGATGAAGTGAAATTCGAGAAAAATGCCGACTTGATCGAGCCGATTCTTGAAGAGGTGGATGATGCTTTCTTGAAGGAAATTAAAGCGCGTTTGCTTTCTCCTGAGGCCATCAAAAACCAAAAAGACATGAAGATTGTCTTTACGGGAATTCACGGAACAGGAAACACCCTGACGCCGCGATTGCTTTCAGAAATGGGCTTTGAGAATGTGCATGTGGTACAGGAACAGGCCGTGATCGATGGTAACTTCCCTACGGTAGTATATCCAAACCCAGAAGAAGCAGAGGCTTTGTCGATGGCATTGGCTAAAGCCAAGGAACTGGATGCGGAAGTATTGATGGGGACAGACCCTGACGCCGACCGTGTGGGTATTGCTGTGAAAAATCACAAAGGTGAATGGCAGTTGCTGAACGGTAACCAGACGGGTGCCATGTTGCTGGCTTACGTTTTGCGTCGCTGGAAAGAGCTGGGTAAAATTACGGGCAAAGAATTTACCTGTTCGACCGTGGTAACGACTGGCTTGTTGGAGAAAATGTCCAAAGCGGCAGGAGTGGAGTACTTCAATGTATTGACTGGTTTTAAATTTATCGGCGAGAAAATCAAAGAACTCGAAGGTCAGAAGACGTTCATTGGCGGCGGTGAGGAATCTTACGGTTACCTGTTCGGAGATTATGTGCGTGATAAAGATGCCATTCAGGCTTGTGCGATGGTGGCGGAAGCTATTGCGTGGATCAAGGATCAGGGGCTGACTGTTTTTGATTTCTTGATGGAAGTGTATGAAGAGCATGGTCTGTATTTGGAAAACCTGATCTCTCTGACCAAAAAAGGGAAAGCAGGGGCGGATGAAATTCAGGCGATGATGGCCGCTTACCGTGAGAATCCTCCGATGGAAATCAACGGATCGAAATTGGTGAAACTGATCGACTATCAGGCGTCTACCGTGAAAGATGTTGCGACGGGAGAAGAAACAAGCATCGACTTGCCAAAATCTAACGTACTACAATTCTTCACAGAAGACGGATCAAAAATCTCTGCCCGTCCATCAGGTACAGAGCCAAAAATCAAGTTCTATTTCTCTGTTAATACACCTTTGGCATCAAAAGATGCTTTCGATGCTACTTACGCTTCCCTTGAAGCACGTATCGAGGCGATTAAAAAGAGCATGGAGTTGGTGTAATTGGTGTAAGGGAAATCAACCCGCAGATTACACATATTGTCACAGATTTTGAAATTCAGGTATCGGGTGCTGGTACGCACCCTGAATTTCAATTTATACCACCAAATAAAATGAGGTTTTGGTAGGGTCAGACCGATGTGTCTGACCTAAACATTATTTTCCAGGATATTTTCGGGCGAACACGTGGGCTCGCCCGCACCAAACAGTACAAAATTTTGTAAGGTAGCACCAAGTTACGGTTGTATGATGACCCTTGATAGCCAAACATAAAATGAAGCCTGTTGCGGATTTTACCGTGATGGGCTTTTTTTGTTTTATGTCATTTGTGAATGTAGGGGGCTGTTGCATAACCATAAATTGATTTTGCCCCACGAAATTTTATTTGTCACTGTATGGGCTGACCTGTGTGTCTGCCCGAATCATCATAAATTTTGTGTGGTTTGGATACACACATAGGTGCATCCGTACAGCTCACGAAATAATCTTTTGTGCTAAATTCATAGAACTGAGTTGTGCAACGTCCGTACCGTCAGGTACAAAAATATTCGATAGCCTATTGCTGTAATCCTTAAATAACGCCCTCAATTTTTATGAGAACCCTTTAAGACAATAATAGAAGTGATCTCAGATTTTCGATGGGCGATATCCGATTTGCGAAACAAAAAAATCATATGATCATTAGGGAAGTTTATTGTCCCCCCAGCATCCCCATCAAACAACAAAGTTCCGTGGCAATCCTCAGGTTGTATTCCGAATAGATGCGATCCTCCTCCATGGTGCCATCCACCTGGCGGATATCAGGAAAGATCAGCGAAAGCGTTTGTTGGGCGCCTGCAATTTCCGGATAATTGTCTTTAGCGGCCTGAGAGGTGACCACCGCAAAGAAGTCCGTTTTCGGATTGGCATAATCGTCCAGCAATTTGGAGAATACAGCCACGGGCGCATCACCCTCATGGTAAAACGCCTGATAACGGGCATTCTCCTGATAATCGAGGCGATTCACAAAAAGACCGGCGCGGTTTAACGCATTGATGGTGTTGTTGTGAATAGATTCTTCCTTCATGCCACCAGAATATATTTTCAGTTGCTTCAGCCCAAAATGCATCGCCCAGCATTTTGCCCAGATTTGTGCAAAGATACCACTGCGGGAATTGTGGGTGTCTACAAATAACAATTTGGTTTCCTCCGTTAAGGCAGGACGAAGCGCCTCGGCGATCAGCTGGATTTCACCTTTTCTTTCTTGATCTATATTGGCTACCTGTGCCAGGCATTGTTCTTTGAATTTTTGGATCATAACGGTTCATTTTTATAGCGCGGTGTTTACTCCTCCGCTGTTAGCTTTCAGACATTTTACAAGCCCAAAAAGTTTAGCGGGTCATCAACTCAGTCTTTCTGATAATAAAAGACTGACCATCAAGCATTCCTAAATCTAAGCGGATTCCCGCTTTTTTGCTACCTCTTAAACAATTTTATTATGAACTACTTTAATAAATGACATCGCCTAAACAATAGATTAAAAATAAATTAATGCCGCCTTGTATTTTGTTTTTGTAGGATTAAGAATTATCATTGTATAATTATAGATTCACTATAATAAATAAGCTAATAATACAATTAGGTGTTGCTTATTCCCAATAATAATGCGATAAACATTACTTTTCAGGGAAAAGGTTGTTACACCTGCCGATTTTTAAATACTAATCCTTACATCATCTTCAATCTATGAGGCAGATCAATACTAAAAATAGCATTCTAACGAAAATTGATATTCGCATGAGGAAATTAATACTTTTGTTGTTGGTAGGCGTGTTGCTGCCGAGTGTGGGATGGGCGCAGGTAACATGGGTTGGCCCCTTGTATGGTGATTGGGCTGTTGGTAGTAATTGGTCTACAGGGAATGTGCCTGATCAAGATGATGATGTTCAAGTTAATTCGGGAGGATTCCCTATCGTCTATTCCACACCAGCGGTCTGTAATTCTCTTACAATTAAAGGAGGTGGTTATTTCGCAGTAGGGGATAAATATGATTCGTTATTAGCTGGGAAGTTGACTATAGTTAATGATCTTATTGTTGAAAATTCAAGAGGGGTGGTCGGGACATTTTATATCGAGTACCCGCAGAGTGAATTGGTGGTAGGGAGGGATTTGTTGGTTTCTGGAACTATTACTATCGATCCACAAACTAATATTAACTTTAATGGCGACGGTCAGACTGTCTCTGTATTGCCAAATTCTTTACCTTATCAAAATCTTATTTTATCTGGCGGCTCTAAAACTTTACCTTTTTCATTAGAAATAAAAGGAGACTTCATTAGCACAGCATCATCAGTAATCGCTCCAGTAAATGCGACTGATACTTGTACGGTTATATTTAGTGGTACAGCTGTTCAGCAAGCAGCTTCAATTAATTATCGAAATATTAATATTACGCATAGTAATGGTATTGACTTTAATGGAGAGGATGTTACGATTCAAGGTAATATTGATGGTACTTCTACAATTAATAATGCAGGGGTATTGACCTTTGATGCAAGTGTACCTATAAAGCAGGATTTAGGTTCGATGACCTTTACCAATATCGGAGAAATGATAATGGATAATGGAGAAAAATTGTATAAAAGCCCGCTGAACGTGTCAAAGTTAACGATTACTGATGATGCAATCTTGATAACGACACCATCGGTTACCGCTCCAATAATTGTAAATGCTGGAACATTTGATACAGATGGTATTACTGCAACTACAAGTTTTACCAATGCAGCTACAGGAACAGTTGATGTTACGACTTTTACGGTAGGTGCTTTGTCAAGCGCAAATGATTTTATTTGTGATGGTACCTTTACTTCAACTGGTGCAGTAACGGTAACAGGGGGCGAGTTTTCAGCCATAACTATGAATGCATCAAATAATGTGCAGATTTCTGGAGTTGATGGAAGTAGTAGTATCACGACCTTGAATATGAAAGGCTCGGGTACTCCCCAGTTAGGGGTGACTGGTTTTAATCTTGGTGATGTTAATTTTACTGAAACATCCACAACCACGATTGATCCAGCTACAACAGTTGGTGGGGATGTGGTGATAGAAGCAAATGCTACTTTGTCATCAAATGCAAAACTTACGGTTCAAGGGAGTCTTACAAATCATGGGTCTTTGCAACCAGGTGCTGAATTGGAAGTTCAAGGGGGTTTAATAAATAACGGCTCTTTTACTCCAGGAGGGAAGGTAGATGCTAAGGGGAGTTGGGAAAATAATGGTACTTTTACGCATAATAATCAGACGGTGTGTTTTTCTCGAACTTCTGGTGTTCAGAACCTTGAAGGAACCAATTCATTTTATGATTTAGAGTTTAGCGGTTTGGGTCAAAAAACAATAGCAAATGCGGCAGACGTAAATGTGTTTCATGAGTTAAAATTTAGTGGTTCAGATGTGGTTGCCTTAACGACGGGAAATAGCCTTACCCTAAAAGCATCCAGTGGTAATCAAGCTTTTATTGCAGAAACCACTAATGCTCCAAGTATTGTCGGAGATGTTAATGTTGAAATGTATTATCCTTTTACCTCAAAGGGGTATGTACATATTGCAGTTCCTGTTGCGAACATGCCATTGAGCTATTGGAATGGACAGAATGGATTCCAGGTTTATGTTGGTACAGGGAATCCAAGTGTGTTTACCTATGATGAAAGTCAAAGTCCTTCAGGATGGGTAGGTATCACAAGTGTAAATGATGTTATGTCACCAGGTCATGGTGTAAACACCTATCTTTATCAGTCTTTTATCTCTGGTAGCAAGGTTTTAACTTCTCAAGGAGATCTAAGCTTTGGAAATGTGTCTGTTCCATTAACTTATACACCTGCTGCACAGAAGGGATTTAATTTAATGTCTAATCCATACGTATGCCCATTGGATGTAGGGGCTGTTATTGATGGGTTTACAGGAGGAGTGTTGCAAGGAAATGCTATTCAGATTTTAAGTAAAACTTCAGGTAATTATGAGGTCTTTACAGATGGTGATAGTATTGGGGTTGCACAATCTTTTATGGCTCAGGTAACTGCTAATTTCACCTACAACTTTACGGAGTCTATGAAGTCTAATGGGGTCTATATTTCTCCGAGAAGAGAAGTGGTAGATGATAAGTATAAATTGACGCTTTCCCTTCTTGGGGATGATCAAGTGGATGATAAAGCTTATTTATACTTGTCTGATTCTGATCTTTCGCGTTATTCTTTAGATAAGATTGAAGGTCAAGGGAATAGTGTTGAGTTCGTTTCACCATTAAGAAACCGAGTGATTGAAGTCAGTAACTTGCCACACCAAGAGGATACTTTAATGTTTCCATTAGTAACTCAATACAAAAGGCGATTGAGCGGTGTGCAAGAGTTTAAGTTAGACGGTACTGAGGATTTAATTACCTTGGGCTTTGTTGTACAACTTTATGATGCTCATGAGGATAAATACATTGGTGTTGAAGATTTGAAAAGCGGTTACTCTTATAATGTTGATACAGATAGTGAACGAAGTGCAAATCGATTCTCATTGGTTGTTCTAAGAGAAAAAGAAGTGTTGAGTTCGGATAACAAGAGAGTTTGGTTTTCTCCAAACCCTGTACATTCAGGAGGTGCTTTAAGGTTTTTGGATCCATTGAATCTTGGGGAGTGTAAAGTCATTGTTTGGAATCAACAAGGACAAGTTGTAGATGAGTTTTATTCATTGAATCAACAAATAATTAAAAGGGCTTGGTTAAATACTCCAGGTATTTATATATTGAGATTGGTAACACCTGATGGGGTTTATTCTGAAAAAATAATTGTTAATTAGATGAGACTTATTTTTATATTTTTATTTTTATTTGGGTTAAGTTTTACGGGCTTTTGCCAAGAAGGCAACCCAGATCCACCAGGTAACGAAATTCCCATAGACGGCGGAATTTCCCTGCTCGCGCTTGGCGCTGGAGCATTGGGAGCCTACAAGCTGAAAAAGAAAAAAGCCGAAGAAGAAATAGATTAATGATAATGAAAGCCTCCAGGATTGGGGGCTTTTTTGTGTGTGAGGCTATCACGAGAGGGACTCTCGCGATAGGTGGGCTGTGTTGTTGGGGGATTTGTGCGGACGTTGCGTGCAACATCCGTACCGATAGGTGAAACATATCATCCCTTTTTGTTAGGTGTTTGGCTGTTATGACAGTGCTTGACGTGTGGTGTTGAGCGAGCCGTGAGACGTAATGAATTACGCCTTTACAGGAGGCCAATTAGTAATAGGGGAAAGTAATCTGTGTAACCTGTGAACAAATATATTCACCAATTTTCTCGTCTATCATGCAGACGTTAAGAATAACGTCTCTACATGATGCCGTTGATCGATAAAAAAAATCTGTGGAAATCGGTGTCGTCTGTGGGGCGCTCCCATTACAGCAACTTTTGTAGGGGGCAGAATAGTGATTTAAAATTTATTTTTTGTAGTTTTAAGGCAAATCCAATTTATAGAACCATAGCGGTCGGATTTTCATTTATATTATTTTATCAATTACTTTTTTAATGCGTCAATCTTTGGCTATGCTGAAACCAGTCTTGTTATTGGTTTTATTTTGCTCGATGTTTTCATCCTGCATCACGCGCAAGAAAATCACTTATTTACAGGATGCTGAAGGGCGGAAAGGGCTTCCTACTGATGAGGTTATTCGCTCTTTTGATCGGACGTCCTATGATTTTAAGCTCAAGGGGGGCGACCTGATTTCCATAAAAATAGGCTCCCTGACCTCAACGGAGTACGATTTCATCAATCAGTATGCAGTGCAAATGGGGAGTTTCATGTATTTGAGTCGGCAGACCATGCAAAATAATTCCGCAGGAGGGCAAACTGGTATGCGCCAGCAGCAGATGATGAATCAGATGGGCGGACAGATGGTTGGTGATGATGGCAAGCCTATTGCGCAGGGGGATCCTCAGGCGACAGGCTTTCTGCTGAATGATGCCGGGGAGGTTAATCTGCCCAAGATTGGCCTGATCAATCTTGAAGGGCAAACACTGGCCGAAGCCGAAGATATTATTGAAGAGAAATTGAAAGGGCTTTTTGAAGCTCCACAGGTGCGGGTACAGATCCTTAATTTCAGATTCACCGTTCTGGGTGAGGTTGATCACCAGGGGGTATACACCACTTATAAAGATAAAACCACCCTTTTTGAAGCCGTTGCAATGGCAGGTACGCCAGGTGAGTTCTCGGATCGTTCGGAATTGAAGATCGTCAGGGAGCATGGCGGACAGACAGAAGTGGCCTATGTAAATTTGCTTTCTGAGGATTTTCTGAAATCTCCCTACTACTATATTCAGCCCAATGATGTGATCGTTGTGCCGCCAATGGGTGCGCGCTCGTTCCGTAAATATGGTATTCAGGATGCCTTGACGACGGTGACTTTCCTGACCTCTATTGTTTCACTGATCGCTCTGATCCGCACAATCCAAGAATAAGCTGGTATGATGAATCAACAAAATCAGCCTGCAGGACAGCAGGGAAATGAAGATATGATGCGTTTGTTGTTCAAGGTTTTGGACAAGTGGTATCTGGTTTTGGTATGTGGTTTTATTGGCTTGCTTGCGGGCTGGCTGGTCAACCGGTATACGATTCCGATTTATTCAGTGAATAGTCAGCTGGTCAGTAAGAAATATGAAAACTCCAAGGCAAACCCATTGATGGGTGCGGCATTGGATGGGAACAGCATGTTTACACGTCAGCCAGACTTCCTGTTGGAAATGGCTTTGATCAAGTCCAAAGACAATGTTCGGGAGACCCTGAAACGACTGAATTTTGGCGTGTCCTATTATGTGCAGGGAAGAGTGAAACTGACGGAATCTTATCCTTATGGGGCGATTCATCTGGAGTGGGACAGTTCTTCCATGCGTGTGCCTTATGATCAAATGCTGATCATTAAGGATGTGCAGTCTGATGGTACTTACCGACTTGTTGCGGAAGACAATGAGCTGAATGCACTTTTGGCGGGGCACCAATTTCGGTTTAATGAATGGGGCGCTTTTGAAGGTTTTCGTTTTAAACTGAAAACCTCCAAAAGGGACTTTCAAACCTTTAATGAGCAGGAACAACATTTCATAATTAACTCCCCAGGGGCACTTTTGGGCTATTATCGTTCGCGCATTAACTTATCATGGACAAAACAAAACTCCTCGCTGATTGATGTGAATATGACAGGTCCTAACCCGCAGAAGGACCGTGATTTTCTGAATACTTTTTTTGAGGTGGTGGTTGAACATGCTTTGATTTCCAAGAATCAATATGCCACCAATTCGATTAATTTTATTGATGGGCTGTTGAACGATGTGGCAGATAGCCTGGGTCGATTTGATCAGCGGATTGACAGCTTTCAGGCAGGTAACTGGAAATATATTGCAGGGTCTGAGCACCTGTTTGAAAAGGTGGAGGAGCTGCAAAAAGAGCAGTTGGCCATAGGACTGAAAGAGCGCTATATTGATTATCTCGAAGATTATTTGATTGAGCACCGCACGGAGGAAGTTTTTGCGCCGAATGTGGTTGGACTGGATATCCCCTTGCTGGATGATCTGGTGCAAAAATATGTTGAAGTGAAACTGCAGGAAAAGCTCAATAAGGTGGAAGCCAATGCAAACAATCCTTT
Source organism: Persicobacter psychrovividus (assembly GCF_036492425.1). Classification (NCBI taxonomy): domain Bacteria; kingdom Pseudomonadati; phylum Bacteroidota; class Cytophagia; order Cytophagales; family Persicobacteraceae; genus Persicobacter; species Persicobacter psychrovividus. The sequence continues at coordinate 1,019,086 of NZ_AP025292.1, forward strand.
GGTGAATAAAGCTGTGGAGCGCAAGGCAAGACTTGAAAACAATATCCTGGAGAATATCCGTTCGATGCGTCGTGAGTTTACTCAAAATAAATCGGAGCTTGAAGGGAATAAAAATAATTTGCTCGCCAATGTGGGGAATTATCAGTCTTCTTCGAGAAAACTGACGAAGATGAACAGTATTTATCAGGTGAATGAAAACCTGTATAATCTTTTGCTGGAGAAGAAAACAGAAGCTTCTATTGCGCGGGCCTCAACCACTTCAGATTATGAGGTAGTGAATGCCCCAGCGATTAGTTATCTCCCCTTGGCACCGAATACCAAGAAAAATTTGATGATGGGCGGGGTAGTCGGTTTGGCTATTCCAATAGGGCTCATTGTATTGCTGGCCTTCCTGAACCAAAAGTTGGAGTACCGTGAGGATGCTGAGCGCCTGACAGGACTGAAAACCATTGGGACGATTGGTGAAAGTGATGACCGAAATGCTGCATTTACCAGGCCTAAAGGGCATTTGGCGGAAGGCTTCAGGAAGCTGCGTGCCAACCTCAATTACCTGAACAGTTCGGGCGAGGGGGCGAAAACGATTCTCGTTACCTCAACAATTGCGGGAGAAGGGAAGTCTTTCAATTCTGTGAATTTGGCCTATACCTATGCTTTGGCAGGGCAGAGGACCCTGCTTGTTGGTGCGGATTTGCGCAAACCTACTTTGCACCAGTTTTTCGAGGTGGATAAATCGGATGGGTTGTCCAACTATCTTGCGGGACATCGTGGGCTCAAAGAGATCATTCGGGGAACCGCCTGTGAGGGACTTGACCTTGTGGTGAGCGGTGATATTCCACCGAACCCTGCAGAGTTATTGCTGTCAGATAAAATGGAGGATTTTCTGAAGGTCGCACGCTTGAAATATGATGTCATTGTGATTGATACGCCTCCAGTATCGTTGGTGTCGGATACCATTCCGTTGTTGCCGTGGGTAGATCATTATCTGTTGGTAACGCGTTACAATAGATCCATTAAGCCGAGCTTGGCGCATGTGGGCGAATTTATTCCTGAGGAATACCGAGTGCATTTCCACCTGATTTATAATGGTATGCCCAAACGCAAACGTGGTTACGGATATGGCTACGGCTATGGAAACTACGGACACGGTTACCAATATGGTTATGGCTATGGTTCGGGCTATTATGAAGAAGAAGCGGAGAAACCAGGCTGGTTTGGTCGCCTGTTGAAACGATAGTAATTTGAAAGACATGTTCCTAACGTCATCTGGTAAGGTATGTATTCTTTAGATTGATTCAATCCGAAGGCTATTAAAGGGAGAGTAACACAAAATATTATTCCTTGACCTGTACGGATGCACCTGTGTGTATCCAAACCACCCAAAATTTATGATGATTCGGGCAGACACATAGGTCAGCCCACAATGTCATGAAGTTAAGCGCCTTACCCCGTAGAGACGTTATTTTTAACGTCTAACACAACGCTGATTTCCCTTTGATTTATTCAAATGGTTACATGAGAGATAATGAATTAAGCCTTTACATGCATTTCAGATTTACACTTGAGTTAGCCCAAAATCCTTAACTTAATGACATTGGATCAGCCTATACGGTGATCAAATAAAATTTCGTGATACAACATCAAATGGTGGTTATGCGACAGCTCCAGGCTATTGGAAAATCCCCTTCATGGCTGATGTGCCGAAGGTACATTTTCATTAGCCTCGGGTATTTTACCCGTGGAGAATATGTCACAAAATAATAGCTGGTCATGAATTTAGGAATAGCAGCTTTGCAACACTCCTTTAATAATAAATTTCGGTTTGAATACAGTATTGCACCCCTTCAGGGTTATCGGTTTTTGGGATGATATTTCGAGGGGTTTCACCCCTCGCTATGTTATATAACCCCTTCGGGATATAAAATAGATGTTTTAGACATACACCTAATACCCCTCGACTCACGCCTCTCTGTATTCCCTTTGTTTAATCTGCTGTATAGTCATGATGTCGAGCAAATGATAGACTGTTTCTTAACTTAATGACATTTCGGATGCACCTGTGTGTATCCAAACCTCCCAAAATTTATTGATGTTTCGGGCAGATACATGGGTCCGCCCACAATGTCTTAAGTTAAGCGCCTTTCGCAGTAGAGACGTTATTTTTAACGTCTAACACAACGATGATTTCCCTTGGGTTTATTCAAATGGTTACGTGAGACATAATGAATTAAGCCTTTACATGCATTTCAAATTTACACCTGAGTCAGCCCAAAATCCTTAACTTAATGACATTGGATAAGCCCATACAGTGATCAAATAAAATTCGTGATATAACATCAAATGGTGGTTATACGACAGCTCCAGGCTATTGGAAAACCCCCTTCATGGCTTATGTGCCGAAGGTACATTTTCATTAGCCTCGGGTATCTTACCCGTGGAGAATATATCACAAAATAATAGCTGGTCATGAATTTAGGAATAGCAGCTTTGCAACACTCCTTTAATAATAAATTTCGGTTTGAATACAGCATTGCACCCCTTCAGGGTTATCGGTTTTTAGGGTGATATTTCGAGGGGTTTCACCCCTCGCTATGTTGTATAATCCCTTCGGGATAAAAGCTACCGGAAAGCCTATTTTCAGTATAAGTCCTGCTATTTTGATTTGATCTGTGGACAATGCAAATCACACTGTATTTTACAGACGATGCCATTTGCCCGCCGTTCTTGATGTTAAAGCCCTAAGCTACACGTAAAAAAAATAATCTGTGGTAATCGGTGTAATCTGTGGGTAAAAAAATAAAAGCAAACTCAAAAGCGAGCCAATACCACCCGCTCTCCTGTCAGCACACCTGTACACTACTTTTACATCTTACGAATCGCCACTTTTTTAATGCTGAGCGTCAGGGCCTGCCCGAGTTGTTCAACACGCAAAATCACCTTTTTCTTCCCCTGAAGACTCACAATTTCCGCAGGGAAATCCGAAAATGGGCCATAGGTAATCCACACCTTTTCTCCAGCCTCAAAATCATCGCTAACTGCTTCAATTTCCTCCTCTTCACCAATCAGGAAGCGCATCACATCAATTTCCGCAGGCGTTACTCGTGCAGGTTGCCCCTGAAACTGAACAAACCAACTTGCTCCTTTGGTGTTCAGTGCTTGCAGGTATTCCCGGTCATCATTCAGATGGACAAACACATAGGAGTTGAACAAAGGGACTTCTACCCATTTTTTGCGGTCACTCCACTGACGCAATACCTTATGCAAGGGCAGGAAAACTTCCAGTCCTGCTTCCTCAAGTCTTTCTGCAACTACCTTTTCTTTTCTTGACGCGGTGTACAGCACATGCCAGCCTGCTTTCATAGTAATGTTGTTTTTTTATTGGGAAGCGAATTTAAGTAAAAAAATGCAATTGTGGCCTTTTAAATAAGGATACCTTCTTCTTTCCTCAAGATTGGTTACTTGCCAAATCTTGTTTAATTTTATCGCCACGCAGGGCGGTAGCACCTGTCGATATTTTGAGCAGAAATCATTATGAAAATACTAATTGTCATCGGGACGCGTCCTAACTTCATTAAGGTGACCCAGTTCAAGCGCCTTGCGGCGGCGCATTACCCACAGTTGGAGATCAAGATGGTGCACACTGGGCAGCATTACGATGAGAAAATGGCCAACATCTTTTTCGATCAGTTTGAGCTCCGTCCGGACTTTTTCCTGAATATCCCAGCGGCAAGCCCTACGCGGCAGCTCGCAGAGATCATGATTCGGATGGAAAACCTGATCGATACCGAATTCACGCCCGACTTGATGATCGTTCCTGGAGATGTAAACTCAACCCTTGCTGCGGCTTTGGTTGCCAATAAAAAAGGGATAAAATTAGCGCATCTGGAAAGTGGTTTGCGCTCTTTTGACCGCGAGATGCCGGAAGAATGGAACCGCCTGTTGGTGGATGAGATGTCAGATTTTTATTTTGTTACTGAGCCCAGCGGCTTGAAATATTTAGCTGGGGAAGGGAAAAAAGGGCAGTGCTTTCACGTGGGCAACACGATGATTGATACGATGGTGGCTTTTGAACAGGAGATTCAGCAGAGTGATGTCCTCAGCCGCCTGTCGATCGGTGAAGCCGCTTTTGCGCTGATGACCATTCATCGTCCTTCAAATGTGGATACTGCTGATGGCATTCGTACGCTGATCCATTTGCTTCGTTACCTGAACGACCGCATGAAAGTGGTGTTCCCAATTCATCCACGTACCCGAAAGCGGATTACCGACTTTGGATTCGAACAGGATTTTCAGCAGCTCAAAAATATCATTACAACGGAGCCATTGGGCTATTTTGATTTCCAGAAACTGGTGGCTTCCTGCGATATGGTCCTGACCGACAGCGGCGGGATTCAGGAGGAAACCACCTTCAGGGGCGTGCCTTGCCTGACCTTGCGAGAAAATACCGAGCGCCCAATCACTGTGGAGACTGGGACCAATACCCTGGTGCCTTTTCAGCTCGATGTGCTGCAATCCTATATTGATGCCATACTCCGCAAGGACTACAAAACTGGGGAGTGTCCCGCTCTTTGGGACGGTAAAGCCACAGCGCGAATTCTGGCATGTATTGCCTCGCACAGTTCTTAGTCGTGGGCAAATTTAGGGATTTTGGAAGCGGTAAAATTGAAAATTTTCTTACATCACAATGCGGTATTGAAGGTGACTGAAAAACGGGTGTAGCAATTGGTGGGAGATTAAAATTTGGTCAATCTCTAACGGGTCGACTTAAAAAACAGTGATTTTAACTTCGATAATTCACCTGTAATATAATGGGTTAGCTCAATAAGGTTTTAATGATTGATATTGTTTGTTTAAATAATCAAACATGATAATTGGCAAGTGCTAAGCAAGCCCTTTATTTACTGCATATTACCTTCAAAAGGCTGCTTCCTTAATATTAAAATCCTAATTTTATTTAAATCGGGGTTGATTATTCAACCTTAAAGTATCATCTTGCACACTTAACGGACTTCATCTAATCGTATTTTTTGGTCCAATATTTCAATCCAGCATCAACTCGACCATGACAAAAAATGGGACTGAGGAGGCGAAGCTGTGCAGGAGCCGAAAAGTATCTGATTACTTGCTAATGGCGTGGAAATAGCAGCCTATTTCCCACCAAACACGGGTAACACAAAATTCATTATTCAATTTCTCATGCAAGATTATAAAATTGCCATCATTGGCCTTGGTTATGTCGGACTGCCATTGGCAGTAGAATTTGGTAAGTTTTTTCCAACAATTGGTTTTGATATTGACCAGCAGCGAGTAGCAGAGCTGGCCAATGGAGAAGACAAAACATTGGAGGTTTCTGCTGAAGAATTGACAAAGCCTGCATTTTTAACCTATACCAATCAGGTAGAGGTTTTGGCTGACAGTAATGTGTATATTATTACTGTTCCTACCCCAATTGATGTGCATAATCATCCTGATCTTACGCCTTTGAAAAAAGCCTCTGCAACCGTAGGACAAGGGTTGAAGAAAGGGGACATTGTGATTTATGAATCGACGGTTTATCCGGGAGCAACAGAAGAAGATTGTGTGCCGGTATTGGAGCAGGTTTCAGGACTGAAATTTAATGAAGATTTCTTCGTGGGTTATTCCCCTGAGCGTATTGTGCCAGGCGATAAAGAACGCACCCTAACGAAGATCCGCAAGATTACTTCGGGTTCAACCCCTGAAGTAGCCGAGCAGGTCGATCAATTATACCAAAAGATCATCACTGCTGGAACCTATAAAGCACCGTCTTTACGGGTAGCAGAAGCTGCCAAAGTAATTGAAAATTGCCAGCGTGATGTCAATATTTCTTTCGTCAATGAGTTAGCACTGATCTTTGATAAAATGGGCATCGATACCCGAGAGGTGTTGGAAGCCGCAGGTACCAAATGGAACTTCTTGCCTTTCCGTCCAGGATTGGTAGGAGGACACTGTATCTCCGTTGATCCATACTATTTAGCCATGAAAGCCGAGCAGTTGGGGCACCACCCGGCCGTGATCCTTTCAGGCCGCCGTATCAATGACCAAATGGGCGCCTTCGTAGCCTCAAAAGTAGTCAAGTTGATGGTGCAAAAAGGAATTCCTGTAAAAGACGCACCCGTCTTGGTCTTGGGAATCACCTTTAAAGAAAACTGTCCAGACTTGCGGAACTCCAAAGTTATCGATGTGATTACTGAACTGAAAGAATTTGGTTCAAGTGTGGAGGTCTATGATCCATGGGCAAGCAAAGAAGAAGTTCATCACGAATACGGACTGTCGCTGATTCCAAGCATCAATAAAAAATACAGTGCCGTAATCTTGGCTGTGAACCATAATGAATACCTTGAAATGGATGTTCAGGAATTGCTTTATGATAAAGCAGTTGTGTTTGATGTGAAAGGTGCGTTGCCGCGGGACATCGTGGATGCAAGGCTTTAAATATTTGTCCACAGATTACACAGATTAACACAGATTTTTTTTAGTTAATCTTTCACTGGTCGTAGGCTCCTGTCTACGATCTGATAAATGATCCGTGTAATTTAGGGACGTTGCATGCAACATCCGTACCGTCAGGTACAAAAATCGACACCTGCTCTTGTATCCCACAGCTAAAGCAATGGGCTACCAAAGTCAAACCCATTAAAATGGGTTAGCATGTCATTAATATTAAAAATGGAGACTTGATTTAACCTTGGCATTCCAAAGAAAATCAAGCCTAAACTGCTTTAGCAGGTTTCACGCTGTTAGGCCAAGGATTTATCCTTGGTGAAATTAGATACACCATCAAATAATTTGGATGTTGCGTACAACGTCCGTACAGAAATACGCGAAGCAAAGCCATATACAGCCAAACAGAAAAAAATAATCTGTGGAAATCTGTGGACAATAAAAAACCATACAATATTTACGGATTTGCTGGGCCGTGATTACGACCAAACCATAACATTAAGTCTCATCATTATTACATTCCTTTTTTAATTTGGAAACACTCAACCCAACTGCCCCAACAATAGACAACAAGGAGCAAAAAGAAGAAAATTGGGATTTGGTCATGCGACCACAATCTCATCTTTTAGATATTGACTTTAAAGACCTTTGGCGCTATCGTGATCTGCTTTATATGTTCGTAAAGCGCGATATCGTTACCGTTTATAAACAAACCATTCTTGGGCCCATATGGTTTTTTGTACAACCGATCATGACTACCTTGGTGTATATCATTGTTTTCGGTCGGATAGCAGGAATCAGTACTGATGGTATTCCCCAGCCTTTATTTTATTTGGCAGGGATTACGCTTTGGAACTACTTTGCTGACTGCTTCAACCAAACCTCAGATACCTTTACCCAAAATGCAGCCATCTTCGGAAAGGTTTATTTCCCAAGATTGATTGCGCCGCTATCAAAAGTAACTTCTGGTTTGATTAAGTATTTGATTCAGTTTTCACTGTTTTTGGCAGTATATGTTTTCTATCTATTCCAAGATGTAGGCATAGAAGCACACTTAACTATATTGTGGGTGCCATATTTAGTTATATTGATGGCAGGTATGGGTTTAGGCTTTGGAATTATTTTTTCCTCCATGACCACCAAATACCGCGATCTTAAATTCTTAATTACATTCGGCGTTCAACTGTTGATGTATGCCACCCCAGTGATTTACCCAATGAGTACTTTGGATGGTAAAATGAAAGAATTGATCGGCTTAAATCCTATTGCCTATATCATTGAAGGCTTCAAATATTCTTTTTTAGGAGCGGGAGAGTTCAGTTTGGCAGGTATCGGCTACGCAACAGGATTTACATTGACCTTATTAGCCATGGGGATTATCATCTTTAACAAAGTGGAGAAATCGTTTATGGATACCGTTTAGACTCTACCATTTATGTGGATCATTTTAACATTGATTTCAGATTTTCGATGGTCGATATCCGATTTACGAAATAAGAAACCTGTGGATATCTGCGTAATCTGTGGACAAAATCTCCATTTCAATTTTCATTCCTATTCATCTGTGGATAAAACCTATATCATCTTCCAATGAGTGATACAGTAATAAAAATAGAAAATCTTTCTAAAATATACCGCCTCGGCGAAGTAGGTACGGGAACCCTTTCCCACGACCTCAACCGCTGGTGGGCACGCATGCGAGGTAAAGAAGATCCTTTCGCTTTGGTCGGTCAAACCAACGACCGCACCAAGCAAGCCGAAAGCGATTATGTTTATGCCTTGAAAGACATCAACCTTGAAGTAAAACAAGGAGAAATCCTTGGCGTTATCGGTAAGAATGGCGCAGGAAAATCAACCTTGCTAAAGATCTTATCCCGAATTACCACTCCTTCTACGGGTTCAATCAAAGTAAAAGGACGTATCGCCTCACTATTGGAGGTGGGAACGGGTATGAACCCCGAAATGACTGGGCGTGAAAACATTTACTTGAATGGTGCTATCATGGGCATGAGCCGTGCGGAGATCACTCGTAAATTCGATGAAATCGTTGATTTCGCGGGTTGCGCAATGTATGTAGATACTCCTGTGAAACGTTACTCCTCTGGTATGCGTGTGCGTTTGGGCTTTGCTGTTGCTGCTTTTTTGGAACCCGAAATTTTGGTAGTGGATGAGGTATTGGCCGTCGGTGATGCTGAGTTTAAGAAGAAGGCGATTGGGAAGATGCAAGATGTGAGTACAAATGAGGGACGGACGGTGTTGTTTGTGAGTCATAATATGGCGAGTATTAAAAGCTTATGTACAAGAGGTATAATTTTAGAAAATGGTTGTCTTACACTGGAGGATAAAATTGAGAGTGTAACAAAAGCCTATATTAAATCAAATGTAGAGGTTAAATCCCCAATTCTAGGGAGTCTTGAGCGTAAAAAAGGGTATGGTGTTTCTGCTAAATTTGTCGGCGCAGAAATACTCAGTGCTACTGAGGAGGTAGTGAAAATTCTAAGGTTTGGTGAACCGTTTAAGATTAGATTGAAAATTATAGCTGATAGTTCTATCCAAAATTTAAATGTTGGGGTTAGATTTGAAAATACATCGGACGTTTTCATAAGTAGTTGCCTGAGTGGAGATAGTGGTATGTATTTTTCAGCGGAGGCTGAAAGTGAAAATACAATAGAAGTAAGGTTTGATAGTTTAATTTTAAATCCAGGAGATTATAAAATGGCATTGTCAATAAGGCAAGGAAATGTTTTCGTTGATCAATTGACTAATGTTCTTCCTTTTTCGGTTGATGAATTACCTTATAGAAATAGTTTTATACCAAATGGAGCATGGGGATTAGTAGCCTTCAAACCAATATGGAACAACCTGTAAAGAGTCTTTTTAGGATTTCTTCCCAGAACGAAGGTGTTTTGTCTGCTGAGATTCAAAATCTATTTGAGCCCTTGAGAGAATTTGGTGGAATTCAGATCTTCATTCATGGGAGTTATGCTGATAACACAATGACAGCATTTTCTGATATAGATGATTTCATTGTAATCGATGATGTTAATTTGTCGAAAATAGAATTACAGGAAATTGAAAGTAAACTAAAAGAGATTGAGGAGAAATTTTATGAGTTAGATCCTTTGCAACATCATGGTCATTGGAAGGTTTATACATCAGAGCTAAAAGATTATAATAATGGAGTGATTCCTTTATTTATATTAGAAAGTGCTATTTGCATAAAGGGTGAAAATAAAATTGAGGCATCAATTAATTATTTTAATACATTTAATACTTTAAGTGGGAGTATATCGGGATTTTGTCGCTGGATTGACGTATTATTTGATGATTATTTCCATGATAGATTGAATATCTATAATTTGAAACGATTAGTGGGTTCAGTTGTATTATTAGTCCCTTTACTCAATCAAATTAAGGGAATAAATATTGATAAACGAACGGCTATTCTAAATTCAGGAGATCTATTTAGTTTGGATGCTCAGAAGTTAATTCAATGGGCAACAGATCTAAGAAGTAATTGGGGGGAATTAATATATTCGGGTAGTTTTCAGGAGTTTGTATCTAAACAACCGGTGGTAGGTTTGGAAAATTGGCAGAAATATGCAGAAAGTAATTCTCCAGTTTTATCAGCCTGTCAATTATCGAAAATTAAGCCATCTAAGGGAATGGTAGAAAATTTCATTACCGAATGTGTAACTCATCTTGATGAAAGTACATTAGTTCCTCTAAAATCCTCTGATTATGTACAAGCTTATGAGCTAGTTGAAGAATATTCTATTGAATTAGGAGCACTCGCCGTGGGCCAGTTTGGCCAAGTTAAAAGCCCTGGTATATCGGATTTAGATGTATTTATTTGCTTTGAGGACAAAGATTATAAGATCGCACAGGAGAAAGTGAGATTATTTATCGAACACAGCAAGGAGTTTTGTCATGTTTTCACTCATCCTCCAATATGTGTCGCAGAATCGATGATGCCATCTTTACCGTATTTACATACAATTAATAACCTTAAGATTCAGTATAAAAAGAAAAATTTTGATTTTAAGCCAATTTTATCTGAGAAGTATATTGATTTGCTGAATATATTGTGGACAATTTTTATTTTGCCAGGGTTAGGATCAGTACAGCAAGATTTAAAATGGTTGCCTCTAAGAGGGTTGTTTCTGCGGTTGAAAAATGCACATACTTCAATAGATAATTTGAGTGCTTTGTGTCAAATTTCAACGGATGCTCAAGCCGAAAGTAATATGTTGCGTGATATGGTTTTTAACTCTTTTTGTGAAACTCGTTTGAGTGTTGAAAAGAGTATTAAATTTACATATGAAAAACTCTCTAATTTTGGAGTGTTAAAGAACAGTTCGTCTTGTGTGATTGGTAGGAGATTAATTCTTCGGGAGGGAACATATTCAACATTAAAAGTAGGAGGTTTAACAGTTTACTCTTTGCCTCCTTTATTATATCGATTATTGAAGGATTATTTTTATGGACGAAATAAAGAGCTTAAATTATACCTATCAGCTTTAAATGATGTGTCAAAAATCGCAAATGATTTAGGGGCTAATATGCCGGTAGTTTCTCTGTTGCGAGAATATGAAGGTATATCTACATTGTCCTTTAAAAAAAGAATAGTATTTGGGGCATTGTCTTATTTTCCGTATTCCGTATTAACCAAAATTATTCGTTAATGAGAGTATTGTTTTGTGCCTATGATAGGGCTGGACATGTTACTACAGGGCCAAATGCATGGCTACAGCGTTTGATTCCTGATCTTTTGAGTTGTGGTTTAGATATTATTACTCATTTTTTTTACAATGATGCTGAAAATGAGTGTCCTACAGTTGGATATTTTAAGGAAAATAATATTCCTTATGTTTCAAGTAGTATAGGGTGTTTTCCATATACCGAAGATCAAGTACGTGAATTATTAGGGGTGATATCCCGTAATGATATATCTGTTGTCGTCGCAAATTTAGTTATTCCGGCCTTTTATACTGCTAAATATTTGAAACGATTTAATATTCCAGTAATACCAGTTCTTCACTCAGATGAACCGCATACAAGAGGAGTAATAACTCAATTCATAAATAATGTACAAGGTAATATTAATTGTAGTGTTTCGGTGTCCGAATTGATAAATAGTTATGTAAATATAACTAACAAAAGCAAACATAAGGTGATACCTTGTGGGACACCTGAGAGTAATATAAAAGCTAAGGTATTCCAAAATGAACTTAAGATAATCTACGCAGGGCGAATTGAAGTAGAGCAAAAACAAATACTGTATTTGGCAGATGCCTTTATCGAGTGTTCGACATGTTGTGAAAAAACAAGTTTTAGTATTTATGGGAATGGACGCTATCAAGATGAACTCAAGGCCCTTTTAGCAACTTCTTGTGATCATAAGGTAGTTTATAAAGGAGCTGTTTCCCCTTCAGAAATTCAGAATGTAATGTCTCAGCATCATGTTTTTACATTAATGAGTGATTATGAAGGAATGCCAGTAGCGCTTATGGAAGCGATGGCTTGTGGTGTAGTTCCTGTCTGTTTAGCTGAAAACAGTGGTGTAAATGAAATTATTATAGATGGTTTCAATGGGTTAATAGTAAAGGACAGAGGTAGAGATTACCGAGCGAAACTAAGGTTGCTTTTAGAGGATCCAGAATTATGGTCAAGGTTGTCAAATAATGCAATAAAGACAATCGAGGAGAGGTATAGTTCAAAGGTGACTCATCAAAAATGGGTCGATTTATTAAATTCATATAGACAAAATGAGGTTGAAAAAATTTCGACTCCTAAAACTATAGAATTGGATGGGCCTCCTTTATTGTACAGTGATATAAGAAAGCCTTCTATATTTATTCAGGTTAAACATAAATGGTCACGGTATTGGTTACAAATTAGATTAGCAATTAGACCCCGTGCGCGACTTCGTGAGGTGTTAAAAATATTTATTAAATGAAAGTAGCCTTTTTTTTAGATAAATTTCCTACGATTTCTGAAACTTTTATACGAAACCAAATTACTGGTTTGATTGATTTAGGACACGAGATAACTATTTTCTGTCATCCTAATGAAGATCCTGATGTTTGGGAGTTAGAAGATGTGAAAAATTATCAATTGAGACAGTATATTGTTGATAGATCTTTTAGCATCCCAATGAATAAATTTAAAAGATTATTTATTGGGATTCAAATTATTGCTAAATATTGGAGTGTTAATTATAGGCAATTAATTGAATCATGTAATTTTTTTAAATATGGAAAAAAATCAGTTGATTTGACATTTTTATTTCGAATAAGCCCGTTTTTAGGTCATTCATTTGATATATTACAGTGTCATTTTGGGCATGTAGCAAATCAAGCAGTGATATTAAAGCAAATGAAATTTGATTTTAAATTTCAAGTTATGTTTCATGGTTTTGATATTCGATTAGGTGTCGCTTCAGGGGGAGAGGTATATAGGGATTTGATATCCAATGTAGATAGAGTCCTAAGTATTTCTTTTTATAATAGGAAAAATTTAATTGACTTTGGTTTTTCTGAGCATCAAATTATCCATCACCCAGTGGGTGTTGATGTGAATATTTTTTCGAAGAAGAATAAGTACCACCAAAAGGATGAAATTAATATACTTAGTATTGGTCGATTGGTGGAAGAAAAAGATTATGATTCAGGTATTAAGGCAGTTAGCGAGCTAGTTCAGGAATATGGATATGATGTTACTTATAATATTATCGGGGAGGGAGTGCAAAGGGCGGATTTGTTGTCTTTAGTGAATGAATTAGGTATTGAGGATAGAGTTCATTTTTTAGGCGCAAAAGACAGAAATGAAATAATTCGTTTGTTACACATGTCTGATATTTTTTATTTACCAAGTAAAGCAGAAGCTTTGCCCGTAGTTCTAATGGAGGCTTTAGCAGTTGGTTTGCCTGTTGTGGCAACTGACGTAGGATCAGTAAAGGAATTAGTGGTTGATGGGGTGTCAGGTTTTTTGGCGGAGAGCCAAGATATAAATTCGTTGATTTGTCAACTAAACAAGTTAATTGAAGCTAAAGCTGATTGGGAGATAATGGGCGAGAAAGGTAGTCATCATATTTTCTCGAATTATAATATTAATGAATTAAATAAAAAATTAATCTCATATTGAAGTCAAAAATTTTAATGATACCTACTTATTGGCCTATAGAAAGTTCGCCAATTGTTGGTTCTCAAGTGTTAGAGCAAACTGAGCTGATGTCTGAAGAGTATGATGTTCAGGTTTTATATTGTATGCCTGGGATGGGATTGAGAAGGTTTTTATTTCACATTTTCTTCAGTTTTATTTTAAAAGACAAGGGTTATTCATTTGTTAAAGGGCTTTTATCTGCAAAAGTACCAACTTTTGGAGTATATTATTACCAATCAAATTTTTTTTCAGATAAAATAAATGATTATTTTAGGAATAGAGCTTATTTTTTTGTATTTGATAAGTTGATTAAAGGTGGTTGGGAGCCAAATTTGCTGCATTCAAGAGGCTATGAACATGGGGGGGTAATAGCATCTTTGTTAAGGGATAAATCAGGCATTCCTTTTGTTCATACTGAAAATACGGCTCTATTATTAGATGATTATTTTGATACTAATCGCCTTAAAGTTTACAAGAGTGTTTTAAAATCTGCAAAAATGGTTACGACAGTTAGTCATTTTATGAAAAGAAATACTTTAATGCATGGTTTTTTGCAAAAAGATAATGTTCAGGTGATAAATAATCCTGTGGACAGTTCTTTGTTTAAGCCCATTAAAAAAAATAAAACAAATGAAAAATTTGTTATTTGTATCACAGGTTATGATTCATATATTAAGGATTTCGATACCTGCTTTAGGGCAATTCGTACGTGTTTATCTTTAGGATATATTAATTTTGAGCTTAAGGTTGGTGTGACATATGGTTCTTTTGAGAATTTAGAGGTTATAGCTAATCAATATGGGATTTTAGATCATTGTACATTTATAAAACAAGTTTCTCGCAGTGATATGCCAGAATTTGTAAATTCTTCAAATGTTTTCATTAGCACAAGTATAATTGAAACATTCGGTATTGCAACATTAGAGGCAATGTTTTGTGGAATTCCTGTAATTGCAACTAAGAATGGAGGGATTGATGATTTTGCGAAGGAGAATAATTCAGTGTTGATAGATGTTGGTGATTATATTGCCTTAAGTGATGCTATTGTTGCTATTTATGAAGAAAGGATAAAATTTGATGCCGCGACTATCGTAGATTCGGTAATTCATAAATTTGATGAAAAATCATTTTTGAATAAAATGATTAGCTTTTATGGTGATCATATTTAAACTATATAGTCCTGTATGTTTTTTATATTTTTTAAGCGCAAAATAGAAGCGTTTATAGATGAATTATTTCACTTCTTTAAATTTCTATTACCGGAGAAAGAATTAATTATTTTAGATGATTTATACCCTCATCCTATTTCTGTTTTTCGAAATATTGAATTTCAAGCGTATTTGAATTCTTTTGATAAAGTGTCCATATACAGTTCCGGAGATGCTTTGGACGCAGTGCATGATAATAGAAATATTGGCGAAGTAATTAGGAGTTATGATAAGCAGGTTTTGCAATTTACTCATCACAAATTACTCAAGAGTAAATTAATTTATTCTCTTTTTCTAAATGTAACCTATGGGTTTTTACCTTATATAGAGCGAAATAGAGTCCCATTTGTCTTTACTTTATATCCAGGAGGTGGTTTTTATCTGAATGATAAACAATCTGATGAAAGATTAAGGGTTATTTTCGGCAGTTCTTATTTTAGAAAAGTTATTGTTACACAAAAAATCACCAGGGATTATTTGTTAGAGAAAAAAATGTGTGAACCAGGTTGTATTGAGTTTGTTTATGGGGTGGTTTGTGCGCCTCATATTAAGTCTGTATGGCAAGATAAATTGTTTTACACCAAGGATAAAAGTACTTTTGATATATGCTTTATAGCGAATAAGAATATGGAAAAAGGATATGATAAAGGATATGATCTTTTTATCGATAGTGTTCGAGATTTATGCTTTACTTATTCCGATGTTAGGATTCATGTGATAGGGCCATATGATGAGTCTGACTATGATGTAAGAGGTATGAAAGTCCAATTTCATGGTTTTATGAATCAAAATCAATTTTTAACTTTTTTTCAAGATAAGGATATTATTCTCTCACCCAATAGAGCATTTGTACTTCACCCCGGTGCTTTCGATGGGTTCCCCACTGGTTCCTGCACGGAGGCGAGTGCATGCGGTGTGGCTATGTTTATAAGTGATCCTTTAAATCTAAATGTTGTTTACCAAGATACTTTAGATTGTTTACTTGTAGAAAATGAAGTAGACTGGATTAGTGATCGTTTAAAATATTATCATAATAATCCAGATGAGCTTTATGAGATGGCATATAATGGATTTAATAAGACTCATAGTGTTTATGGTGTTGAATCACAAATTCGTCCACGAGTTGAATTATTAAAAAAAGAATTGAGTAGAGTTTAGTATGATACAAGTTACATCACCTTATCTTCCACCAATTGAAGAATTTAATTATTATACGACAAAAATTTGGGATAACAAATGGTTGACAAATAATGGTCCATTAGTGAATGACTTTGAATTAAAATTCAAAGACGAATTCAATTTAAATCATTTTCTTTTTGTGAACAATGGAACTATAGCCTTGCAGTTGGCAATTAAGGCTTTAGGATTAGAAGGTGAAGTTATTACAACTCCATTTTCTTTCATTGCTACTACTTCGTCAATTGTTTGGGATAATTGCAAACCCATTTTTGTAGATATTAACCCGAATACATTTAATATAGACCCTAATAAAATAGAGGCGAGTATTACGAAAAAGACAAGTGCTATTTTAGCTACGCATGTTTTTGGTAATCCTTGTGATATAGAAGCAATAAGTGAAATAGCCTCAAAGCACCACCTTAAAGTTATTTATGACGCCGCCCATTGTTTTGGCGTACAATACAAAGGTCGTTCAGTCTTGGAGTTTGGAGATATAAGTACAATAAGTTTTCATGCGACTAAACTCTTTCACACTACTGAAGGAGGGGGGGTGTTTCCAAAATCTGCTGAACTGACACAAAAGTTGGCAAGCATGCGAAATTTTGGTTTTAAAACAGCTGAGTCATTTGATGGGGTAGGAATAAATGGTAAAAATTCTGAGTTTCACGCAGCTATGGGTTTGTGTAATCTAAAGTATGTTCAGGAAATACGATCAAAACGTAAAGAACAGTTCTTGTATTATGTGGAGAAACTACGTAATCTCAACGTATCCTTTCAGGGTATTCATGAAGACACTGATTATAATTATGCTTATTTCCCTATTCTATTCAAATCAGAGCAGGCATTGTTAAAGGCCAAGTCTGAGTTGGAGTTAAATTGGATTTATCCTCGGCGATATTTTTATCCATCTCTTTCTACTTTGGGGTACGTTGATAAACAACATACTCCGGTTTCTGATGATATTAGTCAGCGGATCTTATGTTTACCGCTTTATCATCAGTTGACCGTAGAAGAGCAAGATTATATATGTAGAATACTTCTTCGAGCACAAAATAATTAAGAAATGGTTGTTATTGGTGCTGGCGGACATGCTTCCGAGACTTTGGATGTTATTCTGTTGAATGAATATAATGAGAAGTTTGCGTTTTTTGATGATGTGAATGACTTAACTAAATGGCCAATTTCTTTTGAGCATTATGGGAAAATTCGATCCAAAGAAAGCCTAGGGAAATATTTTAAGAAGAAACCACAATTTGTTTTAGGAGTAGGAGGTGTTCATGTCCGAGAAAAATTATATGATTTGGCTGTAAAAATGGAGGGTGATCCTTATACGCTTGTAGCAGTTAATTCCACGGTGAGTAGGCAAAATACGACTATAGGCTTAGGCTGTTCAATAATGCAGTATGCATTTGTGGGTCCTTCGGTGCATATTGGTAAAGGAACGCTAATAAACACACGTGCAAATATTCACCATGATGTTGTCATAGGCAATTTTTGTGAAATTGCTCCAAATGCTCTTTTGTTAGGTAGGGCTAAAATTGGATCCAATGTATTTGTTGGTGCAGGGGCAGTAATACTTCCTGGTGTGGTGATTGGTGATAATTGTAGAATTGGAGCGGGAGCAGTAGTTACGAGAGATGTTCCTAGTAATTTAACTGTGAAAGGGAACCCTGCTAAATGATGAAATTTATACCAGAGTACTTTAAGCGAGTAATTCGGTTTTGTTATTACAGAAACGAGCGCAACAAAGTTTATCGAGAAAGGCTGATTCGTAAAAATCAGAACAAACAACTACAATTACAATATAGTTCTGAAATTGAAAAATTGATTATTTTCGTGGTTGGCGGAGCAAGTTGGTTTACGGGTAAAGATGAGATTTCTGGTGGGATTATGTCTATAGCGTCAATTTATGAGGAAACCGTGAAATTGAAGGAAATTCATTGCGCAGAAGTTATTATGGTAACAAGTCCTGATGCTCATCTTTTACTGAAACATACACAGTTTCCAAATGATATCCCACTTTACAGGTTCAATCAATTATCGTTTTTTTCTAACTTACATGAGGTTACCATTCATATACCTGAATATATGTTTAAGCCACTATTGATTGAAAAATTACGACAAAAGCTATCTCCGATAAAAGTAAATCAGTTTCATTTGAATATTTTAAATCAAAGAATTGATATAATGCCAACACCTGAAGTTATCAATTCGATTAGGGGCAAAGGATATTATGTTACCCAAACCACTGCGCACGAACAATACTCTAACATTGAGATTCGTGAGAAGTATGGGGTGCCCTTACATAAGCTGTCCGTTTATGCCACCCCCGAGCGATATGACTTTAGACCATATTCAGAAAAAGAGGATATCATCTTAGTTTCACCAGATATGGGCGAACTTAAAGACCTAATTTTAGAAAAAATTAAGCGAGAGCTTCCGAGGTTCGAAGTGATAATTATTTCAGGAATTACTTACATGAAATATCTCGAACTTATTCAAAGAGCTAAATACATGATTACTTTAGGAGAGGGCTTGGACTTTTATTTCATTGAAACGGTGTTTTCAGGGGGTGTGTCTTTTGCTGTTTATAATCAAGATTTTTTTACACCAAGTTTTGAACATTTAAATGGTGTATTTGATAGTTATCAATCGATGGTTGAAAAGATTGATGATGTGATTAATAAAGCTGAGACAGATTTGAATTATTTTCAGGATACTAATGGACAGCAATTTGAAGCGTGTCACAAGATTTATAATGGGGATTTTTATAAACAAAATTTGATTGACTTTTATACAACGGATTATTTATTTCCATAATGAATAAAAAAACGGAAAACACATCACCATTGGTGACAGTTGCAATGGTGACATATAACTCATCCCTTTATGTTCGCCAAGCCATTGAAAGTGTTTTGGCAAATAAATATGCTAACATAGAATTAATTATTTCTGACGATTGTTCTACTGACAACACCTGGCAGATAATTACTGAGTATAATGACAATCGAATAGTAACAGTACGGCATGAAACAAATATAGGTGAATATCCTAATCGTAATTTTTGTCTTCAGATGGCTACGGGTAAATATATAATTTATATTGACGGAGATGATAAATTAAATCCAGAAGGATTAGGGAGTGCAGTCAAAGAGATAGAAAAATACAAGGATTGTGGCATGCTAATTTCTAGAGATTATGATGAGTATAGGTTGTTTAGCTCTGAAGAGTGTATGCGAAAACATTACCTTACGAATTATTCGATGTTAAATTTAGCATTGGTATACGATTTAATAAATAGAGATTTTTTTTTGAGGCTTGGTGGTTTTTCAACGAAGTATAAATCAGGAGATGACTATGCAAGGTTATTAATGGCCACTCATTATTCTGTATTAATTCAACCATCTGGTTTAGCTTGGTGGAGGCTTAGCCCTAATTCGGCTTCTCAAAAATTATTTAAATCGTTTAGTGGAGTTAGTGAGCCATTTGAAATCAAGTTTTATTTTTTGAAGATGCAGTCTTATTTAAGTAACTCGGAGGTGCGTATGGCTCACCGGAAAATTTTTTATAAGATCTACTTAGTTATTAGATCCTTGGTAAAAAGAGGGAGAATAGCCTGGATTTTTTTACTATTGTATAAGGTTCTCAAGTGGAGGGGTAGGATTGTTTAGGGATATGTTCTTAACCGTCAAAAAAAATGGACTGGTTTTATAGCATGAAACTAGATTCAAATGGTCGTAGAAATTAAAAAAATGCTGGATTTTTACGAAGTGGAAGAAATCTATTAACCTTAGAACAAAAAGCTTCAAATGAATAAAGTAGTGAGCAATCATCTCTAACCGCATACGATTTGGGCAGTGGTATCGTTTAATTACATGTTAACTTTAGGTTTGATGATCAGAGGCCAAATGTGGTGTGATTATGGGTGTTAAATTTAAGGAGAATTCCTCGGAAAAAACTCCTTTGGATTTTCTTAATCAGCAAAACGAAGATCTTTTGAAGGCTTTGGTAATGTTACTGGCATATCAATTTTTTACTTTACATACAGTTGCTTAATTGTTTTAGTTCTTCATGGGAAAGGGCAATTAGGATTGTCCTATTTGCTAGCGGGAGCTCTTTGTTGTTATTGTTCAATGTGATTTTATATTCACATGGGATTTATGGGAAAATGTAATTTCATATCTATGAATTAATCCTTTCCCCAATGCCATAGGCGAATACTGAATTGTCTAGTATTTTATAAATTGAATGTTATAGTTTATTTAGTTTTAAAGTGAAATGTAGGTTTTTGTATTAAAATGACATGTTAAATAATAATTGTACTAAATTGGCAATTATTCACTTTCAACCTTTGGAATATTATCCGCCAGTTTGTAATTTAATAAATACTCTTGGCGATAGTTTTAGTTCCGTTAAAGTGTTTAGTTGCTCTAATGTTGCTCAACGAGATTCATTTACCCCGGATAGACCTGCTAATATCTTTATTCATAAATTCCCCTTTACAAAGATTGGGGAAAGTCGAGGGTTTAGGTTATTGAAGTATATTTTTTTTAACCTCTTCACTCTATTAAGATTGCTGTTTTTTCGGCCAAATAAGTTGTTGTATTTTGAGTCATCTTCTGCCTGGCCCGCATATGTGTATCTTCGCTTCTTCAATTCTAAATGCCAATTGTTTATTCATTATCACGAGTATGAGTCTCCAAAGGATTATTTACAGATGATGACAACCGTTAGGTTTTATCACGATTTAGAAAAGAAGTGGCTTTATTCTAATGCGAAATGGATTAGTCAAACAAATGCGGATAGGATACAATTTTTTCATGAAGATCATCCTAATTTGATGAAAAACCAATTACGAATTATGCCTAATTATCCTCCAAAGTCTTGGTTATATAAATCTCTTTCAGTTAAAAAAAGGAATATTGGTTCACTTAAGTTAATATATGTTGGCTCACTATCTTTTCAATCAACTTATTTGAAGGAAGTTTGTGAATGGGTGGAAAATCAAGGGGGGCGTGTTCTATTTGATATTTTTGCCTATAATGTTTACACCGATGTTAAGGATTATTTAAATGAAAGGGAAAAGGGCTATATACGGTACTTTGAAAAGGGAATCGAATACCAAGATCAACCACCACTTCTTAGTCAATATGATGTTGGCTTAGTCCTGTATAAAGCGCATAATCAAAATTTCACCTATAACGCACCCAATAAACTGTTTGAATATTTAGCCTGCGATTTGGACGTTTGGTATCCCGATGTACTTAAAGGGCCTGTTCCGTATCAAACGGTAGATACTTTTCCAAAAGTCTTGCCTATGAATTGTGAAGATATGGAAGCCTTTGACTATGGGGAGGCTATTGATCGTACAGGGTTGTCGTACAAACCTTCTACTTATTTTTGTGAGGATGTGTATGCTGAATTATTGAAGGAAATTTCAGAAAGCTAAGTTTCGGATGAGGGTTTTATATATAGGGCAATATGATGAGGGGACGACGAGTAAAATGCGCGCTGATAGGCTCAAGTTCATTCTTAAGCCTGGAGAATTTTCTGTAATTAACACGAATATACCATTTTTTAGACCAAATAAGGTATTTCGTTCAATTGGGTTTCGGTATAAGGTAGGGCCAGTTATTTCAGCTGTCAATGAATACATATTAAGCTATATAAATGGGGCTTATGATCTAATTTGGGTGGATAAGGCTATTTATATTACTAAAAAAACTACAAAATTCCTTAAGTCCTGTACTAATAATTTAGTGCACTTCACTCCTGACCCAGCTTTTACCTTTCATAGATCAAAACATTTTAATCAGAGTGGAGGACTGTATGATTATTTGATTACAACAAAGAGTTATGAGTTAGACTGTTATTCAGATTTTTCTGATAGTAAAGTGCTTTTGGTAACTCAAGGTTTTGAGAAAGGATTGCATAAGCCAGGGGTATTTGCTCAAAAAGATGTTGATGTAGTTTTTATCGGTCATTATGAAAAAGAACGATCGAGATATATTTCTTTATTATTAAATAATGGAATAACAGTTGCATTGGCAGGGATAAAATGGGAAACCTTTGAGGCTAAGCATAAAGGTAATAGTAATTTAATCTACTTTGGGAAAGGTGTTTATGGAACGGATTACGTGAAGACGTTACAAAAGGCAAAAATTGCTTTTGGTTCGGTTAGTAAATGGGTTCCAGAAAAACACACGACTCGTACTTTTGAAATTCCAGCATGTGGAACCGCTTTGTTAACAGAGTGGAATGAGGAAATCGCTTCATTTTATGAGGATGATGAAGTCATCTATTATAGAAGTGAGAAAGAGTTTGTAGAAAAGGTGAAATATTTTTTAGCCAATGAAGAGGCCTTGAAGGCGGTTACAAAAAATGGTCACCAAAAAGTAATCCAAGGAGGCTATGATTATGAGTCTATAATGAGGAAGCTTTTAGGTCAAATCTTTGAAAAAGCCATATAGTATTTTGATTGATTTAGGTGGATGGTGATAGATTTTTGGTCCTTTGTTGGCTTGCTGTTAACAGCGTTTTTATTTTATCGGTTTATTGAGCAATTAGGGAAAGGTTTTCCTGTTTTTGAGTTAATAGGCCTGTTGGCTTCTCTGCAATGGATTTTAGGGCCTTTTCAAAGCTACAATAATCCGATAAGTCACTATAAATATTATATGTATGTAAGACAGGAGGAGTATATGGCTTTTGTGGTACCTGCGATGCTTTTGTTTAGTTGGCTGCTTATGAAAAAGCGGACGATCAATATTAATATAGGTATTCTTAAGAATTACTCCAATTATGGTCTTCCCCTGTTGTTCATCGGTTTCTTTGCCGACTTGGCAAGTGGTTTTGTGCCGAATGCACTTTTATTCTTTTTGTTCTTAATTAGCAATTTCAAATATGTTGGGGCTGTGTTATTGCTTTTTTCTCCTAACCCAACGCATCGAACGTTCTTTTATGGCTCTTTGGTGTATTTGGTTTATAGGGCATTATCTTCAGGAATGTTCCATGATTTGATTTTATGGAGTATTTTCTTTTTGATGTTTTGGGCGGTAAAGTATCGTCCTTCCTTCAAATTTAAGTTAGTTATTATTGGTGTGGGTATCTGCTCTTCTATCGCCATTCAGGTTGTCAAAGCGCAATATAGAGTTGCCTTGAGAGGTAGTGGAGCGATCAACAAAGTCGAGCTATTCACTTCTATCTTCGTGGAGAGAATGGAAGCAGGAGTATTGGAAGAGGAAGAAGGGCAGGAGGAGCTGAATGTACGACTGAATCAGGGATGGATTATTTCTGCTATTATGCACCATGTTCCCAATAGCGAAGATTATGCAGGTGGTGAAACCATTATTGAGGCTTTTTCAGCAAGTTTGCTTCCCCGGTTTCTTAACCCAAACAAGAAAAAGGCAGGAGGGCGTGAAAATTTTATGCGATTTACAGGGCTTCCTTTGGGGGGAAATACAAGTATGGGAACCAGTGTGATTGGAGAAGCCTATGCTAATTTTGGGAAATGGGGTGGAATTGGGTTTATGTTCTTCTGGGGAGGAATCTTACTTTGGTATTGGAATCAATTACAGCGTTTGATTTTTACAACACCATTATTGGTGGTGTTTGTTCCATTATTATTTTTGCAGGTCGTTAAGGCTGAGACCGAGTTAGTTGTGGTGTTAAATCATTTGGTCAAAGCCTCCATGGTTGTATGGATGTTTTTTTGGGGAGCGAGGAATATATTGAAATGGGAGGTTTAGTGTCGCCGGTATTTTTATTTCGGGCAAAAAGAGCAGGAGGGAATAGCATCGAGGAGTTGTTTTCAACTATTGTTGGAGGCTTAAATAACCCCGCGAAAGTGGTAAATATTCCACATGTAGGTGCTTCGTTCAAGGCCTTATTCAAAAATATCATATTTGGAAAAAGACTCAAGGGGCAAGTTTTTCATATCACTGGGGATGTGCAGTATATGGCATTAGGGACAGGGCGAAATACGGTTTTAACGGTTCATGATGTAGGCTCAGCTCTACAAGGGAATGTGTTAAAGTGGTTTTTAATTAAGCTGTTGTGGTTTTGGCTGCCTTCTTTAATCGTAAGAAAGATTACCGTTATTTCTGAATTTTCAAAGGGTGAGCTTTTGGAGATTATACCTTGGGCAAGGCATAAGGTGCAAGTAATTCCTAATCCAGTGGATTACGAGCGTTGCATGATATATACGAGGCAAGAACCTACAAAATTCACCTTGCTATTAGTGGGGACTAAACCCAACAAAAATCTTGAAAAAACAATTGAGGCACTAAAAGGGCTTGATGTTCATTTAAATATTATCGGATCGCTAACTGAGGTACAGCAATCTTTACTAACGGCAACCCATCTAACTTTTGATAATTATGTGAACATTAGTTATGATGAGGTTTTAGGACTGTATGCGAGATCCTCTTTGCTTTGTTTTGCCTCTACCTATGAGGGTTTTGGAATGCCTATTATTGAAGCGCAGGCCATCGGAATTCCAGTGATTACGTCAAATGTGGCCTCTATGCCAGAAGTGGCAGGGGATAGTGCTATTTTGGTTGATCCATTGAATGTTGGAGAAATTCGGGAAGCAGTTCTTCTTGTAAAAAACAATCCATCAAAAGCACAAGAGTTAGTAGCGAAAGGGCGTGTTAATGTTGAGCGGTTTAAATTGGCTAATATAGTGGCTCAATATGAGGCCGTGTATGAGGAGGTGTATAATGGAAAGGCCTAAAGTATTGTTATTTACGGAATACTTTGCTCCCGCCTATAAGGGAGGAGGGCCTATTCAGTCTTGTGTAAATTTGGTTCGATACCTTGCTCAGGCCTATGATTTCTATGTAGTATGTCAGGCTTTTGATTTAGATAAATCCCCTTTGGGTGTGCCATTTGAGGAGTGGGTTGATTTTGAAGGCAAGGCGCAAGTTTTTTATGGAGAGGAGCAAAAATATAGCGACATTAAAGCGATCATAGACCAGGTAAAACCTGATGTGGTTTATGTTAATGGCGTTTTTAACCTTTTTACCACTTTGTTTCCTTTGTTATCTAATCGGAAGGTGGGTAGTCAGGCCAAAGTAATTATTGCTCCAAGGGGAATGTTGCAGCTTAATTCACTGAAAATTAAACGACTTAAGAAGCGCCTATACTTAGAGGTTTTGAAGCAATTGTTACCAAAAAATTTGATGTGGCAATTCACCACCCAACAGGAGCAATTGGAATTTCGGACACTTCGGCTTCAAGGTTTACAATCCATTGTAGGTAATGTACCTAACATTTCAATTGGTTTTTCTAAGGGACAAATGAAAAGCAGTGAGGCAATAAAATTAGTTACCGTTGCATTGATAAGCCCTATGAAAAACCATTTGTTAGTGATTGAAGCTTTAAAAAATGTGAAGGGGAATGTACAGTGGGACATATATGGACCTGTAAAGGATTCTCAATATTGGAATTCTTGTCAGGAAACAATTAACCGTTTACCGAAGAATATTATTGTGAATTATCATGGGGAGGTGAAACCTACGAGAATAGGGGAGGTGTTGAAAAAAGCAAATGTTTACATTCAGCCAAGTCAAAGTGAAAACTTTGGACATTCTTTGTTTGAGGCATTTGCAAATGGCCTACCTGTAATTAGCAGTAACCAAACGCCGTGGAGAAATTTGAAGGAAAAAAAGGCAGGCTGGGATGTGGTTTTAGAGGGTAATGAACTGCAAATTGCCATCGAGGAAGCCATTTCGATGGATAGTGAAACTTTTGGTATATGGCAAAAAGGAGCAAGAGCAGTGGCTGAGCAATATATGAGTGAAGCCAATTTAAAAGAGGAGTATGGGCGTTTATTTGGATAGAGTTCGATATTATTGGCAGGTGCCTTTGGTGAAGTTCTTGTTTCGGTTCTTATCCTTGGGACTAATTTGGTTTGTTGTTTATCATTTAGTTTTGGAGCCTTCAGGTGTTCTGGATACTTGGATGACAAGTGGTGTAGCTAAAGTTGCTATTTATTTCATGAATGCTTTTGGTTTGATGATCCAATCTGTAACTAATGCAGATGGATCTGTAACCATGCTTCTTAATGATTTAAATTTGTTGCGTATTGCTCACCCTTGTAATGGGTTAGAATTGGATGTGCTGTTTGTGGTATTCGTGCTTTCCTATGGAAATAGCAAGCTTGTTCCGAAAGTTTCATTTTTGATCGGAGGTTTAATATTTCTATTCTTCTTAAATGTTTTACGGGTTATTGCCTTGGTGAAAATTCAGATGGTTCACCCTGAGTGGTTAGATTTTAGCCATAAGTATTTATTTACTGCGGTGGTGTATGGTTTTGTTTTGTTATTGTGGTGGGTATGGGTAGAACGATTTCAAAAGCAAAGATAGTTTGTCAAAAAATAGTGATGTTAATAGCCCTTAGTGGGCTTTTTTTTATTGGGTATCATCACTATTTGTATGTGTTTGATATTTTTCATTTGGCAGACCCATGGCTTTCAAGGGCTGGTGGTTTTAGTACCTATTCATTCTCAAAATTAGCTTCGGGAGAGGATCCCCGTCTTTATAGTTTGATGTTTTACATCGGAACAAGCACTGTGTTAGGCAGTATTTTTTTGAGTAACGGTTTGAAGGTTGGCCATAGAAGAGCATTACTTATTTATTTCTTAACCTATACAGTGCTTTGTGCTGTTGGAGCCGTGGTTTGGTTAATTTTCAATTTGGAATTAGCGTTTAAGATTATGCAGGAAGGGAAAGCGGTGTTAATAGGGCCTTTTTTTACGATGTTTTGTTTTTTTGTGGGGCGGTTTTTAGTCAATGTTGACAAACGCTCAGGTAGCATTGTTATATAGAGAGTTGAGGAAGGAGAGACGTTTATTGTACACAGATTACACAGATTAACGCAGATTTTTTATTGGTAGGTACAGGGCATGCTCTGCACCTACGAATGATATAAACAAATGAAAACAAATCTATCCATATACAACAACGCTTGGTACTCCACCGGTGCAGGACGCATCAAACGCCTTTTTTGGTATTTTACCAACATTCTATTTTTCATTAACCCACTGAATATTTCTTCGGGGCTAAAAGTCCTACTCCTTAAATTTTTCGGAGCAAAGATCGCCGAAGGTGTGGTGATCAAACCTGGGGTGAACATCAAATACCCATGGCGGTTAGAGATCGGACCGCACAGTTGGATAGGCGAGAAGGTGTGGATTGATAATTTGGTGGCGGTGAAGGTTGGGGCGAATTGTTGTTTGTCGCAGGGTGCGATGTTATTGACGGGTTCGCATGATTATAAGAAAGCTACCTTTGATTTGATGGTGGGAGAGATTGTGTTGGAAGATGGTGCCTGGGTAGGTGCTCAGGCGGTGGTTTGCCCGAAGGTGAGGGTGGGGAGTCATGCGGTGGTTGCCGTGGGGAGCGTGGCGACGGGTGATGTTCCTGAGTATGAAATTTGGCAGGGGAACCCTGCTGTTTTTAAGCGGGAGCGGATTGTTTTTGAACCCACGGATTAGTGTTTTTTATTGTCCACAGATTACACAGATTTCCACAGATAATTATTTTAGTTTATAATATTACTCGCTTGTATTCAAGGCTTTTCGCTCCAAAGTTTAGAATGAGTCCTTTCTTGAATTTTGTGGCTTTCAAGTAATTTAGCGTTTGAGCTGTATGTGCTGGTTCTAATTTATTTACTGCTTTTAATTCTACAATGATATTTTGAAAGCAAATGAAGTCAGCATAATATTTCTTTTCGAGCAATTGGTTTTTATAGTAAATACTAAGCATTACTTCATGTTCGAAAGGAATGTGTGCAGTATTCAATTCAATGGAGAGAGCTTCATGATAAACATGCTCTAAGAAACCTTTACCTAAGTTTTTATGAACCTCCATTGCGGCGCCTATTATTTGATAAGTTTGCGGATCTTTAGTCATACCCATATGTTTTGTGAATTACACGAAGGTATCGTTAGATAGTTCACCGCAGAAAAAGAATCTATGTATAATACTGAACCATTTCCCTTAGTCATTAAAAAAAGAAATCTGTGCTAATCTGTGTAATCTGTGGACAATACCTACGCTTTCAATTGGTTATGAAAGAAGAAATCTGTGGGTGGATAAAACACAATCTGTAGTTAATAAATGAAAATATCAATCATAACGATCTGCTACAACGCAGAGCAAACACTGCCGAGCACTCTCGCCTCGGTGGAGCAACAGGATTACCACAATATTGAATACATCGTGGTAGATGGCGGTTCCAAAGACGGAACCATGGATTTAGTGAAGGCTTGCCAACGGGTGGATCGCTATGTGAGTGAGCCTGATAAGGGACTGTATGATGCCATCAATAAGGGTATTGCCATGGCGACGGGTGATTATGTCGGCTTGATTCATGCAGATGATTTTTTTGCGGATCATCAGGCGGTTTCTAAGATTGTCAAGCAATTGGAAAAGGCACCTGCGGATGGACTGTATGCTGATTTGGATTATGTGGATCAGGAGGAGGTGAGCAAGATTCACCGGCATTGGGTGTCTGGGGAATATGATGCTAAGCGTTACCTGAAGGGGTGGATGCCTCCGCACCCGACATTTTATTGCCGTCGGGAGTTGTTTGCGCAGTTTGGGGGCTATCGACTGGATTTTGGTTCGGCAGCTGATTATGAATTGATGCTGCGCTTTATGGTGAAGCATCAGATTTCGATGACTTATTTGCCGGAGGTATTGGTGAAAATGCGGGTCGGTGGGGCAAGTAATGAAAGTTGGAAGGCGCGTTGGAAAGCGAATCAGATGGATGCCCGTGCCTGGGAGGTGAATGGCTTACAGCCGAAGTTTTATACGCGCTGGGCGAAGCCATTAAGTAAGCTGGGGCAGTTTGTTTGATTTATTGAGAAGGTCGTAGACAGGAGCCTACGACCGGTACGTGCGGTGTGGAAATGTAGGGACGTTGCATGCAACGTCCGTACCGGCAGGCACATGAATTGCAGAACAAATAGATGTCCACTTTGAGCCTTTGCTGTGAAATCAATTTTTTACATATTTTTATTTAATGCAAATTTTATTTTACTTTAAGGCGATTTGTTTTTCTTACACTGTAAATAGTTAAACGCCTTTATCACTGTGAGGCATGTTTTTTGAAATATTTGATCCAAGCGAGACGCTTGAACTAAATAATGTGTCAGGCTACACACGATCATACAAAAAAAATATGTGGACAATAAAAAACATGAATCTGTGGATAAAATATAACCTAATCAACGTTAATAAGAATACCTATTAGGGTATAACCTTAACTCAACATCTCTATTATGGATTTTAGCTTTGAATTCCCTTTTTGGGGTCAAGCATTTTTGGCCTTTATCGCCTCTTTATTTTTCAGTTTAATCACTATTCCAGTGGTAATTAATGTTTCGTTGGCAAAAGGATTGTTTGATGAACCTAACGGTCGGAGTTCGCATCAGCGTGTAACACCTACTTTAGGAGGCGTTGCTGTTTTTATCAGTCTGATATTGACCTATTTATTGGTCGGGGGCGTACATTTTGTTCCTGCTATCCGTTATCTTTTTGCCAGCTTGCTGATCATCTTTTTTATTGGCATTAAAGATGATATTCTGGTGATTGCACCGATAAAGAAACTGTTGGCGCAGCTCTTTGCGTCTTTGATTGTGATCATCATGGCCGACATCCGTATTGGCTCATTGCATGGTGTGGTGGGCATCTATGAAATCCCCTATATTGCTTCAGTCGTTCTTTCACTGTTTGTGTATGTGGTGATGATCAATGCGATCAACCTTGTTGATGGTATCGACGGACTTGCGGGAGGCTTAGGGATTGTCATGGCAGGTTTTTTGGGCGTTTGGTTTTATGTCAATGGCGCATATTCTTACGCTTTATTATCAGTGATTTTGATCGCTTCCTTGATCGGGTTTCTGCGGTTCAACTTCTCTCGGGAACAGAAAATTTTCATGGGCGACACGGGTTCCTTGCTTTTGGGATTTGTGTTGGCGGTATTGAATATACAGTTTTTACGGATGCACGAACTGCCCGAGGTAATGGTCTTCAGCTTTAAGTCTGCACCAGCCATGGCCGTTTTGCTTTTTGCCATTCCATTATTTGACACTTTGCGCGTTTTTACGAACAGAATCAGCGAGCGTCGATCACCTTTTTTTCCCGACCGTAACCATATCCATCATATCTTTATCGACAAGGGACTGCAACATTGGAAAGCTACAGCGCTGATCTGTATCTGCAATGTATTGTATGTGTTGCTGTTTACCTATATCGTGGAGGCACTTTCGCCTTCATTATCCTGCTTGTTTATTTTTGGTTTGTTCCTCATTTACGCCTATGTGTTGAACTTGATGAAGATGCCACCAACCAGCAAGATGTTTGTGAAGAAGTCAGTGGTGAGGTTTCAGCAACGGACGAATATGCGGAAGCGGGCGTGATTTGACGATTTATTTGTAGCCGCACCGCATGCGGTGTGGTATTGTAGGGACGTTGCATGCAACGTCCGTACGGGTTTGGGTATTTTGATAACCATGGTTGAAACCATGGCCTATCAGCACAAAAACCTGCTAAAGCAGGTTGGCTCCGTACTCCTATTCAAGCAGGACATTTTATAAAATCCGTAGTGTCAAATTAAGTGCAATACTAACCCATTTTAATGGGTTTTTGTATTGATAGACCATTGCTTTAGCTGTGGGATAATATGATTCGTCTTAATGATCGGGTCGTAGATCGGAGGCTACGACCAGGATAGTAATTATAATAAAAAATAATCTGTGTTAATCTGTGAAATCTGTGGACAATATTTAACCACTCCAACTTCAATACAATAACAATACTATTAATCAATGAAAAATACCTACCCATCAGCCAAAATACTCAGCTTTTTGGCTTTTTTTATGCTCTTTTTTCAAGGATACAAGGTCATTGGTCAGCGGGCAAGTGTGCCACTGAACGATGATTATTACTATTTGATTCAACGGTTTGAAGGGCTTTCGGGCAAGCAGAACCCTCAGCTGCACACAACGGTCTTGCCCTATCGACGAGATCTATTGGTGCCGTTTTTACAGTCGTTGGATCAGCGTGCATTTTCTCGTGTAGATCAGTTTAATTATCAGTATTTGCTGAATGACAGTTGGGAGGCTTCTTCGGATTCCACCACTGGCAACAGTCAGAAGACGATTTGGAATACTTTTTTTAAGAAGCAGTCTGATTTTCTGATGGTCAATACCCCTCGATTTGATGTGCATGTTAACCCCGTGATTTATTTCGCTGGAGGGGTGGAACGCAAGGGGCAGGTTGCCGAAGGCGGTAGTAATAGCCAAACCTTGTTTCAGAATACCCGGGGCGTGGAAGTTCGGGGACAGATTGGTCAGAAGGTGGGGTTCTATTCTTTTTTGGGTACCACCCAAGCTGTTTTTCCGAGCTATGTTCAAAATCAGTTTGGCAAATACCGCTCATTGCCTGGCGAAGGTTACGTGAAGGATTTCAAGGAGAACGGTTTCGATTATTTTACCTCCAGAGGTTATTTTACTTTCGATTTTATTCCTGAAATTAATGTGCGTGCAGGTTATGATCAGGTGAAGGTGGGCGAAGGTTTACGATCGATGATCCTGTCCAACAATGCGAACAGTTACCTTTTTGCCCAACTGACCACACAGGTATGGAAGCTTCAGTACACCAGTATTTATGCACAGATGGCAGCTTTGCCGTCGGATCAATATTTAGGAAGTGAAACCTATTCAAAAGGCTTTGGCTTTCATCGTTTGGGTTTGAATATCGGAAAGAAAGCGAATATAGGGTTGTTTGAAACGGTGAATTTTGGGGGATACGATAGCCTTGCTCATCGTCCGTTACCGATGCCACTGACCTTCTATAACCCCATTATTTTCTTTCGGGGGATGGAGCTGGAGTCAGGTTCTTATTTCGGCAAGATGCAAATTGGTCTGGACTGGAAGTGGTACCTGACGCCTGGCCTGAAATGGTATGGGCAGTTTGTTTTGGATGAGTTCAACTTGAACATGCTGAAGGAAAACGACGGTTGGTGGGCGATGAAGTTTGCTGTGCAGTCGGGTTTGGCATGGTACAATGTTGGAGGAGTCAATAATTTGGATTTACAAATTGAAGGGAATCTGGCACGACCATATACCTATAATCACAAGTCGCCCTATTCGGCCATGACGCACTATGGAGCCTCACTTGCGCACCCGCTTGGTTCTAATTTTTATGAGCTTTTGGCAGTGGTTCGAGCGCAACCTTTTCCTCGACTCAGCCTTGTTTTTCAGGGACAATATGCCATTTACGGACAGGATTACCTGAAGGAAGATGGCACAGAAACCAACTTCGGCAGCGACCCGATGAAGGATTATGACACACGGGAATCGGATACGGGCAACTATATCGGTCAGGGAAATACGACACGACAATTGATGGCAGATATGCGGGCAAGCTATCAGCTGAAGCACAATCTGTTTATCGACGGGCGTTTGCTAATGCGTCAGGTGCAACCTGAAATGACTACGGCTTATACCGACATCACTACCACCATGAGTCTGCGGTGGAATATTGGGTATCGGTCGGATTTTTATTGATAACCGGTAGCCCCACTGCACGCGGTGGGGAAGTATTGAGAATAAAATTTGAATCCACCGTCAAAAATCCGTAATTGCCGTTTTTAAAGAAGAAATGTAATGGTTGAGTCGTAGACGAGAGCCTACGACCAGTGTTCATGGATGCATTTCGATAACCATGGTTGAAACCATGGCCTATCATCACAAAAACCTGCTAAAGCAGGTTGGTCTTGTTTTTTCAATGGAACACCACAATTATTTAAAAATGGTGTTTTATTCGAGGCGCAGGTTCAACCCATTTCAATGGGTTTTTGTATTGGTAGCCCATTGCTTTAGCTGTGGGTATTTAAAGTTGGGTCGTAGACAGAGCCTACGCCCAGTGTTCATGGGTGCATTTCGATAAGGGGCTGTTGCTCAATCATAAATTGATATTGTCCCACGAAATTTTATTTGGTCACTGTATGGGCAGACCTGTGTGTCTGCCCGAATCATAATAAATTTTGTATGGTTTGGATACACACTTAGGTGCATCCGTACAGCTCACGAAATAGTCTTTTGTGCTAAATGAATAGAACTGAGTTGTGCGACAGCCCCCTATCATTACAAAAACCTGCTAAAGCAGGTAGGACTTGTTTTTTCAATGGAACACCACAATTATTTAAAAACGGTGTTTTATTCGAAGCACAGGTTCAACCCATTTCAATGGGTTTTTGTATTGGTAGCCCATTGCTTTAGCTGTGGGTATTTAGATAAAAGAAATTAACGGGTATTCAACCCAACAAAAACTGAATTTATAGATGAAAAAGGCTTTAATCACCGGAATTACCGGTCAGGATGGTGCTTATTTGGCGGAATTGCTTTTGGAAAAAGGCTATGAAGTGCATGGAATCAAGCGCCGTAGTTCTTTGTTCAATACGGATCGTATCGATCACCTGTATCAGGATCCACATGAAAAGGGGATTCGTTTCAAATTGCATTATGGGGATTTGACGGATTCCATGAACCTGACGCGGATCATTCAGGAGGTGCAGCCGGATGAGATTTATAACCTCGGGGCGATGTCGCACGTGAAGGTGTCTTTTGATACGCCGGAATACACGGCCAATGCGGATGGTATTGGGGTTACGCGTATTTTGGAGGCGATCCGTTTGTTAGGCTTGGAGAAGAAGACCAAGTTTTATCAGGCATCGACGTCGGAGTTGTATGGCTTGGTGCAGGCGGTGCCTCAGAGTGAGACGACGCCATTTTACCCACGCTCGCCTTATGCGGTGGCGAAATTGTACGGCTATTGGATCACGGTGAACTACCGCGAGGCTTATGATATGTATGCCTGCAACGGGATTTTGTTCAACCACGAATCTCCTTTGCGTGGCGAAACTTTCGTAACCCGTAAGATTACCCGAGGGGCTTGTAAAATTGCCTTGGGGCTTGAAGAAACCATCTACCTGGGTAATATGGATGCTAAGCGTGACTGGGGACATGCCAAGGATTATGTGAAGGCGATGTGGTTGATGTTGCAGCAGGAAACTGCCGAGGATTTTGTGGTGGCTACGGGCATTACAACGACGGTTCGTGATTTTGTGAAGATGTCTTTTGCCGAGTTGGGTATTGAGGTGGCTTTCTCTGGCGAAGGGGTTGATGAAATCGGTTCCGTGGTGAAATGTACCGGTGAATACCAATTACCAGAGGGTATGGTGGTGGTTCGTGTCGATCCAAAATATTTCCGTCCGACGGAAGTAGATTTGTTGATTGGTGATCCAGCCAAAGCGAAAGAGAAATTGGGATGGGAGCTTGAGTATGATTTACCTTCTTTGGTGAAAGATATGGTTCAGAGTGATATGAATATCTTCAAGCGTGATAAATTCTTGATGGAAGGCGGTCATAAAGTCTATACTCAATATGAATAAGGATTCGAAAATATATGTGGCAGGTCACCGTGGAATGGTGGGCTCGGCGATTGTCCGCAATTTGCAGGCAAAGGGATTTGAAAATATTGTTTACCGTACATCCAAAGAATTGGATTTGCGGGATACGGTAGCGGTAAAAGCTTTTTTTGAAGCTGAAAAACCCGATTACGTTTTCTTGGCGGCAGCCAAAGTTGGTGGAATCGTGGCGAACAATACTTATCGTGGTGAATTCATTTATGAAAACTTGATGATCCAGAACAATGTGATTCATCAGGCGCATTTGGCTGGGGTGGAGAAGTTGATGTTTTTGGGTTCATCCTGTATTTACCCAAAATTTGCGGAACAACCGATGCGTGAAGATGCTTTGCTGACAGGGATTTTGGAACCAACCAATGAACCTTATGCGATTGCAAAAATCGCAGGGATCAAAATGTGTGAGGCTTATCGTTCACAATATGGTTCGAATTTCATTTCGGTAATGCCAACGAACCTGTACGGTCCGAATGACAATTATGACTTGCAGAATTCCCACGTATTGCCGGCATTGATCCGTAAGTTCCATGAAGCAAAAGTGGAAGGCAAGGACTCGGTGGAAATCTGGGGAACGGGCTCGCCGAAGCGTGAGTTTTTGCATGCCGATGATTTGGCGGAGGCTTGTGTTTACCTGATGGAAAACTACAATGAGGAATCATTGGTCAACATCGGAACGGGTGAGGATATTTCGATCAAGGACTTGGCCTTGTTGGTAAAAGACACCGTTGGTTTTGAAGGCGAATTGAAATTCGATACTTCGAAACCGGACGGCACACCTCGCAAGCTGATGGATGTATCGAAATTGCATTCAACAGGCTTCCGACACAAGATCACTTTGGCGGATGGTATTGCTGAAGTTTATAAGGATTTTGTGGAGCATCCTCCGGTTTAAGGGGATCGCATGTAATCATATTGTAGTGACGTTGCATGCAACGTCCGTACCGTAGGTGCAAAATCAAAAACCGCAACATGGAATTGCTTCTTGTTGCGGTTTTTTTATTTCCATTCTTTGAGATGTTTGACGGGATTTCATAATGTAGTGACGTTGCATGCAACGTCCGTACCGTAGGTGCAAAATCAAAAACCGCAACATGGAATTGCTTCTTGTTGCGGTTTTTTTATTTCCATTCTTTGGGATGTTTGACGGGATTTCATAATGTAGGGACGTTGCATGCAATGTCCGGAACGATAGATACAAAATCAAAAACCGCAACATTGGAATTGCTCCTTGTTATGGTTTTTTTTATTACCACTTTTTTGGGATGTTTGACGGGATTTCATAATGTAGGGACGTTGAATGCAACGTCCGTACCGTAGGTGCAAAATCAAAACCACAACATTGGAATTGCTTCTTGTTGCGGTTTTTTTTATTTCCACTTTTTTTGGGAAGTTTTAATGGTATCGCATAATGTAGTGACGTTGCATGCAACGTCCGTACCGTAGGTGCAAAATCAAAGACCGTAACATTGAAATTGCTCCTTGTTACGGTTTTTTTTATTACCACTTTTTTGGGATGTTTGACGGGATTTCATAATGTAGTGACGTTGCATGCAACGTCCGTACCGTAGGTGCAAAATCAAAACCGCAACATTGGAATTGCTCCTTGTTACGGTTTTTTTATTACCACTTTTTTGGGATGTTTGACGGGATTTCATAATGTAGTGACGTTGCATGCAACGTCCGTACCGTAGGTGCAAAATCAAAACCACAACA
The DNA here is from genome assembly GCF_036492425.1 of Persicobacter psychrovividus. Lineage (NCBI taxonomy): Bacteria > Pseudomonadati > Bacteroidota > Cytophagia > Cytophagales > Persicobacteraceae > Persicobacter > Persicobacter psychrovividus. Next base: position 1,055,305 of record NZ_AP025292.1, read on the forward strand.
TTGGAATTGCTCCTTGTTGCGTTTTTTTATTTCCATTCTTTGAGATGTTTGACGGGATTTCATATTGTAGTGACGTTGCATGCAACGTCCGTACCGTAGGCGCAAAATCAAATTCATGAATGGAATTTATCTTGTGCCCATTTCTGTGGATTATTTTTAATGTAGTCATCGATATTATGAAAGGCCTCTTGATCCTTGATGATATGATCGTAAAATCTGTTGTGCCATTGCATGGGATAACCCAACTGATTACAAGTTTTCGTTACTGCAGATTTGTACGACCTGATGATTGTTGATATGGAGTTCTGTTTTGGCGTGATTTTTCGGAAGTTGCTATTTTTATCTGTTGCTGCTGAACATTCCTTGGAATGGTGAAACTGATTTAGTTGAATGATTCCGTGTAGATGATTAGGCATGATACAAAAAGACCCTAACCAAATTTTATTTTTTGTATGATATGGGATCTGTTGCCATAACAAATGAGCAACCAAGCCGGCATGTGACAGTGTCATTTTACCTGAAATAATATTGCCGAATAAATGTCGGTATTCGTGTGTGCAGATGGTGATGAAATAGGTTCCCGGCCAACGATAATCCCAGCCATTTAGCCGACTTGATTTTCTGTTTCATGTTGGTCTTGTTTTGTGGACGTTGCGTGCAATTCCCGTACAGGGTTAGAATAAATTGGGTGTAGTGACGTTGCATGCAACGTCCGTACCGATAGGTACAAAATCAAAAACCGCAACATTGGAACTAATCCATGTTGCGGTTTTTTTTATTTCTATATTTTTGGATGGCAAAATGTATGGAGGTTACATTTAACATTCATATTGAAGGTAATGACGGCAAGTTGATCATAGGTCTAAAAATGCAAGTTGAAATATAAATTACAGATCGCCATTATCAGCTGTATTCTTGTAATAGTTCAATTTTTAGATATTGGTAATGGTTCCAAAAGGCTGAAATTCTTACGGATGTAAGTCCTTCAGCCTTTCGTGAAAGTGCATCAGGGTAATATTTCATATTCCTTCGGTGATTTGAGGCCTGTTGTTCCGAAGTAGCTTTGAAGCGTTCCTCCTCTAACAACAATTTTTTTGCCTAACAGGTCCGGATTATCCTTCAGGTTGAGCACTTCCCGAATAGTACCGCTGGGTAGCTGAAGGGGGAGAATTTTTGTGACAACGGTTTCATTGGGCGTGTCCGCTAATGCGATATTTGTGGAGGAAGTGAAGGGCGCTGTCAGTTTAAAGTTTGGACCCGAGGAGGTTGTTCCGACGATATATCCGTGTAGGTCTGCTTCGGTTTCCAGAGGTGCTGACAAGGCTTCATTGATGGTCAGGCCGAGTTCAGGGTTTTCCGCAGGAGGTGTCGGAGGCTCCTCATTATTACAGGCGATGGTGTCAAACTGAAACGTAACAGGGGATCCGTCGAGGGCTTTCAATTCGGTAAGGGAGAGCTCCAGCGATTTTTTGGCTTCTTCGGTCTGGAAGTCAATATGGTATTTTTCAGCCGACTCGACAAGCAGACTGTGGTATTGGGCGTGGTTTTCATTGATCCTTGCAAAGGGGATTTCCCGACCTTGTGAATCTGTGATTTGAGGCGCTTGCTGAAAGTATTCCCAGCCGTTCAGTGGACAAATATACCGAAGCGCAACGAGGTTGAAGGGGATGAGCTCAATCAGTGTAACCTCCATGCCAATGCCTGTTTCTTGCGGTGCTTTTGGCGCTGCTACGCTAATGGTGGTCAGGTTTATGGTATTGGTGACGAGCGGAGCAATGCTGAAATCAAGCGGCAAACACGCATCGATGGCCATAAACTGTCGGCACAATTCACTTTCCTGGCCGGGGGTGTAATACAGGGGCTCAGCCTGTGCATTTCTTACTTCCAGTTTAGTCAGTTGGTATGTCCCGACAGGAAGCTCGATAGGTGCAAAGGATACACGACCATCAGCCAGCTGAATAGGCAGCGGGCCAAATTGCAGTGATTGAGCATCGTCCATACTGGTGATTTCAATATGGATATGATCGATAGTAGCGATGTCCGCCTGTCGATGATTGAGGCTGGCGACGCTGCCACGAAATTGAATTTTTCCCATAGGTTCCTCGACCTGGGTTTTTGTACAGGCGGCAAGCAGTATGCTCAGCCATAGACAATATTTCAGCATAGTGTTCAAGAGATTTTATGCTGATATACTTTGGAAAATAAGGCACATTTCTGTGGTGAAGGATTTCAGTGGAACATTGGGGTAGGATTCTTTTCTGTGATTTATGGAATATCATGTAAATAGTGGAATTTTTGATTTCTATTTGTGTGCTGAAATCCGTAAATTGAAGGTAGTGGTGTTCACGAGTGAATAAGAAAATTACAATTCAAAATATATGGCTTCAGTAGAAACAGATCGGATTTCCAAATTAATTGACAGCAGTGACTTGATCAGCAGGGACTTAAGCTGGTTGAAGTTCAACGAGCGTGTGCTTGATCAGGCGAAAAAAGATCGCAGCCTACTGGAGAAGCTTAAATTTTTGGCCATCACAGATTCAAACCTCGATGAGTTCTTCATGATCCGAGTGGGCTCGCTGTATAATTATATCGATTACGGTAAGGAGCGCACGGACTACTCGAAGTTGCGGGAGTATCAGTTCAAGAAGCGGCTGTTTGCAGAAACTCAGCGCTTTGTGAATCAGCAACAGAGTTTGTTCTTAAGTCTAGTGGATCAGTTTGAGGGCAGTGGCTTTCGGATTGAAAACGATCTGGATCAGCTGACGATGAATGACCGTGCGGAAGTGGAGGAGTTTTTTGATCGGACGGTTTTCCCGATGTTGACACCAATGGCCTATGATAATTACCATACTTTTCCGCTGTTGATGAATAAGTTATTGATCTTTGGGGTGTGGACGCAAGCGGAAGATGGGGGAAATCAGCATAAATTATCCTTCGTACAGATTCCTGCCAATTTACCGAAATTCTATGAGATCGAGCGTCAGGACTTGCTGTTGTTCGTTCCGATTGAGCAGGTGATCCGCTATTATATGCAGAAGCTTTACCGCAATGTGGTGATTGATTCGCTGACGCTGTTCCGTATCACGAGAAATGGTGATTTTACCTTGGAGGAATCGGATGATATTGAGGCGAATTTTCTCGATGAGTTGCGCCTGAAGCTGAAAACAAGGAAAACGGGTCGCGTGGTTCGGCTGGAGACCGAGTACAATCCTGATCCCAACCTTTTGGCGATTTTGAAAGAGCGTTGGCTGATTGATGAGGACAATATTTTCAGGATGCACCAGGCGAGTCTGGTGGATTATACCCGTTTTTGGGGCATCGTCAATCACCGATTGTTGCGTGCGCATCTTCCTAAGCAACCTTCGCCAGTACGGCCAGTGAGCTTGCCTCCAAAGGGGGAGCAAAATATGCTTGAGGTACTCAAAAAGCGTGATGTGTTGATGCATCACCCTTACAATAATATGGATCCATTGCTTGAATTGCTGGATCAGGCTGCTGATGACCCAAAGGTGTTGTCGATCAAGATTACCATTTACCGTTTGGCAAAGCGATCAAGAATTGTGGAGGCCCTATTGAAAGCCGCAGAAAATGGAAAGCACGTTTCGGTTTTATTTGAGGTCAAAGCCCGTTTTGATGAAGAAAACAACCTTGCGGCAGCGAAACGATTGCAGTCTGCAGGATGCTTTGTGATTTATGGAATTTCCAACTTTAAAACCCACACAAAACTGTGCTTAATTGTGCGTAAAGGGGAATCAGGCATTACCTCTTACGTGCACATGTCAAGTGGTAATTACAATGAATCCACGTCGAAGCTGTACACTGATTTGGGGATGCTGACCACCAAAAGGGAATATGCGAAAGATGTGGCGGAGTTTTTTAATGTGATTACGGGGCATTCGAACCCTAACCGATTTAAATCCCTGATTACTGCGCCAACCAATATGCGTGATCAGTTGATTGAGATGATTGATCAGGAAACGCAACATGCCAAGCAAGGTTTGCCCTCAGGTATTTGCATCAAGATCAATTCCCTGCAGGACAAGAAAACGATCAAGGCGCTTTATAATGCCTCTCAGCAGGGAGTGCCCGTGAAGCTGATCGTCCGTGGAATTTGCTGTTTGCGCCCACAGCGTCAGGGTTTGAGTGAGAATATTGAGGTAATCTCTATTGTAGGCGATTATTTGGAGCACAGCCGAATTTATTATTTCCACAATCAGGGCGACCCTTTGTTGTATTCAGGCTCTGCTGATGTGATGGTGCGCAGCTTTGACCGTCGTCTGGAGTCTTTGTACCTCATTACGGATGAATTGCTTAAAAAGCAGGTAACCAACATTCTGGCTTATAACCTCAAGGACAATGTGAATGCCTATTCTATGCATGAGGATGGCAACTTTACCCGCCGGGAACCGCAAGAAGGAGAGAAAAAGTTCAATGTGCATAAGGAGTTTTTTAAAGTACGGGCGACGGCCATCAAAAAAGTGTCCTTATTTGCGGATCAAGTGGAAGAATCCACTCCGACCACAACGAAAAAATAATGCTTTTTCGCAGATGCTTATCGCTGATCTTCGGAAAAGCCTATGAGGATTATTTTGTCACGCGACGGAGTCACGCGACAGGTGTGTTTTTAGTCAAAGTATTCTTTTCTGTTTACCCTATCGCGAGAGTCTCTCTCGTAATAATTGCTTATTATGATTAGTTCGTCACGAGACGGAGTCACGCGACAGGTGTGTTTTTAGTCAAGGTATTCTTTTCTGTTTACCCTATCGCGAGAGTCTCTCTCGTGATAATTGTTTATTGTGATTAGCTTGTCCCGCGACGGCGTCACGCGACAGGCAGTGGAGCCGGTTTAGTGTGTTTTTCAATTAATTGAGCACATTATTAGTTTACGCTATCGCGAGAGTCTCTCTCGTGATAATTGCTTATTGCTATTAGTTTGTCCCGCGACGGCGTCTCGCGGCAGGAAGTGGAGTCAGTTTAGTGTGTTTTTCAATTAATTGAGCACATTATTAGTTTACGCTATCGCGAGACTCTGTCTCGTGATAATTGTTTATTGTGATTTAGTTTGTCCCTCGACGGAGTCTCGCGACAGTCCCATTCATGATAAGTGCTTATTTTGATCAGTTTTCCGGAAGACAGCGTGCAGCCTTAAATCTAACTGTGTCGAGAAATGTTTTCATTCAATTTTTTAATTTAGATCAAAAAACCTACACCTACTCTTTTTACCATGGCATAAACCGTAATTGATAAGCAATTATCAAAAACAAGAAAATGTCAAGTGCATACAAGATCAAAGACGAAAGCCGTTTTCATTTCTTGACCATGTCAGTGGTGGATTGGATGGATGTGTTCACAAGGAAAGATCATCAACAAATTATCATTGATTCACTTCGGTTTTGTCAGAAAAATAAAGGCTTACAAATAGGTGCCTGGTGCATGATGACCAATCATATTCATTTGATTGCTCGATCAGAACAAAATTCATTAGGTAAAACCATTGGTGAGTTCAAGCGATTTACGTCACATCAAATGCTAAAGGAGATAAGCGCTTCAGCAAAGGAGAGTAGAAAAAATTGGTTAATGGGTCGTTTTTCTCAAGCCTCTCGCCAATATAAAAGCGCTGATAAACATCAATTATGGCAATATGAATCGCATCCTGTTGAATTAAATACGAATACTATTATTCAGCAAAAAGTGGATTATCTTCATTATAATCCTGTAAAAGCAGGTTTTGTCGAAACCCCTGAGGCGTGGAGGCTAAGTAGTGCTATGGAATATAGTGGGGGAGGGCGCGTGCCTTTAATTGATTGTTATTTGATGTGGTGATATAATGGAAAGTCACGAGATGGAGTCTCGGGACAGGTGTGTTTTTAGTCAAGGTATTCTTTTCTGCTAACCCTATCGCGAGACTCTGTCTCGTGATAATTGTTTATTGTGATTTAGTTTGTCCCGCGACGGAGTCACGCAACAGGTGTGTTTTTAATCAAGGTATTCTTTTCTGCTTACGCTATCGCGAGAGTCTCTCTGGTGATAATTGCTTATTGTGATTAGTTTGTCACGAGACGGAGTCACGCGACAGGTGTGTTTTTAGTCAAGGTATTCTTTTCTGCTTACGCTATCGCGAGAGTCTCTCTGGTGATAATTGCTTATTGTGATTAGTTTGTCACGAGACGGAGTCCCGCGACAGGTGTGTTTTTAGTCAAGGTATTCTTTTCTGCTAATCCTATCGCGAGAGTCTCTCTCGTGATAATTGTTTATAGCTATTAGTTTGTCACGAGACAGAGTCTCGCGATAGGTAATGGAGTCGGTTTAGTGTGTTTTTCAATTGGCAAAGTCCCTAATATTATTTTACGCAATCGGAGGGTGCATAACTGGAATTGTAGTTTATATCACCAAATAATATTTCGTTTTGGTAGGGTCAGGCCTGTGTGCCTGACCGAAACAGTCATTGTAACGCTATTTTTGGGCGAGCACGTGGGATCACCCGTACCAAACAGAATAAAATTTTGTAGGGCAGTTTTAAATTACGGTCATGCAACAGCCCCTGATAATGCTTATTGTTGTTTGTCACGAGGCAGAGTCACGCGACAGTCCCACTCGTGATAGTCATACATTCTATCCCACCCACAAAAAAAACCGCTGTAAAATCAATTACAGCGGTTTTTCTATTTTTAACGACCCTAAAATCAGGTATCGATATTGGCATATTTTGCATGTTTTTCAATGAACTCACGGCGAGGTGGTACCTCATCGCCCATCAACATAGAGAACAGGTGATCTGCCTGTGCTGCAGATTCTACCGTTACCAATTTCATGGTTCTTGTTTCTGGGTTCATGGTTGTTTCCCACAATTGCTCAGGGTTCATCTCTCCAAGACCTTTGTATCGCTGAATGCTTACTTTGCTTTCATCACCAGCGCCAATTTCAGCGATGGCTTTCATGCGGCCTTCTTCATCCCAGCAATATTGTGACTTCGCACCTTTCTTCACCTGGTACAATGGTGGCTGTGCGATATACACATAGCCGTTGTCAATCAAATCGCGCATATAGCGGAAGAAGAACGTCAGGATCAGGGTACGGATGTGAGAACCATCGACGTCGGCATCCGTCATGATCACAATTTTGTGATAACGGAGTTTCTCGAGGTTCAGTGCTTTTTCATCACCATCAACACCGAAGCGTACGCCCATGGCGGTGATCATGTTTTTGATCTCCTCGTTGTCGTAAATTTTGTGCTCCTGTGCTTTTTCAACGTTTAGGATTTTTCCTCGCAAAGGAAGAATTGCCTGGAATTCACGCTCACGGCCTTGCTTGGCAGAACCACCTGCAGAGTCACCCTCGACAAGGTACAATTCAGAAAGCGATGCATCTTTAGAAGAACAATCGGCCAATTTACCAGGAAGCGAGGTAGAGCTCATCACGTTTTTACGCTGAACCATTTCCCTTGCTTTACGGGCAGCATGACGCGCCTGCGCGGCAAGAATCACCTTTTGAACGATCTGACGGGCATTTTTTGGATTTTCTTCCAAATAGGTAGCAAGCATTTCTGAAACAGCAGAATCCACTGCTCCAACAACATCTGAGTTACCTAATTTGGTTTTGGTCTGACCCTCGAACTGAGGTTCAGCAACTTTTACAGAGATTACGGCTGTTAATCCTTCACGGAAATCGTCACCGCTGATGTCCACCTTTGCCTTTTCCAACAAACCAGATTTGTCGGCATAGCTTTTCAGTGTACGGGTCAGTGCTCTGCGGAAGCCAGAAACGTGTGTTCCCCCTTCGTGGGTGTTAATATTATTGACATAAGAAACCACGTTTTCAGAGTAGGAAGTATTGTAGCTCATCGCTACGTGTACTGGAATGCCTGATTTTTCCCCTTCAACGTAAATAGCCTCCTGAATCAGTTTTTCTTTGGAATTGTCAAGGTATTCTACAAACTCCTTGATGCCGCCTTCAGAGAAGAACGTTTCCGTGATCGCATTTCCTTGCTCATCAAGATCGCGGTAATCTGTCAGGATAATGCTGATACCAGCATTCAAAAATGACAATTCACGCAAGCGGTTTGCTACACGATCCCATACATACTCATGGTGGGTGAAAATCGAGTCGTCAGGCTGAAACCATACTGTTGTTCCAGTAATATCTGTTTCGCCTACGGCCGATACATCCTGCTGAGGAATACCTTTTTTGTAATTTTGCTCATAAACCTTACCGTCATTGGAGTTAACGGTAACTTTCATGTCCTTGGAAAGTGCATTCACACAGGATACCCCTACGCCGTGCAGACCACCCGATACTTTGTAGGTGTCTTTATCAAATTTACCACCAGCGTGCAAAACGGTCATCACGACCTCAAGGGCAGATTTGTTTTGCGTTGGGTGCATCCCGACAGGAATACCACGTCCGTTATCACTTACGGTAATGGAGTTGTCCTCATGAATGCTTACGTTGATGGTGTCACAGTGACCAGCAAGGGCTTCATCGATAGAGTTATCGACCACTTCCCAAATCATGTGATGAAGACCTTTGATGCCAACATCCCCGATGTACATCGCTGGACGTTTTCTTACCGCCTCCAAGCCTTCAAGAACCTGAATATTCCCTGCGGAATAATCTCCGCCAGTTGGTTTATTGGTTTGTTCGCTCATGTTATTTTAATTCCAATTGAATTGCTTTGTAAATTAAAGCTTCCCTGCGGTAAAAGCACGGAGCTTCAAGTGTTATCGTCGTTATTGTGGGTGAAAAATCACCTGAAAAATTTCGGCCAAACCCTTTGCTTTTTGAAAGAAAAGCACAGCGTTTATGGCTTCGATTTACTAACGCTCACAACTTGTCAAAAATACGATAATTCACCCTAAAAATCTAATTTAAACCCTCCTTTTAAGGCCTGAAATCCGCCTTTTGCTGCCATAAAAGTGTTTTTTTTAAAGGGAAACAGGATTGATCGTTGTTGGCGGAGAAAGTTAACTTTTTTACTGTCTTTTTCAGACGGTAAAAGAATATGGAAAATGCGGAAAAGGCAAAATGATATTATAAATTTTATGCGAAAATGGAAGTTTGGCAATGATGTTGCTATGTTTTTGTTTTTAGGAAACTCAGAAGGATAAGTGAGGCCTGCATGTTGCGTTAATAATTGTGTTTTTTACGACTTTTATATTGCGACATTTGGATCTTATTTCTTACTTTTGAAAACAATTATCATTTTATTTTAGAGAATAACTCATTATAACGATACCATGACCATAGAAAATGCAGCTATTACCGCTGTCGGTGGCTATGTGCCAGAGGATGTTCTATCGAATGCTGATTTAGAAACTATGGTGGAAACTTCCCACGATTGGATCGTTAGCAGGACAGGAATTTTAGAACGAAGGATTCTTAAGGGAGAAGGGAAAGGGACTTCTGTTTTAGCAATTGAGGCCGTTAAGGATTTGTTGTCAAAATCGGATGTTGAGGCACAGGAAATTGATGCTGTGCTGGTGGCAACCATGACTCCCGACATGTTATTTCCATCCACTGCCAATTTGGTGTGTGAAGCGCTGGGTATTCAGGGGGCTTTTGCATTCGATATGCAAGCCGCTTGCAGTGGCTTTGTGTATGCACTGAATGTAGGTTCCGCTTTGGTAACTTCTGGGCAATATAAAAAAGTACTCGTGATTGGGGCGGATAAGATGTCCTCGGTGATGAACTACAGAGACCGCAACACCTGCATTCTGTTTGGCGATGGGGCGGGCGCTGTTTTATTGGAGCCCAACGCCGAAGGCTTAGGCATTCAGGATTGTGTGATGAACTCCGACGGGGTCGGTAAAGACATGATCATGATGAAAGGTGGCGGTTCTGCATATCCGCCAACCCATGAAACCGTTGAGAATGGCGACCATTATTTCTATCAGGATGGCCGACAGGTTTATCGGCATGCGGTAACGAACATGAGCAACGTTACGCTGGAGATTATGGAGCGCAATAAGCTGAGTAGCGAGGATTTGGCCTATTTCATTCCACATCAGGCCAATAAACGGATTATTGAAGCCATTGCGCAGCGTTTGCAGGTGGGTATGGACAAAGTAGCCGTAAACATCCATAAGTATGGGAACACCACTGCAGGCACAATTCCGTTGTGTTTGTGGGAATGGGAGCAGTCGTTCAAGAAAGGGGACAATATTGTGTTGTCAGCTTTCGGCGGAGGCTTTACCTGGGGAAGTGTATATCTGAAATGGGCGTATTAACCGAAGGCTGATGGCGCTGAGGCGGTGGTTGATTGCCTCGATAATCCCTCAGTACAGCTAAATATTTAAAGCAATTTAGGGAGGAATTGATTTTCTTCAGAAAAAAATGCCTTGTGATCGTGGTGATCGCAAGGCATTTTTTTGTTTCATTTTTTGGTTTTACTAAGGGTGCGTTTAAAACTGACCATCCTGCTGCAAATTCAGATGATTGGTATTGAAGTGGAATGATGGATCACTTCTACTATACACCAAATTATCGTCGCGAATTTGAAGTTTTAAACTCGCTCTTACTGAGGCGCCAAGCCTTCAAGGTGTTCGGTATTGTTGAACTCGATCAGTTCAAAAGTCTTGCTCACCGTATCGTAGCTGAATTTGGTGATGCCCGTATTTTTTGGGGTGAAAGTATGCATCTCGGTGAGGGGCTTTTTCAGTAAGGTACACATCAAAATACGAATTGCCCGACTGTGCATCACCAAAAGGATGGTTTGCTCGTTGGGTTCCGCAAGAATACCCTCAAGGGCTTCTTTTTGTCGGTTTTGCACCTCAACAGGGCTTTCTCCGCCTTCTGCTTTCGCCTTCGGGTTGCCCTCAATCCACTGGTTCATCACATTCCATACATTATCACCTTCCTGATTAATCGGCGTGTTTTCATAAACACCATAATGCAGTTCATCAAGCCCCTCTACCGCTTCAGTAGGATAGCCTTTCTCCAATAACAGGCGGGCGGTTTCCCATGTTCTTTGAAGAGAAGAAGTGTAAATTTTATCGAAACTGACCTTCATTAAAGCTTCAGACATGGCGTCGCCCTGTGCTTGTCCGTAGTCGTTCAAATGCGCATCAATAGCTCGGCCCTGCACCAAATCAGCCTTGTTATAATCCGTTTGGCCGTGTCTTGCGATGTAAATTGTTTTTTTCATACTGAATTTCTGTCAAAAGGGAATCCGAAATTACGATAATCAGGGATATTTTCCATTCCTTTTAACGGAATCTATTAGCTTTGTGGTGAATTATAATTTAGTGGTCGTCGCAGTGGTCTTGACCCCATGGCTGGACTTTTTAAAACCATTGACGACCTCCCAACAAACCAAACCCATGAAGAAATTAACAATCAAGATATTGCGCCCATTATGCCTGGCAGGTTTAATGATGGCCTGTCAGCCTGCGGTGGAGGATATGATGCAGGAAGCAAAAGTAGCACTCAACGCTGGCAATACTGCTGAGGCCAAACAATGGCTCAGCAGGGTGGTGGATCGCCAAGCCGATAATGCCACCGCTTTTAATATGCGTGCGGTGGTGTATTTCCGTGAAGCTAAATATGATTCTGCCATTATGGATTGCTCGCAGGCAATTGCCATAGACCAACAGGAATACAAGGCTTATTACAATAAGGGGAATGCACAGCGGATGCTCTCGCAGTGGGCAGAGGCACTGGCCTCCTATAATCAGGCCATAAAACTGAAGCCCAACATGGTGGACCTGTACAATAACAGGGCTTTTGTGCTGGTTAAGCTGAATAACTTTGAGCAGGCACTGAAAGATTATGATTTTGCACTCAATTTGCAACCCGAGCAGGGAACGGTGTTTTATAACCGGGCACAGCTGCACTTGAAAATGGGCGATCAGCAGGCGGCAGAGGCCGACTTTATGCAAGCCATAAAACTGAATGCAGACAATGCCGAGGCGCACTTTTTCCTCGGCCTGATGGCCAAGCAGGCAGGAGACGATGAAAAGGCCTGTCAGTTTTGGCGTCGTGCGGCAAATTTAGGTTCTGAAGATGCCAAACAAAGCCTCGAAGCTTTTTGTAAATAGAATAAACATTGAAAATGCAGGGCCTGTGGAGGCGCTGCATTTTTATCAGATAATAGGGTGATCATGAATATGCTGGGATGGCTTAAGCAACGTAATGCCGACCGTTGGCGGTTTGCCACTGTAACGAATGAAGCGCAAGTGGCAAAATTGTTCAATCGGATGTATGAGGATTATATTCAGATGTACGGACTGGAATTAGAGGGGCTGGAGCATCGGGAAGCTTCCGCTGTAAATCTTTCATCGCATTATGCCCTGGATGGCCATAACCCTGAGATGCTGTCGGCTTACTATGTGGGGATTATTCAACTGAATAAATCCGATGAAGGCATTGATGCGCATTGGCAAATTGGGCAGACGGGCAGCCCGCAGTGGGGACAGGGGCAGCTTTTCGGGGATTATTTACTGATTGATTTTCAGTATGAAGAAGAGGACGCTCCTTATGCTGGAAGGGTCGTCTATCGGTGGAATGGTAAAGTATGGATCGGCTTTTGGGCAGAACATGAAATTTATGAACTGGGCTATGAACGGCTGAGCCCTCTGCAGGAGCGTTAAACGGTGCCGTTGTGTGGGCGATTCACACAGGTTTTTTCGGTCATCGTAAATATGGCATCGTATTTTGACAACGGCAATAACGGAAACCTACCGAACAGTCTGCATTATTTTGTCTATTACTTGGTCAGAGCGGCAGGACCTGCATAACATAGGAGGAATCAGCATAAGTATTAATCTGTAAATAAATAGATCAGACAATAGCCGTGGGCTTTAGCGCCGTGTAAACCGTTCAACATTTTGTGGCGGATTTTGGCAAACCTCCGCAATTGTTTTAGTATATAGCAATGAGTAAATTGCATTAATTTTTTGACGACCAATATTGACCTTATAATATGAGAAGAAAATTACTTGACCTTTTTGGCACCCTGATCGTGTGTTTTATGTTGCTGACCTCTTTTCAGGCACAAGCACAGCGCATCAATATTAAAGCAGGTGCCGTGTTGGGCAACAGCCTGTTGATTGATTCCGATCAGCTACGGACATTTACCGATTCAAGACTCGGCCCAATGCTTGGCGTGGGTTTTGAACAGCAGTTTTTCTCTTTTATGATATGGAATGTGAGTGTGGATTATCAGTCGCAAGGGTACCATGTCTACTATCAGAATATCAAGCAGACCTACGCCATGAACGTGATCAATATTCCGCTAAATTATGGTTTTCGTGTGGAGGTGGCTGACGGCATGGCGGTGTCTATATATGGAGGGCTCTATGGACAAATTCACCTTAATGGAACCGATACCGAAGGCAATAAACTGGTGTGGGGCGGACAGGAAGGCCATATTGAGCCCTGGGACATGGGGGTGAATGTTACTGGTGGCTTCGATATGGGGCCGATTCGTCTGGCGCTGTCCTATCAAAATGGCATGCGGGACCTGAACCATGTCGAAGGGGAGACCTTCAAACAATATAATATACAGTTCAGCCTGAGCTATTACTTCGGTATGCCGCAAAGAGATGGGCTGCCGAAAGTGTTGCGCTCCAAGCCTGGCAAGAACCGTAACCGTGACTGGACCAAGCCCAACCCGAGAAAACGAAATCAGAAAATGCATTTTTAGCCTTGGGGTGGTTCGTAAATTCATTTTTCCTTACCTTTGGGTGTTAAAAAAGAAAATCACGCACAACATATCATATCATCATGAAGCAATATCTTGACCTGATGCAAGACATCCTGGAGAATGGCACTAAAAAAGAAGACCGTACAGGAACAGGGACAATCTCAGTATTTGGGCGCCAAATGCGCTTTAATCTTGCAGAAGGATTTCCTTTGCTGACCACCAAAAAGGTGCACTTGCGATCCATTATTCATGAGTTGCTGTGGTTTCTTAAAGGTGATACCAATATTGCTTACCTGAAGGAAAACAAGGTGCGTATCTGGGATGAGTGGGCTGATGAAGAGGGGAACCTCGGACCTGTATATGGCGCTCAGTGGCGTTCATGGGCCACAGCAGATGGTCGTACCATCGATCAGATTGCTGAAGTGCTCGAGCAAATTAAGCACAATCCAGATTCCCGACGCATGATCGTGAATGCCTGGAATGTTGGGGAGATTGATAAGATGGCCTTGCCTCCTTGTCATACCATGTTTCAGTTTTATGTTGCTGACGGTAAACTTTCCTGCCAGTTGTATCAGCGTTCGGCGGATTTTTTCCTCGGCGTACCATTTAACATTGCATCCTATGCCTTACTGACGATGATGATGGCTCAGGTTTGTGAGCTCGAGTTGGGCGAGTTTGTTCACACTTTCGGCGATACCCACCTATATACCAATCATCTTGAGCAGACGGAACTTCAGTTGAGTCGTGAGCCACGTGCTTTACCTCAAATGAAAATCAACCCTGAGGTTAAAAATCTTTTCGATTTTACAATTGATGATTTCGAGTTGGTGAACTACGATCCGCACCCACATATTAAAGCAGCCGTTTCTGTTTAATCAGCAACATGTTGAATCTGCATGAATCGGACAATCACGGTTCATTTTGCCAATTTGGCGGCAAGCAACGATCAATACATTATAATAAGTGTAGCTTCAGCATACACTGACCATAAAAGGGCAAGACGTTCATAGCGGTGTTGCCCTTTTTCTGTATAAATCAATTGATGCCATGATCAACACCCGTAGGAAGGTCATGTAAACCTGACTATCTGATTTTTGTAAAAATAGGATCTGAAAAGTGCTGTTTTTAATGGTGTCAATATTTTGTGCACCCCCATTATATCTTGTAGGCTGCCAAAAGTCGGAGGTTTGCAGACTTGCCAAAGCCATTTTTTCACGAAAAACGGAAACCGCGCAACCGATTGTTAGTGGTCAAATGATGTTTCAACGCCATTTTTCCATGGAAAGGAGTGATTTGAGCCCATTTTAGTGGTCTGTGTCATTGTTGTTCGCACGAACAAAAAGCGGACAATAAAAATTGATGTTTTAGTGCGAAATATAAAAACTTTCAGCTAATGCAAAAGATATCAAGGCTTGTTTCTTGTCTTTTAAAATGATATTTATGTATCATTTAAACTTAAGTATGTTCCTTAGAAACAATTTTTGTCCATTTCAATTTAATCTAAGGTGCTAAGAGGTTAGTGGGTCAAAAAAAGCCGATTTGGTGATTTGTTCAAATTATGCGAATTGCTTAAAAATAGAAGTGTATAAATTGTTTTGTGGTAAAATAGATCCTGAAAACAGGCCGGTATTTGAGGTTGTTGCAAAGACTCAAGCGCTTGGCTTTTTTTGATGATACGTATCATGTATCCACTACTGCTTAATCCCTACATTTGAATGCAAATAAAAAAACGAAATAATAAGATGTCCATTTCCACTAAGCGTACGAAAATCGTGGCAACTGTTGGCCCAGCCAGCAGTACCAAAGAAATGTTATTGCAGTTTGCAATTGCAGGTGTTAACATTATGCGATTGAACTTTTCTCACGGAACTCATGAAGACCACCTGAAGGTGATCAACACGATCCGCGAAATTAACAAAGAGTTCGATTTTAACATCACGATTCTTCAGGATTTGCAGGGACCAAAAATCCGTGTAGGTCAGGTGAAGGATAATGGTCAGCAGATCGTTGCAGGTCAGCCATTGATCATTACGACTAAAGAATGCGAGGGTACGTCTGAAAAAGTATCTACTGTTTACCAAAACTTTGCAAACGATGTAAAGGTAGGCGAAAAAATCTTGATTGATGATGGTCGTTTACAGTTGGTTGTGAAGCGTATTGAAGCGGATGAAGTTCATACGGAAGTATTGGTAGGTGGTTTGTTGAAATCACGTAAAGGAATTAACCTTCCTGATACAAATATCTCGGAGTCAGCATTGACGAAGAAAGACTTGATTGATTTGGAATTCGGTCTGAAACATGAAGTAGATGTGATTGCACTTTCTTTTGTGCGCACGGCTGCTGATGTAGAATTCTTGCGTACTAAAATTAATGATGCTGGAAAAAAATGCCGTATCATTTCTAAAATTGAGCGCCCTGAAGCATTGGTACATATCGATTCGATCATCAAAGCATCAGACGCAATCATGGTAGCACGTGGTGACCTCGGAATTGAAACCAACGCTGCTGAAGTGCCATTGGTACAAAAATCAATCATCAAAAAATGTCACGAGAAGGCGCGTCCAGTAGTTGTTGCGACACAAATGTTGGAGTCGATGGTGAAAAACCCAATCGCTACACGTGCTGAAACCAACGATGTTGCTACGGCAGTATTTGATGGTGCAGATGGCGTAATGCTTTCAGAAGAGTCTGCTGCTGGTCAGTATCCTTTGGATGCAGTAAAAGTGATGGCTGATATTTGCCGCACTGTAGAGCAGTCTTCTCAGTATGAGTATGACCGTACTTACCCTTCTACGCCAGAATCTCCATACTTCATGTCTAAAGAAGTGGTAAGATCAGGTACGCAGTTGGCTTCTTCAATTAACGCAAAGGCGATCATCGGTAGTACAACTTCAGGTTTTACAGCGACAAACCTTGCGAAATACCGTCCAAAAGCCAAAATCTTTGTGTTCACCAACGACAAAGCAGTCTTGACACAATTGAACTTGGTTTGGGGTGTTCAGCCATTCTTGTTACCAAAAACATTCACTTCATCATTGGCATTGCATGCGCACACTGAAAAAGTGTTGATGAACGAAGATGCCCTTCGTGAGAACGATATTGTTGTACATGTTTCTTCTTTCCCAATGGACGGAGAGCGCCGTACAAACATGATTAAATGTTCAAAAATTGAGGCTGCAAAATAAGACTCAAGTGAGTTAATCATAGGCAGTTTAATCTGTCAATCTTGAAAAGGGAGTTCAGCAATGGACTCCCTTTTTTTGTTGGTGCGCTGCATGGCGATGAACTAATGGCGTGATCAATCTTTACCGCGCAATTTTTTATTGTCCACAGATTATTGAGATTAAAAGGATTTTATAGGTAGTTCCTTTTAATCTCATCATCCCATTCATCTGGAGATAAATTATCGCGCAGAATTTAAGGGTTGCACCGCTAATCGGTGTAAGTCCGTACAGGGAGCAGCTTCAGCGCATCCATCACCTCATGAAAAGGCAGGCCTTCCAACTTGCCAAAACCTGCAGCCTGCCGATTGCGCAAACGGCTAAAGCGTGGCATGGTGATGCCCAACAAAAACTTGGCGAG
Source organism: Persicobacter psychrovividus (assembly GCF_036492425.1). NCBI lineage: Bacteria > Pseudomonadati > Bacteroidota > Cytophagia > Cytophagales > Persicobacteraceae > Persicobacter > Persicobacter psychrovividus. The sequence continues at coordinate 1,072,526 of NZ_AP025292.1, forward strand.
CAATCGCGGAGAGAGTGGTGCTTTGTAACACGCTTCGGCGGCATCCCGCATCGCTTCCAAGTCGAAATCTGCAAGTTGCTGCTCGTTGGTTGTTTTCGGGAATTGTGTGGCTGCGTGGTCGAGACAGTAGGAGCAATGACCACAGGCCTCCCAATGGGGTGCTTCACCAAAATAGGTCGATAACTTACGGCTCAGGCAACCATCACGCTCAAAGAAATTTATCATCGCCTCGAGGCGCTGGAGCTCACCTTGCTCTTTATGCAGAAATAGCGTGGCAAATTTCTCCGTCAATATCTCAACTGCTTGTGCATCCGGCTGTACATGATAAACCTCAGTGAGATTTTTCGTTTCGAGGATGATGTGTTTTTTCTCATGGAAATAATCTAAGGCGGTGATGATGCGCTCTCGTGTGGCTTGCGGATATTGCTCTTGAATATTTTCAAAATTGATGGTCATCCACGTAACTGCCATTTGGCTGTAGTTGAAGATGGCACGCACAAATTCACGTTTTTCCCCTTCAGGCATCATGGAGATGACTTTTTCCTGTTCCGTCTCAAATTTCATCCGATACTCCGCAAAGTAGCTGTGCGATGGTGTGATAATGCCCTCACTTTCCAAATAGACCAATAAAGTTTTGAGCGGCGCCTGACGAATATTGGCATCGTAGCTCATGCGGTAGAGCTGAAATTCCCATTGCCCTTCGGCTTGTGCCAAATCGTTGAGTACATGCGCAATCGCATCCGCTTCGGGGGTATCGCCATAGACAAAGTTCTCGAGCGTTTGTTTGGCACTCAGGTCGGCCATGCAGACACAGTTTGCCGGCTGCCCGTCACGACCCGCTCGACCAATCTCTTGCGAATAATTTTCAATCGACTTCGGCAGGTCGTAATGTACCACGTGGCGGATATTGGCTTTGTCGATCCCCATACCAAAAGCGATCGTAGCGACGATAATGTCGTGCGTACCAAGCATGAAATCCTGCTGAATTGTTCGGCGATCGTCCGACGACATGCCCCCGTGATAGGCCACCGCATTCAGACCCTGTGTTTGCAACGCTTGCGCAATTTCCATGGCCGTCTTTTGTAGGGTAACATAGACAATACCCGCCTCTTTTGGATAGTGCTGGAAGTATTTGACCAGCTTATCAAGACGCTCACTGCCATCGAACGGCTTGATAAAAAGCTTTAGATTTTTACGATAAAATCCCGTAACAGTGAAGTTATTGATCGGCATTTCAAACTTTCGGGCCATATCTTTAACAACATTTGGTGCAGCCGTTGCAGTCAGTAGCAACACCTGCGGAAAGTTGAACGCACGGCGGTAATCGGGCAGCTTCATGTAGTCGGGGCGGAAATTGTGGCCCCACTCTGAGATACAGTGCGCCTCGTCCACCACCAAAAGCGAAAGTTGTAGCTGTTGCAGAAATTTGCGGAAGCGTTCGTTTTTGAAGCGTTCCACGGAGATAAACAGTATTTTGTACTTTTCTGCCTTCAGGTCAGTAGTGATTTGCCGTGCCTCATCGGGGCTGAGCGTTGAGTCGATGCGAGTAGCCGCAATCCCTTTGCTGTGCAGAAATTTTAATTGATCCTGAATCAAGGCCAATAGCGGGGAGACCACCACCGTCAGGTGCGGCAGCAGCACCGCCGGCAATTGGTAGCAGAGCGACTTGCCCGATCCGGTAGGGAAGATGGCTCCCGCCGATTCTCCTTGCATGATATGGTTGATCGTAGCCTCCTGACCTTCGCGGAAGGTGTCGAAGCCGAAGTGTTTTTGCAGTGCTTGATGGAGCATATGTTGGGGATTTATTCTTACAAGTTCAAATTTACGAAAAATTGAAGATTTTGGTATTGGAATATTCGATTTGCGATGTTTGATGAGTGAAGGGCTCAACCCATTTCAATGCGTTTTTGTATTAATAGCCCATTGCTTCAGTTGTGGGTGATAGGATACGACGGGTCCACGATTTTCCCCTCCGAATAATGAAAATGTTCTCAATACGCCTTAACTTGCGAAAAATAAGCGATTAAGGTTCATGGAATTGACGAATCAAGAAATATTTTATCAGCACCAAGCGCAAACTTCTCCCTACCCTTTAGGTATCGAGATTGAGCGTGCTGAAGGCGTGTTTATGTACGATACTGAGGGGAAGGCCTATATGGATTTGATCTCGGGTATTGCGGTGAATAATTTGGGGCATGGTCATCCACGGGTGATTAAAGCGGTGAAGGATCAGGTGGACAAATACCTGTTTGTGATGGTCTATGGTGAAATGGTGCAGAAGCCACAAATCGACCTCACCCGTAATTTATTGTCTGTTTTGCCCGAGCAGCTGAATTGTACCTATTTTGTGAACTCGGGTACAGAAGCCAATGAGGCGGCGCTGAAGCTGGCCAAAAGATATACGGGGCGCACGGAACTCGTGAGTTTCAACCGTTCCTACCACGGAAATACGCATGGCTCATTGAGTGTGTCGGGGAATGAGGTGAAGAAGAATGCTTTCCGTCCGTTGTTGCCGGATGTGCGTTTTATCGACTTCAATGTGGAGGAAGATTTGAAGCAGATTACCGAGCGTACGGCGGGGGTGATTGTTGAACCGATTCAAGGCGATGCCGGTGTTCGGATTCCTTCAGTAAATTATATGAAAGCCCTCCGTAAGCGATGTGATGAGGTCGGTGCGGTACTGATTTTTGATGAAATTCAGACGGGCTTCGGACGCACGGGGAAATTCTTTGCTTTTGAGCATTTCGGCGTCGTGCCCGATGTACTGACCATGGCTAAAGGCATGGCAGGCGGTATGGCGATGGGCTGTTTTGTGGCGAATCAAAAGTTGATGAAAACCCTTAGTCATGATCCTATTTTGGGGCATATTACTACTTTTGGCGGGCATCCTGTATGTTGTGCGGCGGCCAATGCTGTTGTGGAAACCCTGAAAGAAGAACCGCTGATTGCAGCGGCTGAAGGCAAAGGGCAATTGATTGAAGACCTGCTGAATACGCACCCTGCGGTGAAGGAAATCCGCAGAAAAGGACTGATGTTTGCCATTGATATGGACAGTTTTGAGTTGGTTAATCGGGTGGTAACCAAATGCATTGAAAGAGGTGTAATTACCTATTGGTTTCTTTCTACGCCATACGCATTCCGCATTGCACCTCCTTTGGTAATTTCTGAAGAAGAAATTCGACAGGCCTGTGCCACGATCTTGCAAGTCATTGAAGAGGAGTATCAGAAAGAATAATCGATATCGTTGGTTTTTCTTTAAAACCATGGATAAAGTATTGAGGAATTAACTTTGAAAGCCTGATTTATAATGTATAAATCAGGCTTTTTAATTTTTTATTGGGGTGTGGGTTTTTCGTGATTCGTGGGGGTAAAGCGAACCTCTCGAAAGGTGTTGCGGTACTGCATGAAGGGGCGCGTAAGTCTGACGCTTATCGAATAAGTGTTTATTATTGCTATTTTTATCATTACCGAAAACTGCAAATATATATCGAGTTTCCTTTTTTCTTTTAGCTGTTGGCCAAAGTCCCTGTGGTATGATGTTGGCTATATATTGCTTTAAAAAGATCATGAAAGAATTTTTTAAGGTCTTTTTTATTTTGAGTAGGGGTAAACCTACACCTGCTGCTCTTATCACTGAGTGGGGCTTAATGTCAAGCCTTTATCCGTGAAGAAGAAAAATCGAATTCAAGTATGAATAATACACGACTCCATATAGCACTCATTGAAGCGACATCACCAAAACGCAAAAAAACAATCAGTTTTAAAGCCCTTGCTTGTTGCTGGTGGTTGGTGGCTGGCCTTGCTTTTTCATCCGTAGCACAAAAACGGGTGGAGAAATTGGCGAAAAGATCCGTATTGAGGGCGAAGGTGATTGATGCCGACAATGGCTCAGGCTTGCCGTTTGCCGCTATTGCTGTAAAAGACCATTACGGTGTAGGGGTGAATACTGCAATGGATGGGAAGTTCGAATTGAACCTTGAAGCGATTACTCCACAGGATTCGCTGGTCATCAATTATATGGGTTATCATAACCGCACGGTATCGGTAGCACAGGTTTTTGATATGAAAGGCCATGCCATTGAAATGACTTCGGAAACAAAATTACTGGGGGAAATTGTTGTGGAGGCCGGTGAAAATCCTGCACTGGCATTTTTGAAGAAAAACCGAAAAGCATGGCGACAGCAGGTGGCCAAAGACCGTCACCATCGTCAGTCGAGAAAAGCAACCATCCTTTGGGAAACCACCGACAAGCCTGAACATACGGGTTGGCTGATGGCAGATTTATCGAAATACCTGACCGTCGATAAGAAAGATGGCAAACAGCACCTTCCGGTAATGGTCGCACAATATGATTTGGTACGCAAAATCAGACAGGGCAGAGTCATTGAAACTAAAACCATCAAAAAGGAGAAAAAAGGACTCGGCTTTGATGCCAACGGGGTACTTGGCGAGGTGATGGGCAATGCCAAGCTGATGATCGACAACATCATGAATCCACAGGTGATTGTGATGGACCGCACGGTGGTATCGCCCTTCAACAGTCTTGGCGGGCAGATTTATGAATTTGTATTGGCTGATGAGCCAGTGGAAAGAAGTGGTAAGAAATTCTATAAGCTGGATTTTGAGCCCAAGAAAAATATAGAGACAGGTTTTATCGGGACATTGTGGTTTTGTGCTCAGGACAGTCTGCTGACAGAGGTGAGTATGAAGCTGAAAAACAGTGCCAACCAGAACTTTTTGACCCATTTTGATTTCGATCAGCAATGGATGACTGGCCCGAATGGGGAGCATTACCCAACGGTTACACACTATAATCAGGAAATGACGGGCCTGCCAGTTTTCAAACACCTGAATGCGCACTACACTTTGCGGGACTGTTGGCTTGATGGTAAAAAAGCAACGGCCACAACGGCACCAGTGTCTTCGTCCAACTATGTAGCTCCTGCCTTGGCGCAGGCTTCAGACAATGCCATGCAGGTGATGGATCAGCTGAACAGCACAAGCCGCATTGCCAAGTTCAATAAATGGGTGAATGTTTTTGGCTCAGGCTATTATGAATTCAAGCACTGGGATCTTGGCCACGCCCTTGATTTTATGCTTTATAACGATATTGAAGGGGCGCGTCCGGGTGCAGGGGCCATGACAGACGAGCTCTTTAACAAAAAGCTGTTTGTTTCTGCTTACTCGGGCTATGGGGTGCAAGATCAGCAATGGAAATACAATCTTGATACGAGGGTCATTTTTAACCGTCAGAAGCGATTGACGCTTGGCGTGAAAGTGCGCAATGAACTGGCTCCTTTGGCGAACTTATCTTTTGAACAACCGCCACTCGAAGCGGATTTCCGCATGGCTCAGTGGGGAGCACTTTCTAAACGGATGCCGTTCTATCAACGCCTCGCCCAGGCCGACTTCACCACACGATTACACCCTGACTGGTTGCTGACGACCGCAGTGCGACATGAGGAGTTGAGTGCTCCAGAAAAAAATGTATTCAGAACAGATATGCCCACACCTAACTGGATTGCCAATGAAGGGGTGGTCGAGTTGAGATGGAGCCCGCATGACCGTAGTTTATACAATAAAAATTACCGATTACTCAGAAAAGGCGGGCAGCCGTATCCTGAATTTCGACTGGGTTATGTGCCAGGAAATGTCGTCGATGGGCAACATCATTCTTACACCTACAACAAAGTGTATTTTCAGTTGCGCTCAGAATTTGCCCCAGTGATTCCTTCTATGGGGGAGACGTCCTACTTCCTTCAGGCGGGATTTATTCAGGGGAAAGCACCATTTCCTTTTTTGCGGGTTTCGCAGGGAATCGACGGGCCAGTTTATGCTTATGGAAGCCATCAGATCATGAATTCTTTTGAATTTGTAAGTGATAAGTATGTTGAATTTGAGATGCAGCACTTTTTCGAAGGGGCGCTGTTCAACAGGGTGCCTGGTTTGAGGTGGTTGCATGAAAAAACAGGCATGGGCGTTGTCGTGGACTTTGATTTTGCCTATGGCGGAATGTCCAAAGAGAACCAACAACTCAATGCGGCTTACTTTCCAGCTGACGGACATTTTCAAACCTATCAGGAGCCTTATATGGCCGTTGGTTATGGTTTGCACAACATTTTCAAGATATTCTTTGTCGAATATTGGAATCGTCTGACGTATAAAAATCAGCCATATTCGATGAAGAATGACGGCTGGACAGTCGGCTTTGCTTTGAGAATGTAATCTAATAATATGGGGTGAAATTGATATTGCCTCAAGCGTCCCGCTTGGACCGACACCCTTAATCAAGTTTCAGTTTGAGAAGATGTAGAAAAAGATTTGCTATAATGGCAAATCTTTTTTTTGAATAATTTTTTGTGGTATTATTCTAATTTTTACTTTTCAATTGAAGCGACATATTTTTTGTTTTTACCTTCAATAGGAGAGTTTTCCTTGATCGCTTCACACGCCACGCTAATTTTGAAGTCAGGGCTAAATGCCCTTCTTCTTTTTCTTGATTTACAGGTTGATATGCTGTTTTAACTTGCTGCCTAAATTATTGAGGGAAGTATAATTTTTACTTTCAGAAAAAGCATCCTGGGTTACAGGAGCAATTTGGGATACTGATGGTGGCGTTATGGCAGGAAGAAATTAAAAATATAAACTGGTGTAAAAGCCAGTGGCTGCAAGGCATAAAAAAGATAGCAGAAAAGAGCTAAACTTATAGTTTGGTCCTTTCTGCTATTTTTGTTTTCACCAGAAATATATTGCACATAAATCTTCTGCTATTTATATGCAAACCCGATAGCCAGTGTCATCTGCGTACAAAATCAACCGCTAATAATTATGCCTAACCCTTCGAGTCATCCGAGGAGTTGGTTTTTGGAGGTCGTAAATGTTTACCCTTTTTCCTCAATTGCCCCAAATTTTCTTCAAACTTTTGCAAAGAACCAATATGCTTCGGTGTATGCACTTTCTGGGAGGTATAGATCCCTGTATGCCCGCTGAAATAATAAGCTGTGAAACAGGCCAAGGCGAAGTAAAGGAAATATTCAGAGCCGAAAAGTTCAACGCCCATAATGGTACAAGCCAGGGGAGTGTTGGTGGCGGCAGAAAATACGCCAATGAATCCCAGTGCGGCAAACAATGGAATGGGGCCGTCAAGTAAAACACCCATGGTGTTGCCTAAAGTGGCACCCACAAAAAACAATGGGGTTACCTCGCCACCTTTAAATCCTGCGCCAAGTGTAATGGCGGTCAATACTAATTTTGAAATCCAGGAGTACCAATATGCTCCACCTTCCTGAAAGGCCGTACTGATGGCAACGCCTCCCTCATGGTAAGGCTTCACCCCAATACCGATATAATCATAATTTTGTGTCGCCGTAACAATGGCGATCACCACGGCACCCCCAACAACGGGAATCAGGTAAGGGTTTTTGATGTGTTTTTTGAGGGTGTCTTTCACCTGGTGGGTGAGTTCCCCAAAAAGATAACCCGCCAGACCAAATGCGATACTGGCAACAATAATTTTGATGATCAGCAAACTAACGGGCAGAAAATGGATGTCCATGTTAAAGGCCACATTGATCGGGTCGGTGATGTTGCTGAGCTTGTTATGGCTGTGGTGAGTCCCCCAGGCGACGGTCACGAAGTTGGCGATAACAGAAGCGTACAGCGCTGGAATAATCGCATTATATCGCATGCGGCCGATATACAGCACCTCCAGAGCGAAAATTGCCCCAGTAAATGGTGTGCCGAAAATGGAGCCGAAACCTGCGGCGACACCCGCTATCAAAATCAGCTTATGATCGTTTTCGTCCAGGCGGAAAAGTTTGCCCAGTTGTTCGGCGGTGGCTCCTCCAATCTGAACGGCCGTCCCCTCTCGGCCTGCCGAGCCCCCAAAAAGGTGGGTGATGACCGTGGAAAATAGGACAAAAGGGCTCATGCGACCAGGAATTCCTGCACTGGAGGCATGGATCTCATCAAGGATCAGGTTGTTGCCCCCTTCGGAGTTTTTCCCAAACTTACGGTAAGCCCAGATGATGGCGACCCCTGCCAAAGGCAACAGGTAGATGATCCATGCATAATTGTCGTAAGTGGAAATTCTGAAATCCGTGGCCTTGGAAAGTAACCACAGAAAAAAGGCATTGATGGACCCCACAATCACAGCGAGTGGAGTAATGATCAATAGCCATTTCAGGAGCATTTTAATTTGATGGTAGGTGTGTTGAGTAAAGGGGAAATTCATCCGCTATTTTTGTTTGGTTTTGAAATGCTTAAGTAGGAACCGATGTACTTGATCGAACTCGGTATGTTTTTTTGGGTTTATACGTATTATTCGCTGAGGAAAGGCAATGATGAGCTCTTGTATTCTTTTGCCTTTGTATTCAATATCGCTTTTCATCCAGAATTTCATCTCTGGCGTGCTGAATGTGGTTTTCTGAAGACCAAATAGGCGCTCCTCTTCGATTTCCGCTTTAATAAATTTATAACTTTTCAGCTCCAATAAAAAGCGGACGGTCAAGATAATAGAGAGCGCAAAGGCAAAGGCCAAAGAAATCAGCCACCAAATTGTTACAGAGGGGCTTGTGGCCACATGGTGGAAATTAAAAATTACGGCGCTGTAACACAAAACGATCAATACGGTCAGCGTAAAACGAACGCCAAATTTAGGATATACTTTAATCATAATAATAAAATCTGCGGGCGACCGAAAAAGGTGCGTCGCCTCGTGGCGCAAATTTATGGGGATTATGGGAAAGGGCAAGAGGTTTTGATATTTACCCGTGTGTTGATTTAATTATTGTCCACAGATTTATGGGATTTATGAGATTTGATTTTAACCCAAGTGTAGAAAGGTGGGCTGAAATTATGGGTCGCATATAAATGTTAAAGCGGTGTTATGGATCATGATTTAAAAAATTACCATGCTTTTTATTTTTTTCAGGTCATTTTGTAACTATAACCTTTCAAACTCATTCAAAAATAATCTGTGGAAATCTGCGGACAATAAATATCCCTTTAATTTTTGTGGGTGGTCGTAATGGTCTGTCGGACAATTGATGGTATAAAAGGCGAAGGTTCACATATTTATAATCCTTTTAATTCCATTAATCTGTGGACATATTTATCGTTTCGTTTAAAAATCCCCCGAAATACAATGCGCCTGCAATTCCTGATAAAATTCTCGGAACAGTCCCTTAATCGGGTCACCGAATTCCTTCAGATCGGAATATGCCTGTTTCATATTATTCGGATGCCGCACCCGATTGCTAATACCCGCCAACGCCTGACAGATACCCGTTTCCGTCGCATAGCTCAGCAACCAATCATCCTTGCTCATGTACTGATAGATCTGTTTCGCCCGTTCGGGGAAACAATCGTGGAAAGCAGCAATTTTCTGATAGCTGTTGGTGGTGAATTCTTCCAAATTCATTCCTTGCCATTGCTCAAAATCCTTCGCCAAAAAATGATCAAAAAACATGTCCATCACCACGCCCGACCACTTGCCCTGCCGTGGACGGATCAGGCTTTTGGCTTCCAAAACCAAGGGGTGCGTATCGGTAAAGTGGTCAATGCTTCGATGCATGATGATGCCCTCGGCCACGCCTTTGGGAAAAGCACTGAAGTTTTTTCCCTTAACAAAATCACCGATATAATTGCCAGCCATCAGGGCAGCATCGGGCGCAGAAAGGTGCAAATGGGCGAGGTAGTTCATCTTGTAGTTTTAGCTTGAATATTTTGTAATTTAATCAAGATAAATGGAAGGGCATAATGGTGCCGTTTTAATATAATGTAGGGACGTTGCATGCAACGTCCGTACTGTAAGGCATGAGATTACCTTTCGCGCTATCGCGAGAGTCCCTCTCGTGATAGCCATACCTTATTCCTCCACCACCTCAATTCCATCCAACTTCACACCTTCATTCTTCAGGAAAGCACAAGTCAAAGCATCGGCTTTACAATTCACAAAGCGGATATCTTTTAACTTTCTATTATTTTTGAAAAAAGTATTGACCAAAGTCGCATTTTCGAAGGTTACTTTTTTGAACCCACAACCGTCAAAAGCACAATCCTCGAATTGGCCAACGAAGGTCATCTGTTCGAAGGAAGTTTGCGTGAATTTCGTCTTTTGCCATAGAGCATGCTTACATTTCAACTGCTGAAGGTGGCAGTGATCGAAGGTGGCTTCGCTGAAATTAGCACCGACCATTGATCCATTTTTGATGTAGCTTTTGAGGAAAGAAGCTTTTGAGAAATTGGTCTGTTCAAAAGTGTTTTTGGTCAGGGATGATCGCTCCACCTTACTTTGTTGCCAATCGGATTTTGTGAAATCACATTGGATAATTTGATTGTCCTTGAGATGAAGCGGGGAGAGGGTTGCGCCTATGAATTGACAGTTTTTAAGGTTGCCTTCGCGGAATTGTTGGTGCAGATTTTTTAAACCTGAAAAATCAGCATCTTCCCAAATTCCACCTGAAAAATCAAAGGTGTTGTTTATTGCTTTTTCCTCGGCTGTTGGCTTGGTATTGTTCTGTGGTGTGGAGTCAAAATCTTCTGAAAAGTAATTCAGATCCACCTTTAGAATCTTCGCCAATTTATTCAAGCTGATGATGTCGGGCATGGATCCCCCCCTTTCCCACTTGCCGACTGCCTGCGGACTGATGAACAGTTCTTCCGACAGTTTAGCCTGAGAAAGTTGTGAATTTTTTCGTGCCTCGGCGATTTTTCTTCCGATTGATTTTGTTTCCATGAGGTTCATATTGAAATTTTTTTTAACATCACAAAAGTATTTCGAAAGATTATAAGTAGATATTTTCAGCAACTACTTGCGGTTGTTTTCACGCTACACGCTGTTGTATGCCGCAACGGGTGGTTGTTTTTTTGAAAAATATCCTAAATTCGAACTTTAATTGAATATTAAATATTATGTAGGGACGTTGCATGCAACGTCCGTACCGATAGGTACAAAAATATTCGAAAGCGTATTTAGACCATGAATTTTTATAGAACTATCGCGAGAGTCCCTCTTGTGATAGCCTACGATCTATTGCTATCACGAGACAGCGTCTCGCGATAGCTTGAATAAGCTGTGGAAATCCGCGTAATCTGCGGACCATCAGGTACCCCTTTCACATCATTCGTTCAGTATAAATTAAACCATACATATCATTATGCCCTCAACTTCTGAGATTGCCATCCAACAAACCATCAAATTATTGCAGCAGGAAAAAGAAGCAGACCTGGCGATTTTCCGACAGCAGGTGATGGAACGATCTATCGACAAAAAAAGGAAGGATGGCGTTTGTTGGTATCCTGTTCAGCTCAATAAACAATTCTATGGCACTGGCGAACGGCTTGTGATTGATATTGAACGCATCAAAGGGCAGGAAGATAACCATCAGTTTGGGGCAGGGAAGAGTGTGGCGATTTTTGTCAATGATAACGGGCAGCAAGGAAAAAAATGGCTTTCGGGCGTGATTCAGTACGTTCGTGGGCAGGTGGCCAGAATTGTATTGCAGGAAGATGAATTGCCAGATTGGGTTACTGAAGGTGGACACCTCGGCTTGCAACTCATGTTTGAGGAAACCACCTACCGCGAGATGGAACGGGCATTAAATATTGTGGCCAATGCTACCGGCCGGGCCAAGGAGCTGCGCGAAATTATGCTCGGTGATCAGCAGGCAGGTTTTAAGGAGGCCTTTCCGGAACAATTGCCACAGCTGAATCCCTCTCAGAACAATGCCCTGTATAAGATACAGACGGCAAAAGATGTGGCGGTGGTTCATGGCCCTCCGGGCACGGGGAAAACCACCACTTTGGTTTATGCGATCCGTCAGGTTTGTAAAAAAGAGAAGACCGTTTTGGTTTGTGCACCTTCCAATGCGGCGGTTGATTTGCTCACTTCCAAACTGGATGAAATGGGCTTGTCAGTTATTCGGCTTGGGCATCCGGCACGGGTAACGGAAAGCTCCATGCAGTTCACTCTTGACATGCAGATCGTTAATCATTCGAGTTATTCAGACCTGAAAACGGTGAAGAAAAAGCGGGAAGAGTATATTCGCCTGGCTGGAAAATATAAAAGAAAATTTGGCACTGAGGAAAGGGCGCAGCGGACTCGCCTGTATCAGGAGGCCAGCAGGTTGGCTGAAGAGGCGCGCATGCTGGAAAATTATATCTCTGATGATCTCCTCGACAAGACGCAGGTCATCACTTGTACCCTTGTTGGGGCCTCTCATTATTTGCTCCGCGAAATGAAATTCAAAACAGTCTTTATCGATGAGGCCGCTCAGGCACTGGAACCCGCCTGTTGGATTCCTATTTTAAAAGCCTATCGTGTTGTACTTGCCGGAGATCACCATCAGTTGCCACCAACGATCAAATCTTTTGAGGCAGCCAAAGCGGGTTTGTCCAGGACCCTGTTTGAAAAGACCATCAATAATAATGATGCAGATGAAATGCTGACCATTCAGTACCGGATGAACGAGGAGATTATGGGCTACTCAAACAAGCATTTCTATCAGGGCAGACTGAAAGCGCACCCTACGGTAAAAAATGGCCGATGGGAATCGCTGTCGCCCGTGGTATGGGTGGATACCGCAGGGGCGGGCTTCTTTGAACAACAACACCGGGATTCACGGTCGAGCTTTAACCCTAAAGAAGGACAGATCCTGTTTGGCTACCTGAAGCAACTTGCCGAAGCAAGCCCAGAAAATATTCCTACGGTCGGGATTATTGCCCCCTATAAAGCACAGGTAGAATGGCTGAAGCAACATTTGGAGCAGGAGTGGAAAGACCACCCCTGGCGTGCAAATATTTCGGTGAATACCGTGGATGCCTTTCAGGGGCAGGAGCGGGACATTATCCTGATGAGCATGGTTCGTTCCAATACGGATTGTAAAATTGGCTTTTTGCAGGATCAGCGACGGATGAATGTGGCCATGACCCGCGCAAAAAAACACCTCTGGATTATTGGCGACAGCGCCACTTTGTCTTCTGATGATTTTTTCGATCAGATGTTAAACTATATTCAGAATATCGAAGGCTATCAGTCCGTTTTTGATGCGCAATTCCAAGAATGGATGTGATTTCAAGATTGATTTCCAAGGGTTTTTGGGGAATCCTGCCGAACTGTTTATATTCATTAAACCGTTTGACTCCTGTTCATTATTTCGCCTAATAAAATACGCATGCAACTCAAGCAGAAAATTATATTCCTGGTGGTTTCGGTCCTTTTCGTTGGTATTGGAATTCTCACCTATGGTATTCATCATAAAACAAGCGATTACACCCTGAGCACCTCCAAGGTGCTGGCCAATCAGATCTCCAAGCGCTATGCCAATAATATGGAAGAGCTGTTGGCGGTTTCACTCAATAAAGGGGAGTTATTGCAAGAGGTGATTCTGCAGATTAAACATACCAACAAACAACCGCGGGAACTGATCAATAAGATTGTGGAAAAATCCGTGATGGAAGATCCTACCGTGGATGGCGTTTGGATGGTCTGGGAACCCAATGCCCTCGATGGCCTGGATGCGCAGGAGAAAAATACCCTGGGCTCCGATAAAAATGGTCGTTATATGCCCAATTTTTATCATCAGGGAGATTCTGTTACCGTAGAGTTGCCTTTCGCAAATCCAGACACCTCTTTCTGGTACCTGAAATCCCGCGTGGTGGGGCGCCCATTGGTGCTTAACCCTTATTGGGCGCAGCGCGGAGGTCAGCAAAAGCTGGTGATTTCAGCCGTTACGCCACTCGAAGGAAAAGACAATATTTTTGAAGGTGCCATTGGGGTGGATGTCTCTTTGGCCAATATTCAGCAACGTATAGCAGAAATCGGCTCTTTTGTAAGTGGGCGGGTGCTGTTGGTAGGTAACGACGGCACCATTGTCGCTGATTCAGATTCTACCCAGATCGGGCGTAAATTACAATCCTACAAGGAGCGAAAAATTGATCCGCTGATTGTATATCAGGGGCGTGCCCGTGAGCGCAAGGTGGAAACAAAAGCGGGGGTGATGTATCAGTTTTATTCCCCGATAAATATTGGTTTTGGCGAAAACCCGTGGTCATTCATTATTCAGGTGCCGGAATCCCAGATTACGGAATTGACCAACAACGTAACGCGCAACCTTTTGCTGGGATCGTTGATTTCCCTGGTTGTGCTGGTTTCTTTGCTCGTGTTTTTCCTGAACCGGATTGTCGCGCCCTTGTTGCGGGTCTCCAAAATGATGCGAGAGATTGCCGGGGGGAAAGAGCCCGATATGATGTCGTTTTTGCATAAAAACAGGAAACGAAAAGATGAAGTAGGGCAGATGATTGAGTCGTTCACCGTTCTGGCCTCCGCAATGCAGGAAAAGCAAGTGGCGGAGGAAGAGTTGATGACCGCTTTCGAGAGCCTGGAATCCTCGAACACTGAAATCAAACGACTCAACAATCAGCTTGAAAAACGGGTAGTTGAACGAACCGAAACTTTGCAAGCGACCTTACACGATCTGGAGGTGAAGAATGAGGAACTTTCGGAAAGCAAGCGAAACCTTGAGCTGGCCCAAAAAGAATTTGTGGCGAGTGAAAAACGGTATCGTTCCCTGGTGGATGATTCTGTGGTGGGGGTGTTCCGATTGAATCACGAAGGGGATTTTAAATTCCTCAATGAGGCGATGGCGAGTTTATGTGGATATAATTCCTCTATTGAACTGATGGACGATCAGCCATGTTTTTTCTGTATATGGAAAGAAGGCGAACAGGTGGAGGAGCTCCTTGATCGTATTCGAAGGGATGGTTCTGTAACGAATTTCCTGGTGAAGATTTATGCCAAAGATGGCAGCATTCGACATTTGCTGATCAATGCCTCGTTCAATGGCGACCTGATCGAAGGGATGGTGGTTGACAACACCAAAGAACATGAAGCACTCGTTCGCCTGCAAGAGCGGGAAGGTACCTTGCGACTGGCGCAGAAAATTACGAAAATGACCAGCTGGAAGTGGGATATTGCCTCGGATGAGCTGAAAGTGTCCAGTGAGTTTTATGATATTTTTGATATTGACCCCAAGGAGTTTGACCACAAAGTAAGCTCTTTGCAGCAGTATTTTCCAGAGGAGGAGCACCTGTTCAACACGCGCACCATTCAGAAGCTGGTGAATCAGCATCAGGGCAGTGACTGGCAGGACTATATTTTCGAAGAAACGACTTTCAAAATCCGTACTGCCAAAGGAGAGGAACGGTGGATTTTAGGGAATGAAAAGGGCATGAGTAAAGATGGCCGTCATTACCTTATTGGTACGTTTCAGGACATTACAGCGAAGAAAATTTCCGAAGACCGATTGCGACAGTACCGCACGATTATTTCTACGGCGCATGAGATTATGGCCCTGCTGGATGCCGATGGCAATGTGGTGAGGACAAACCTGGCCTTCAGAAAAGCAATTCAGAAGGATTTCAGTGAAATTGAAGGAAAGTACATTAAAGAGGTGGTGCCCGATGTGGATTCCGAATTGGTGAGCATCATGAAAGAGTTCAGGGCGGGGAATGTTCGTCCGCATCAGATTCAACGATGGTTCAGCCTGCCGTCTTCTGTGGGTAGGGTCTTCCTGACCGTTCAGGTATTGCCCGTTTATGGGGAAGATGGCCAATATCAGGGCTTGACTATTTCGGCAAGGGACATTACAGATATCAGGGAAACTCAGGAGCGCCTGGAGCGTATCCTGCATTCTATTGATGATGGGGTCTTTGACCTCGACTACAGTTCCCGTGATTTCTTCTATTCTGAGAATATTTATAATATGCTGGGGTATCACCCGAGCGAGCTAAGCGATTATCAGGACGATATTTTTAGCATTACACATCCTGATGATCTCGAGGATTTCAGTCAGTCAGTGCTTGATCTGATTCAGGGGAAAACCGACCGTATTGTCTGCGATATCCGATTGAAAAAGTCTGATGGCATTTATCTTGAAGTTCAGATTCGCGCCACTGCTTTTCAATGGGGACCTGATGGTCGGGCGTCCAAAATTATTGGTACGCAAATGGATATTTCAGCACTGAAAGAAAAAGAATATGCCTTGCAGGCAGCCAAGGAGCAGGCGGAGCAGGCCAACAAGGCGAAGTCGGAGTTTTTGGCCAATATGTCGCATGAAATCCGCACGCCCATGAATGCGGTGATCGGGTTTACGGAATTGCTCGAAGGGCAAATTTCTGATCCGCGACATCAGGGTTACTTAAACTCCATTAAGGCTGGTGGCAAAAGTTTGCTGACGTTAATCAATGATATTCTCGACCT
The DNA here is from genome assembly GCF_036492425.1 of Persicobacter psychrovividus. Lineage (NCBI taxonomy): Bacteria > Pseudomonadati > Bacteroidota > Cytophagia > Cytophagales > Persicobacteraceae > Persicobacter > Persicobacter psychrovividus. The sequence goes on from NZ_AP025292.1 coordinate 1,088,787, forward strand.
GTCGAAGATTGAAGCCGGCAAAATGGATTTGACCTATGAGTCTGTGCTGACAAAAAGCTTCTTTCAGGAAATTCAGCAGATATTTGCCCACCGGGTAGCGCAGAAAAATCTCGATTTTATTGTGGAGGTGGCAACGGATTTCCCGGTCAGTCTGATGATCGATGAGGCACGTTTGCGTCAGGTGATTTTCAACTTGATCGGTAATGCGGTGAAGTTTACTGATCAGGGCCATGTGAAGCTGACCGTCAAGCATGCCAAAGGGAAGCAGGAAAATGAAGTGAAAATCAATATTGCCGTGGAGGATACGGGTATTGGTATTCCGCAGGATCAGCAGGATCTGGTATTTAAGGCTTTTAGACAGCAACAGGGGCAAAGCACCCGTAAATATGGCGGTACAGGTTTGGGCTTGTCCATTTCTCGCCGCCTGGTTGGGATGATGGGCGGACAGATGTCCCTTTCTTCTGTGGAAGGAAAAGGCTCTACTTTTTCTATTGAACTGCCAGCGGTCGAACTCGGTATGACACTTATCGAGGAGGAACAGCATGGGTTTACTGCCGAGCAAAAGATCGTTTTTGCGGAGGCAAAAGTATTGGTGGTTGATGATATTGAGATTAACCGCGTGTTGATTTTTGAAAACCTCAAAGACACTTCGCTGCAATTATTTGAAGCCTCCAATGGTAAGGAGGCTTGTGAAATTGTGGAGCAGGAACGACCGGATTTAGTGTTGATGGATATCCGCATGCCCGTAATGGATGGTTATCAGGCGACACGTACAATCAAGGCCAACGAACACCTGAAGCATACGCCGATTTTAGCATTGACCGCCTCGGTGATGAACGAGGACCGTGGTAAAGTATTTGACGCCGGATGCGATGGGCTGCTCCGGAAACCGATCAGTGCCGTGGACCTGAAAGAGGCCATGTCGAAATACCTTCCTCACCATATTGAGGAGGAGCAAGCCGCTTCTGATACCGCACCATCGGCGGAAGGAAATAGCCAGGTGAGCCTGCAACATTTATCGGAAATTCAGCAACAAGCATTGAGAAAGGTGATTCGTGAAGAACTGACGCCCCTGTGGAAAAAGGTGGCCGATGAGCTGATGTCAGATGACGTGGAGGACTTCGCCGAGCTCTTGCAAGCACTTGCCGAAGAGTTTAAATTGCCTGCCTTCAAGCAGGTAGGGCAACAATTAAGTGCGTATTTAGATTGTTTCGATTTAGAGCAAATGGAACATGAGGTGTCATCCTTTGGACAAATTTTAGATCGCTTAGGTTAATATAGCATTAAGTTTGTGTTATACTTAAATTTAATGTACTTTTTATCAGTTGTGCGCTATATGATCAAATTGATGTGGTAATTAGATTTTTTGCTCGTATTTTTGCGGAAACTTAATTTTCTTAAACTTAATACGATGAATAAACGTTTAAACACGCTTTTTTTCCTACTTTCTTTAATGTTGGTTTTTGTTGCGCAAGGTGTAAGCGCACAGAATGTACAGCTTCATTATGACTTCAACCGTAGCCGTCCGGTAGAAAAAGGTCAGAATCAAAATTACGGGGATCAGGTATTCACTTCTACCTTTGAGTATTTCAAGCCAGGGGAAAAAGGGGAAACTTTCATGTTCTCTGATGTGGATTACCGAAACACCCAAGATGGTGGTGCCGGCCTTTTCTATTGGGAGATTTCTCATAAATTTTACCTTAACGACAGCAAGCTGAACTTACACGTGGAGTATGATGATGGTTTTGCTACTTTCAGCCCTAAAAAAGATGGGTTTGATGGGCAGTTTCCTATTCGTCGTGCGGCATTGTTGGGTATTGGCAAGCCATTCGTTTTTGGTGATTTGTTTGTTCACGCTACTGTGATGTACAAGTATCATCCTCGTGCCAACAATCATTTGGATGCTCAGTTCACGACTGTTTGGATCTGGCCTTTGTTTAATGGCAAAGTGATGTTCAACGGTTTTGCTGATGTATGGACAGAAGATAAAACATTCCGTGGGGATGCACTTCCTAACGGCGACGGAAAACAACTGGTATTCTTGACTGAACCACAAATCTGGTACAATGTAACAGACCACTTTGCTGTGGGTGGTGAGGTTGAAATTTCCATGAACTTTGCTGAAAATAATCCAAGCTTCTTGCGTGATAAAATCAACAAGTGGATGGTCAACCCTACGGTTGCAGTAAAGTACACATTCTAATTTCTTAGAATAAACCTTGTTGGATAGTGGAACCTCAACATTGGCGGCCGACGGGTCTGTGCGGATATTTCCTTGATTCACCGTACTATTCAATGCTTGCCCACTGTCTGTTTTCTCATTAAGGGCTACGAACGGTGGACTCTAAACTTGATAAATAATCATGGAAAAGTTTTTCAAACTGCAAGAACGTGGAACAACCGTTAAGCAGGAGATTTTTGGAGGGCTAACAACCTTCCTGACGATGGCTTATATCATCTTTGTCAATCCTAATATTTTAGGAGCGGCAGGTATGGATCAGCCAGCATTGATTACTGTAACATGTATTGCAGCAATCGTCGGTACACTTCTGGCCGCTTTTTGGTCGAATGTGCCTTTCGCTATGGCTCCAGGAATGGGGCTGAACGCTTTCTTTACCTATACCCTGGTTTTGGGGCAAGGGGCCAAATGGGAAGAGGCACTCGGGGTAGTATTTTTCTCCGGAGTAGTGTTTTTGATCCTGACGGTCGTTGGTGTTCGCGAGAAAATCATTTCAAGTATTCCACAGACGCTGCGTATTGCGGTGGGCGCCGGTATCGGTTTGTTCATTTGCTTTATCGGCTTTAAAGAGATGGGCTTGATCGTCGCTAATCCAGCAACTTTGGTGGGCCTTGGCCACTTTACACCACAGGTAGCAATTGGTTTGGCAGGTTTGGTCTTGATCGGAATTTTGGAAGTAAGAAGAGTAAAAGGCTCGATTCTTATCGGGATCCTTTTCTGTACAATCGTAGGAATGGGCTTTGGTGTGGTTAATACACCTGATCATATTGTGGCTCTTCCGGCATCTATCGCTCCTATTGCCTTTAAATTGGATATCCTTGGCGCCCTGAAGGTGTCAATGATTGGTGCGATCTTCTCTTTTATGTTTGTAGATTTGTTCGATTCTATCGGTACAATCGTGGCTTGTTCTTATGAGGCCAAGATGGTAGACAAAGATGGTAACATTCCTGTGATCGGAAAAGTACTGGAGGCAGATGCTTTAGCGACTGTAATTGGTGCTGTTTTGGGTACATCAACCACAACGACTTATGTGGAGTCAGCATCGGGAATTGCCTCTGGCGCCCGTACTGGTTTGGCTTCGGTCGTAACGGCTGGTTTATTCTTTATTGCAATGTTTTTCGGCCCTGTAATTGGGGTGGTTCCTGCATTTGCTACTGCACCAGCGCTTATTATCGTAGGCGTATTCATGTTTAAGAATATTAACAAAATTGAGTTTGCGGACTTCAATGAAGCCATCCCCGCATTCCTGACGATCATTTTGATGCCCTTGACTTACTCGATCTCGATCGGTTTGAGTTTTGGTTTCATCGCTTATGTGTTAATCGCATTGGCGAATGGACGTGCCTCGAAGTTGTCGATCACCATGTGGGTTATCGGTGCATTGTCTGTCGTGAATCTGTACTTCACAATGACTGGTGGCGGTGCTTAAGGGTACCTAAATCCGTCATTCTCTTAAAGAGCCTCAGCTTCGGTTGGGGCTCTTTTTTTTGTCCGAAGAATAAAATTCAAAATTTTATGCGGGCAGGTGCAGGCCTTTGTGGGGTAAACAGGGATATATTTTTTGTTTCAGCTCAAACAACAAATATATTTTGGTATATGCTCATTCGGGCAAATGATTATAAAATGATCAATATAATAAATGTTCTATGAAATTGAATGTATCCAAGTAGTGTTGCTTCAGGGATAAAATTAACATTACAGAGAAGGATTATCGACATCATTACTCCATGCTGTGGCATCGGATTGGAGTACTTTGGCGAGGGTTTTGTTTAATAAAACTGTTAAGTGGAAGTTCCTTTTATTGAGATTTTCCAAACAAATAACCAAAACCATTGGCGTTTTTCCAATGCTCCAGCCCATTAGGGGTGGAGGCCGAACAACAGAAAAGTGATATGATGAAAATGTTAAAAGCTTTTGTCCTGATAGGGATGATGCTTGGTTTGCCGAAAGCCTTTGCGCAGGATGCAAGTCAAGATACCGTAGCAATTCCCCTAAATCCAGCGATTATACATAAGACCCTGCCTAATGGCTTCTCTTATTATATTCAGAAAAATGCCCTGCCAAAAGATCAGATCCAGTTTCGAATGGTCATCAAGGCGGGTTCTATTTTGGAAACAGAGCAACAGCGTGGCTTTGCGCACTTTTTAGAGCACATGGCCTTTAATGGGAGCAAGCACTTTCCTGAAAACCAACTCGTGGATTATTTACAGTCGATCGGGGTGGAGTTTGGTAGTGACCTGAATGCCTACACAGGCTATGACGAAACCGTTTACATGTTGCCTTTGCCGAACAGCAAAAAGGAAACACTGGACAATGGTTTTTATATGTTGGGCGATATCCTGAACGGATTGAACCTGACCACAGAAGATATTGACAAAGAGCGTTCGATTATCCATGAAGAGTGGAGAACAACGATCGGTTTGTCTCAGCGCCTCAAAGATGCCATGTACCCATTGTTGTACCAAGGCTCTCGCTACTTGGACCGCCGCCCGATTGGCCTGATGTCCGTAGTAATGGGCAAAGGAAATGAAGAGGGCATCCGTCAGTTTTACAAAGACTGGTACCGCCCAGACCTGGCCACGCTTGTTGTGGTAGGTGACCTTAATCCTGCTGAAATTGAAAAGCGAATTATTGCGACTTTCGGCCCGATGACCAACCCGTCGCCTGAAAAAGAACGCAAATATTATGGTGTGCCTGATCATGACAACACTTTGGTGAAAATCATTCAGGACAAGGAAATTACCTCGACTTCGATCAAGGTGATTCACAAATACCCAAAACACGAAGAGAAGACGCTGAAAGATTTGCGCCGTTCGGTAGTGAACTTGCTGTACACTTATATGGTCAATCAACGATTGAGCGATGTGGCACAATCACCGAATGCTCCTTATATGTATGCACAGTCGTATTCAACTTCTGCCTCGGGGAACAAAAACCGCTATATCTCACTGGCAACAGTGAAAGCCGATAAAATTATTGATGGTACCAAAGGGCTGATGCGCGAATTGCAACGCATTAAGCAATATGGTTTCACGCAGGCGGAACTCGATCGTAAAAAGGAAATTCTGAGAAAGGATTTCGAGAGCATGGCACTGGAAGAAAACAAACAGACTTCCGCACAGCTTACCGCCCTGATCACCAACCATGTGATTTCAGGAGAAGAGTGTAGCACCTTGTCTTTCAAGAAAAAGTTTGTAGACGAATGTCTGAAAACCATTAGCCTGAGCGATGTACAGTCATTGGTGGAGGAATTCATGCATGGCGAGCAAGCAAACAGAGTCGTTTTATTGACTGCCCCAGCTTCTGCCACCACGCCAAGCAAAGCGGATCTTTTAACTGCCCTTGATCAGGTACAAAAAGAGAAGGTGACTCCTTTTAAAGATACAGTTGTTGATGCCCCACTGATGACCACCACACCAAAAGGTGGTGAAATTGCCAAAGAGGTTTACGATAAGGATTTGGATGTAACGCATTTGACTTTTGCCAACGGCGTAACGGTTGATCTGAAACCTACGGAATTCAAGAACAACGAAATCCGTTTTACTTCGGTACGTAACGGCGGTTATTCCAAAGCTGCGGCAGATAATTTCGATAACGCTTCAATGGCTGCTACTTTCACCAATCTGGGTGGTTTGTCGAACTTCTCTTCTATGCAACTGGATCGTATCCTTTCTGCAAAGCAAGTGTATTTGGCACCATATATCCACCGATATACCGAAGGTGTGAGTGGTTTCTCTTCTAAAGAAGATTTTGAAACACTGATGAAATTGACTTACCTGACCTATACGGCACCACGTAAAGACCCAGCGAAGTTCAAGCAGTTTATCGACAACAAAAAGGAATACAACAGAAATAGCCTCAATGATCCAGATTCTTATTTTGCTGATCAGATTAATAAAGAAATGAGTCAGCATGATCCACGCACGGAGACCTTATTGACTCCTGAGCAATTGGATCGCCTGAGCCTTGATAAATCTTTTGATTTTTACAAAAGCAGATTCAATTCCGCCAAAGGTGCTCATTTCATTATCGTGGGAAGCTTCGATGTCAATACCATCAAGCCATTACTAACCACCTATTTGGGCGGTTTGCCTGCGGGTCCTGTGGATGCCTCTTTCAATGATGAAGGAATTCGTCCACCGAAAAAAGGCATGTCATTTGATTACCCTCGCAATACCGTGGATAAGTCTAAAGTAGTGATTCGCTACACAGGCGATTTCCCTGCAAGCCAGAAAGACCGTGTCGAGATGGGCTTATTGGGCGACATCCTGACCATCCGCTTAAATCAAAAATTACGCGAAGAAATCGGTGGGGTATATTCTCCATATGCTGCGGCGAATGTGTTCAAATATCCTTATACCCATTATAGAATGGATATTTTCTTTACCTGTGCTTCTGCCAACAGAGATGCTTTGGTAAATGCAGCCGTTGGGCAAATAAAAGAGATGCAAAAAGGCATTTCGGCAACAAATTTGGATAAGGTAAAGAAAGCAGCACTGAAAGACAGAAAAGCTTCGCTTCAAATGAATGGTTACTGGAGAAAACTCCTTGAGGATCAGTGGTCAAGAGGAGAGTCTAAAGTCAACTTTGAACAATATAATAAGGATATCCAGTCGGTTACTGCGAAAGATTTGCAGAAAATGGCGCGCAAGTATTTGAAAGCGAACAAACACCTGGAATTCACATTAAGCCCTAATCCTGAAGCTATTAAAAAGTAAGCGGGAGGGGGTGATAAACCTATTTTGAGCGCCTGTTGCTACAACGGGCGCTCTACTCCTAAAAATGATTTTTATGAGACAATTAATTACGCTATTACTGTTGCTGACGGTAGGTTGGGCTATGCCCAGCTTCACGATGGCTCAAAAGCAAGTGACCGTTAAGGGGCTTGTTACCGACGCAGATACAGGGGAAGGCTTGATTGGGGTGAATGTCATCCTGAAAGGCACAACCTCGGGTGTGGTAACAGACTACAACGGTCAGTTTCGTTTCGGTGGTTTGACCAGCACGAGCGAGTTGCAATTCACTTATATGGGGTATACTACCCAAACGGTGAAAGTGGGCAACAAATCGATCGTCGATGTTCAGATGAAGTCAGAGGTGAAATCGCTACAGAATGTGGTGGTATTCGGGGAAAGCCAGAAGGATGTCCGTACCATTACCGGATCGGTAGGAAAGATTGACACCAAAGTGTTTTCAGCGGGTACACCTTCGGGCTCTTTTGACCAATTGTTGCAGGGGCAGGTAGCGGGATTGTCGATTCAGGCAAGTGGCGAACCTGGCGAGCAGGCTAAAATTCGTATCCGTGGTAACAACTCCATGGGGGTACGTGCCAAAGACGATGCCGAGCAGCAGATGGCCAACAACGCCAACGAACCATTGTATATTTTGAATGGCGCGCCTATATCTTCGGATGTGTTTAATACCATCAACCCAGATGATATCGTGGACATCAAAGTACTGAAAGATGGTCTTTCGACGGTTCAGTATGGTACACGTGGTGCCAATGGGGTAATTGAAATTAAGACTAAAAAGGGGATTGTCGGTAAAACAACCTACAACATCCGCTATCAGCATACCATCCGTCCGATTGGTGGACTTGGCGGTATTGAGCTGATGGATTCCAAGGAAAAACTGGCGATGGAGCGTGAGCTTTCGATCGTGGACGGACTCGGATTTAAATACTCACCACATCAGGGCGATAGCCCAGAGGTGATCGCCTATAAGCAGCGAAAATATCAGGAACTGGAAGGTAAGAATACCAATTGGCTGAATGAGCTTTCGCGCGCAGGCCAGGTGAAAGATTTGCAAATGAGCATGTCGGGCGGGTCGGACAATACCCGTTATTACCTGTCGGCTTCTTACTATGACGAAGAGGGGGGATATTTGAACTCGTGGGCAAAACGTTATACCACCCGTTTCAATATCGACCATAACCTTCGCAAGAATCTTACCTTAGGAGTTGATGCTTCGATTGGTCGTTCACAGCGTTCAAAATCAAGCACTTCACCAGCCCGTTTGATCTACACTTTGCAGCCTTACGAAACCACATCTTCAGAAAGTTTTGTGGCTCGTCAGCCGAATACAGGAAGTGTGAATTTCATCAATCCTTTTGATGAGCTGTACAAGCAGTATTCGGAATACGACGCCTGGAGAATTGACATGAATTCTCGTTTGAACTGGACGGTAATGAAAGGTTTGAACCTGAAAACGGAAGTAGGATTTACCTTTAACGATGGGGAAAATGACCAAGTCGCTTTGGCCAATCCCGATGCAATAAAAGATACGCAAAAGGATGGTTCATTCTCGAAAAACCAGTCGAAGTCCTTAACCACCCGCCTGAACATGTCTGCCAATTACATCAAGAGTTTTGGTGAGAAAAGCATGATCAACGCTTCAGTAGGAACAGAATATATTCATGACCAAAACTGGGGATTTGGTTTCCGCAGTGTAGGTCTTGCTGATAAAGTAGCACCGATTATTGGTGCAAACCCAGATTCGAAAATCAACAGCTCATTGTATGAAAATGCATTGCTCGGTTTTTACGGACAGGGGAACTACTCTTATGCAGGAAAGTATGACCTGACAGGTTCGTTCCGCTACGATGGCTCTTCTATTTTGCCTAAAGATAAGCGATTTGTCCCTGCGTGGGGTGCGGGAGCTTCCTGGAATATTCAGCAAGAAGACTGGATGAAAGACCGCAAGTTTTTCGATCAGTTGCGTATGCGTGTTTCTTATGGGGTAAACTACAATTCTGCGGGTATCCGCCAGACCCTCGGAATGCCGTTCTACGACTTCACCAATTCCGATACTTACCGCGGACAGCGAACAGTGAACCTGACGGAATTCTATAACCCTGACCTGAAATTTGAGCGCACAAAACAATGGAGTGTGGCCATGGATTTCGGTATTTTGGATCACCGTCTGTACGGTACTATCGAAGCTTATATTAAAAACACCGATGATTTGTTGTCTAATATTTCCATTCCGTTGAGTAATGGTTATGGCGATTTGTTGCAGAATATTGGTGCTTTGGAAAACAAGGGTATCGAGCTGAACTTGTCAGCAGTGCCGATTCGTACGGATCATTTCCGCTGGACGTCAAGCCTGAATGTGGCCTACAATGTCAATAAAATTACAGACCTCTACGGACAGGATGAGATTCGTGTAGGAACGGAAGGACTGTTCAAAGTTGGAGAACCGATTAACAGTGCTTTTGTGAAACACTGGGCAGGGGTAAATCCTGTGAATGGTCAGCCGATTTATTATGATGAAAAAGGCCGATTGGTACCTGGTGGTTTTGCGCCGCAGGTAACAGGCTTTGGTACTTATGATCAGCCGTTGACTGGTGGATGGACAAACATTTTCACTTATAAAAATCTAGAGGTTTCAACCCTGTTCACTTATGCATGGGGTGGGGTGAATTACAACAACCTGAAATCGACCATGATCCGTAACGTGAAGAATGGGGAAGTGCCTTACGGTGGATTCCTTGGCGATATCTGGTTGCATCCTGGCGATGTGAAACCAATGCCATACCCTAAATTCTTTACCGATACATCGGTGAACTCACTGTTCCTGGAAAACGCTTCTTATATCCGTTGGAAAAACGTGATTGTGCGCTACAACCTGCAGGAGAAATTACACCTTAAAGGGGTAACTGCACTGAAACTGACCGCACAGGCAAACAACATCCTGACCATCACGAATTACCAGGGTATTGACCCTGAGGTAACGGGTATCGGGCAACCATTGTGGCGTTCATTTACATTAGGTTTTGACTTGACTTTCTAATCAGTATGAGTAAAAGAAATTGGATATTCCGAATGGCATTTTGGGGCGCAATGGTCGCCTCGACAAGTGCCTGTAGTTTGCTTGATATCACGCCTCAGGATGTGGTGCCTTCAGTAACGGCATTCAATGATGTTCCCTCTTATCAGATGGCGCTGAACAGAATGTACCGCGACCTGACAAGCCCTCAGCAGAATATGGCCACTTCTGATTTTGCATCAGATGATTTCCGCCAGGTGATTGAGGGTTACGCACCGTCAAACTATAATATTTTCCATTGGAACTACACCGCTCAGCCTCAGCCTTTCGTTTGGCAGGTGCAGTATCAGCAAATTGCCCGTGCCAATGTGATCATGGACAATTACGATGTGGTAACGCCGCAGTCTGATGAAGAAAAGAATGAAAAAGACCAGATTATGGCGCAGGCTTTGGCCATGCGTGCGTGGTCTTACTTTAACCTGGTGGAGCTTTACGCACCACGATATACAGGGCAAAATGGCGACCAGCTTGCAGTGCCTTTAAAACTGAAGCTTGACCGTGAATATTTGGGTAAATCTACCCTCAAGGAGGTTTATGATCAGATGTTCAATGATCTTGACCGTGCATCAGAGATCTTTAAGGAGACCAATTTCAACCCTTCCAGCTCCGATGCGCCATACGTTTTTGGTCAGCAGGCTGTTTGGGCACTGAAAGCGCGTATTGCCCTATATATGGGAGATATGAAGGTGGCCAGTGAAAATGCGGCACACTTCATCAATACCCCACTTTTGGATAAGGATAACTACTGGAAGTTGTGGGAAGATCAGGTAGGTTCAGACAATCAGGAAGTGATTTTTGAGACGGATAACCTGTCGGATACCGACGACGCGAGTTTGATTGACTATCAGGAAATTTATGAGTTCAGTAAGGTGAAACTTGCGCTTGAACTTTTACAATCCTTTGAAGCTGATGACATCCGCAAGGATAAAGATTATATCAGTACTGACGATATGCCGAATAAATATATTGTGCAGGTGAATGATCGCAATACCGCGATTAACAGAAACCTGTGCTATAAATATTTCCGCCTTGCAGAGCAGTATTTGATTTATGCGGAAGCCAATATGAATACGGACAAAACTGCTGCGCTTCGTGTATTCAATACGTTACGCAAAGCCCGTGGAGCATCGGAAGTAAGCACGCTGACGGCCACTACGATTCTTCAGGAACGTCGCCGCGAGCTCTTTTCAGAAGGTTTGAGATTCTATGATTTGAAGCGTAAGGCACAAGACTTGAATATTGTTGTGAAACGATCGACTGGGGAGATGCTACCCGCGAATTCTCCAAAATACAATTGGTCGGTGCCATTGGAGGAAATCAATGCCAACCCAAATATATCTGAATAAATATGAAAAAGTTATTGATGATAGCCATGGGTTTGGCCATGGGATTTACCGCCTGTACGGATCGCTACGATAATATCCCTTTGGATAAATCTTATAAAGGTGCCGCCTTTGTAAGCATGAGTGGCGAAGAGGGCGTCGTGTATATGAATGAAAGTCGAAATGGTGATCCTGAAGGGGTAACGACCGACAGTCTGGCACTTTCTCATGTGCTTGATCATGATGTGCGCATTCAGCTGGAATTCGTGGCGGCGAACTCTTTGGGCGAAGTCGGCAAGGAATTTGATTTTCAGAAAGAAGTGGAAATTAAAGCGGGTCAGTCTTATGGCCGCTTCACTGTCAGTGGTTTAACGATTTCTGATGAGCAAGCACAAGACCTTAAATTGGCGATCAGTATTAAAAGTACTGACGACCCTACCATTATTGCTGGCCTCTACGGGAGGAAAAAAGCCCTGGCCGAGAGAGAAAGATTTTATAAGACTTTCTCCTTTAAAAACTAATTTTTAATTGGGCATGAGCCCTATCCTATACTTATTATTATGAAAAAAGTAACATTTTACGCTGCCGTATTATTTAGTGCGATGACAATGTTCTCCGCATGTTCATCTAAAAGTGATGATCCAACTCCTGAAAAACCTTCTCAAGAGGAAGTTGATGCGCAGCATTTGGCAGCAATGAAACAAACGGCTGATTCTACTTATGCGGCAATCATCGCAGGTGATTGGAAATTGGAGAAATTTATCCCTTCAGATGATATGTTAAAGGCTTCACAAACACCTGACGGTGCGCCTGCATTGACCATCATCAATAAAGCTAAAGGTGCAATTGATTTTGGTTTGACACTTGATTTTCATAAAGAAGTTAATGGTCAGAAAATTGTTGTGGATACCAAAAACTTTGATGATTTGAGTCAAGGAGAAAAAGATAAGAAATGCGAAGACCTGCAGGTGGCTATTTATGGCTTCGGGTATGACGTATTTAAAATGGTGACAGAGGACAACTATGCAGTTGAAATTTTTGGTGCATATGCTTCTCCTTTTGCTACTGATGAGGCAAGTACTGACGATATTACAGATAAGGATACTGGCGAAGTAAAAGTAGCTGTTAACCCAACTGATTTCTCATCTTTTGACTATGAGAACATGTTAATGCACGGTAAAGAAGTTGTATTGAATAATACAGATAAGATTTACTTCCAAGATGGTAAATTGGTTGTTGAGTCAACAGAGCATACTTACAAGTATGGGGTTTCTCAATATATCTTTGCTCCAGCAAAATAATCATCCCACTGATTAAAATATTAAAGGTCGATGCTTTGGTGTCGGCCTTTTTTTGTGCTTGATTTTCTCAGTGTAGTTGTGGTGCACTTGTTGGTTTTATCATTGCATAAGACCAAAATTGAACGACCTATGAAAAGCATCTTTTTAATTTCAGTAAGTGCCACAAGTTCCCGTCAAGATTCATTTCACATCATCGGCTTCCGAAGTGGGGCAGCATTTGCGGAGCTTGTAACCAATGATTTTTCGGAGCTCTTGGATTGGATGGAGGAAGTTGTAGGAGCACATCCCGTATATGCCTGCCCGATGGCAAAGGCGTATCAGCAGTTTTTGAAAGCGCACTTGGAGGCTTATAGGCTTAAGCCTTTAAAAGCGGTTTTAAAAGCCCACAGATGGAAAATACGCAGGCACTATTCAAATATTCTACCGCTGTTTTATCAGCCGATGAGCCCCTCGGAGATGCTGATTATGGGGAGGTGTGTTTTGAAGATCGAAGGTGATTCTGATCTCTCTGGAGCACTCAGTGTACAGAAGACCGCGCCAATGATTGGCTTTGAGGCCATGGGCGCTAACCTTCTTTCCCGAATTTGGTTTTGGTGAGTATAACCCAATAATTTTTATCATGACCAAGCTCGAAAATCAATTGCATGCCCTCGATCAGGCTATCCAAAAAGGAGACCTTCAAAAGGTGTCCGTCTCCAAGTCAGGTACTTATTGGCATATAGGTCATGCCCTCAAGGTGATCATCAGCATTATCGGAGTAATGGAGGCTTCAGTCCCTGATCAATTCGTAAAGAAGAATTCCTTTATGTGGTTGTTGATTCAGTGTTTTGGGGTCATTCCGAGGGGGAAAGGGCGCTCTCCTAAACGGGTTTTGCCCCCCGAACAACTTGACCGTGCCTTATTGGAGCAAATGCTGAAAGAAGCGAGGGAAGCTGTTGCTACTTTACCCTCTTTACCGTCTGATAAGTATTTCAGACACCCTGCTTTTGGAGACATGAGAAAGAAAAAGGCGATTAAGTTTATAGGAATTCATTCACATCATCATATTAAAATAATAAATGAAATTATAGAAAAATGATGAAAGTTGTTAATATAAATCACTGAATTATATCGTGAATTATTTTTTGGTTTTTTTTAAGGTTGCGAAGGTGTTACAATTGCATTAGTATTTTTAATCAACCATAAAAAAATGAAAAAGACTTTTTTATTATTATCCGTATTCGCACTATCATTATCGTCATGCTTTGATACTTCCAATGATCCAACACCTGAAAATGACAGACAAGAGGAGGTTCAGGCTCCTGAGGAAGATAAGGATGGCGAAGGTGCTGAAGATGATCAGGATCAAGAGGATAATGAAGGTTCTGAGGATGATAATTCTGGTGTAGACGAAGGAGGAACAGAGGGTGACCAAGACCCTGACGGTGATGCTGAAGAAGACAATACGCCTGCTCTTTCTGTGCAGGAACAGGCTCGAAAGGCTATTTTGGCAGGTGAAACAAGTTTTGAGGCCGCTTATGTTGTCGACAGTGAAAACCCAAAATTCTTGATTAATACGATTGCTGAATGGAATGCTGAAGACGCATTCGGCAATGTCCGTTTTCGTAATCCTTTCAATTTTGCAGTAGAAATCAGTGCGTCACGAGGAAGTTTTGACACCATCACAATTGAGCCACAAACGCAACTGTTTATTGTTTTACCTGTAAAAGGAACTTATGTTTTTGAACTTTTGGGTAAAGGAGATCTGGAGTTTACAATGAAGAAAACGATTAGTGCTCAGTAAAAGAAATTGTTAATTTTGTGGATGCATAATTACAAGAGGGATGGTCTGATGATTACAATATCGGCGATCCCTCTCTTTATAAATACCCAAAGCATATTACCTACACGAGGGGCTGCCTCCTTGCAAAAACTCAACTTAAACATTGATCACGAGTCGGCGTCTCGCGATAGTTTATCGGCAGGCTTGTTGAAAATAGGCCATCACCCCAATCGAAAGATAATTTCTACCGCTGTAGTGAGATTGCCTTGTAGCAAAAACTCAACTTAAACATTGATCACGAGACGGCGTTTCGCGATAGTTTATGGGCAAGCTTGTTGAAAATAGGCCATCACCCCAATCGAAAGATAATTTCTACCGCTGTAGTGAGATTGCCTTGTAGCAAAAACTCAGCTTAAACATTGATCACGAGACGGCGTCTCGCGATAGTTTATGGGCAAGCTTGTTGAAAATAGGCCATCACCCCAATTGAAAGATAATTTCTACCGCTGTAGTGAGATTGCCTTGTAGCAAAAACTCAACTTAAACATTGATCACGAAACGGCGTCTTGCGATAGTTTATGGGCAAGCTGTTGAAAATAGGCCATCACCCCAATCGCAAGATGATTTCTACCGCCGTAGTGATGTTGCTACAACGTCCGTACAGATGATAGCTTATCGGCAAAGCAGCCATTTTTGTTGCTGTCAATTTAACTTCACTGATTCATCTGAAACTGTAAAGGATAAAGGAATCACTCGCTTATTTCAGCGGACAGGAATGACATGACATTTTGATGGTCGTCATTGCTCAATTTCAACAGGCACATGGCGAGGGTTCCATTTTCAGCTATCGCATGCTCTTAATCGCTTCGATGCCTTCACTGAGGAACTTTTTGATTTCCTTTTCCTGCTCTATGGTGTCCTCATGGAATTCCGTAATCGGACAAATGATGCCCTGCATTCCATTATCCACCCAATGCCCATACACCAAGCTTGGTCGATCAGTAGGTAATTTCTTTTCCTTGTTGAAATAATTAATGTAGCCATAAGGTTCCCTGCTGAGGTGGTCGGGAATAGCCAGGCCAAGGCCGATCGTTTCGGTGGCTTCTCCCTGTTCATTTTTTGAAAGAATTATCAGGTTTCCGAGGTCGAAATGGTGTGGCCAAACTCGTGTTGCTCCCGTGTGTTCCTCATTCTTTGTGAGCTGATCGATCACATGCTGGAACTGTCCAAGCATACGGCCCCAATGGCATAAGTATTTATTGTCAGGGATAATATAAGGCTGATCATTCACTTCAAAATCCTTGAAATCATAAGGTAAATCAAGCTTCATCTTTGCGGGCTGGTTGCTCAGAAAAGCGAGGCGGCTTTCCATCCACTGAATGATTTCCTTTGGCGACCAGGATTCCGAAGGTTGTAAAACGGTTTTCTGCTCGGTCTGCATGCCCAGCAGCGCATCCTTAAATTGCAGGAACATTCTTATTTTCGGCGTACCGCCACTCCACTGCCCGTAAAGGCGTCCTTCCTTGTCGTTCCATTCCATATTGGTATGGGAGGTATCGGCCTGTTCAGGCACCATGGTATGACCAAATATTCCCAGAAATTGGCTTAGATGGTGTAGATAATCAATGGATTCCGCAAGGGCCTCTTTATCCGTTTTAATTTTCATATCGGGTAGTTTATAGATTAGTTCCCCCATAGGCGATGCCCGTGAGGTGGTGCATTTCACGATTAAAGGTCGTCAGGTCATCGGCCTTGAAGGCGCCGAGTTGGTCATAGCCACAGGCGCGACTAATGACTTTCAGTAACTGATTACTTGCATTGAAGAAGTTAGCGAGCTGTTCAGCAGATTTGTTGATCTGTAAGCGGGCACGCAGGTTTTCTTTTTGCGTGGCAATGCCCACAGGGCAGAAATTAGTATTACAGGCACGCATCCCCAGACAGCCAATGGCCTGAATGGCGGAATTTCCGATGGCGATGGCGTCAGCACCAAGCATTAGGGCTTTGGCAAAATCTTCTGCCACCCGCAAGCCACCTGTGATAATCAGGCTGACATGGTCTGCACCTTTACTGTCGAGGTACTGCCTTGCCCGTGCCAGTGCAGGGATGGTAGGAATGTTGATATTATTGCGAATGATCGTCGGTGCAGCGCCTGTTCCTCCTCCTCGTCCATCAAGAATGATATAGTCCACCCCAACCTCGAGGGCAAAATCAATATCCTTTTCAATATGTGCTGCTGACATTTTAAACCCGACAGGAATGCCTCCGCTGACTTCCCTGACTTTCTCGGCAAAAGCCTTGAAGTCTGCCGCCGTTTTCAGGTCGGGAAAGGCAGGGGGCGAGATGGCGTCTTCCCCCACTGATATATCTCTGACGTCGGCAATTTCCTGATTGACCTTATTGGCAGGCAGGTGTCCGCCAATGCCTGTTTTGGCACCCTGACCAGCCTTGAAGTGGAAAGCCTGCGCCTGTTTTACTTTCTCCCACGAAAAGCCAAACTTGGCTGCTGCCATTTCATAGAAATAGTGGCTGTTGTTTTCCTGCTCTTCTTTGAGCATTCCTCCTTCCCCTGAACAAATGCCCGTTCCTGCCATTTCAGCTCCTTTCGACAGGGCGATTTTGGCTTCTTTGGAGAGGGCTCCAAAACTCATGTCCGTAACAAAAAGAGGCATGGAAAGTGTCAGTGGTTTTTTGGCCTTTTTACCAATCACCGTGGTGGTCTCAACCTCGGCATCGTCCATCAGTGGTCGGCGCGCCAGTTGCGCAGGAAGAAACTGAATGTCCTCCCATTTGGGGAGTTGATCCCGCTCCACACCCATGGCTTCCGCAGGGCCGTGTTTGGCATTCAGGCCATTTTTGGCAAGGGACTGAATGGTGGCGTTATGCGGTTCCGTAGGCTGCGGATTGGTGTCGGCATATAAACCGAGGTAAGCTTCGCGGTCGAAAGGCTGCGGGTTTTCCTTCAGGTAGTCTTCTACCTCCTGAAGACTGACATAGACCTTCCCTGCATCGATGGTTGATTTAAAATGATGAAGGGCTTCTTCGTTATTATATTCCGAAACGCCCGTATCAATGCGATAATCCCAGTAATGTAGCCCACAGATGAGGTTGTCCCCTTCAAGATAGCCATCCGCAAGCAGGGCACCACGATGGAGGCACCGACCATAAAATACGGATACCTGATCGTCATTGTATCGGATAACCACAAGGTCAAGATCCTTGACCTTGGCATAAGTGGGGGTGCGATCTTCAAGGTCCTCAAGTTTGAAAAGTTCATGATCACAATTATAAGTATCGGCAGACATAGCTCAGCGGGATTTGGTAAATTCAGTTATTGAACCTGCTGTAATGAATTTTGTCTATTGATTTCTGTGAAAATGTGATTTGTACAATATAATTAGGATGATATGAACATTTACTTTATTGCTGAACCACTTTCCTTATTATTTGATACCCAAAGGATTTGAATTAGGAACTAATTTTGCCCATTCGACGGATAAAATTCGATTCATCACTTCAGCAATACGCCGAATTTTCGTTACGAATTTTTAGTTTTTAACACGCTTGTAAACGATGTCCGATTTTCGAAATCAAAAAAATCATGTGGCCACTTTGCGTTGCCTTGCTCCGTCGGGTTTTCAGGCGGAGGCGTAATTTGATTCCATAGGAGCAGGCTTCGAGTGAGAGTATTTCAGGCTGTTGAAGAATTTATAATACATTTGGCGCATAAACTCTTTTTTATTGACTCCACCTGCTCTGAACGCTCTTTTGTGGCCAAACCAAACGGCGTGGATTGTTCCAAAAAAGAGTATTCCGTACAGCCCAATGCTCAGGGCCTTTTGGTAAAATCCTTTGTGCTCAAAAATTTTCCAGAGCCTTTCATTCTGAAATTTTATGTGGTGGGCTTCGTCGATCAGGATGTCATTACA
Organism: Persicobacter psychrovividus; assembly: GCF_036492425.1. NCBI lineage: Bacteria > Pseudomonadati > Bacteroidota > Cytophagia > Cytophagales > Persicobacteraceae > Persicobacter > Persicobacter psychrovividus. Next base: position 1,107,164 of record NZ_AP025292.1, read on the forward strand.
GATCGATTTGAGGAGTGGGCAATTGCTGGCGTCGCTGAGTGCCTGATAAAAGATCTGTGCAGCACTTTCAACGATCAGTACCGTAATCGTCCACAGCTCCATACTGGTGTTAAGGTGCCTGATTTTCCTGAAGAAATAATCCCCCCAGTCTTTTTGAATGGTTTCTTCCCCTATGGCAGTGAGGTATTTGGCCAGATTTCTACCATGCTTCTGCTCTTCCTTGATAAACAGCTTAACAGCCTCCACATATGCGGGTTCGTGGTATTGATTGGCATGCTTTGCTGCTGCGGCCAATAAATGTTTGCCATCGCTCGTCTCTCCGAGTTGCCACGCTTTTAGGGAGTACAGTATCTCTGCTTTCTCACGGTTGGTCAGGTTGGGTTTGATGTCCCAGTTTATCCTCTTGACGGTTAAATTATTTTGGAAATGATCGGTCCAGAATTCAGCGCTATGCATTGTCGGTATCGGGTTAAGTTGACGGCTAAAGAATTGGCCTCAGTAGGCGAGGTGGTGTTGCCCTCATTGGGGTGGTGCACCATCATGATCGACTGGGAGGCTTTTGTAGAATATAATTATTATTGCTAAAAAATGTACTGTCTTGCTTGCTGTTTTTTGGACAGCTTTAGGAATAACAGGAGGGGGCAGTCTCCGATTTGTCGTGTTATCATCCACAGATTACGCCTGCAATTATCCATTTTAATACTTAACACGGCCGTAAAGAATTTATCCTTGTGAATCTGTAAATAGATAGGCAGTCGTTGAAGGTATTGGGGGAATACCCTTCAACAGGAGGGTTGTACTTATTTTGAAGATGATTTGCTGGTGGAGCCAAAAGTGTATCGGATACCCCACAAAGTCCGCAGGCGGGTTGGGTTATCAATCAAAAACTCAGGAGCGACCTCAAATAATAAGGAAATTTGCTTGAGATCTTGCAGGGGGTATAATTCAAGAGATAGGGGGACGGTTACGGCATACATTCTGTCATTGGATATAAATGGCGAAAAGGCGATGCCTAAACCTGCTGAAAAGCGGTGATAGGTTCCTGCTTTGAAATTGTAGAAGCCGTCGAGCTCAAAAAGTAAATCTTCAAAATCTCGGTTGGCGAAGGTCTTCAGCTCACCGCTGATCATTTTGTTGGTAGGTGTATTGACACTCACCGCATTAATGCCATAACTCGAAACACCGATTTGTGCGTTCGCCTGATGCGTCAGTAATAGGAAGGTGAATACTATAATTTCCCCCAATCTTCAGACAGCCATCTCTGCTATTTAAATTATTTTCCCTTGAACTCAAAACATCTGAGCGAGTTATCAAGTGCTTCAGTGAATCTTGTCAAGGGTGCTCCTGTGTTGCGCCTGCGGCAGGAGCATTTACCCGCCCTTGACTGATTCTAAGGAAGCGCTTACTTTTGCTTCTGATGTTGTTGAGTGCGGCTTGGATTGGTAAAGATCGCAGGGCCTTTTCTCATCGATTGAGCTATGCCTTCTTTCGTTATTGTAAAAGTTCATATATTCGATAAGTCCTATCTGCAGCTTTAATCCATCGCGATACTCATTCAAATAAATATCTTCATATTTGACCGTTCGCCAAAATCGTTCAATGTAAATATTGTCGGTTGCTCGACCTTTTCCATCCATGCTAATAGTTACTCCTTGGCCTAAGAGATAGCCCGTAAAGAGATCACTCGTAAATTGACTCCCTTGGTCTGTATTGACAATTTCAGGAGCGCCATGGTTGTTAATACATTCTTGAATTGTATTGCGGCACCACTCTGCTGACATGGTGTTTGAGAGTGACCAGCCTACAATATATCGAGAGTGGACATCAATCACAGCCATCAGATACATGAACCCTTTTGCAATAGGAACATAGCTGATATCCGTCTCCCAAACTTGATTTGAATGGGTTATTTCAAGGTTTCTAAGTAAATAGGGGTATATTTTATTTTCAGGTGAAGGTTTTGAAGTGTGCGGACCAGGAAGAAGAGAACGAAGCCCCATGACTTTGTACAGACGTTCAATTCGCTTCTTATTGATCGGATAACCGCAATCATTAATCAAAAACGAAGTCATAGAAGGTACCCCTCGAAAAGGATGCTCAAGGTATTCTTTGTCAATTACACGCATCAATTCAAGATTCAATTCACTTTCCCCTTTTGGCTTGTAATACCAGCCCGAACGAGAAATTTGGAGAAGCTCACATTGACGTCTAATGCTTAAATCAGCATGTTCCTCATCGACCATCACCTGTCTTTCGGTAACGCTCTTTACTTCGATGAGGCCTTTTTTAAAAAATCATTCTCAACTTGAAGTTGTCCTATTTTAGAGTATAATTTATTTAACGCTCCTTCATGATCAGATTCCTGCTTGATAGCCTTACTCCCTTTTTCAAAAACACTCGATGCATTCTCCAAAAAAAGTTGTTTCCATTGGCCAATCTGTGCAGGACTGATTTCATATTTCTGACAAAGTTCCGCTGTGCTTTGTTGTTCTTTGATCGCTTCAAGTGCTACCTTGGCTTTAAACTTGGGGCTAAATTTTCTTCTGCTTTTCATTGATTTACAAGTTAGTATATTATTTTAACTTGCTGTCTGAATTGTTGGGGTAATTATATACTGCCAGTAGGTTGATTAATTTTTTCATTAAATTAAGTTTAGGTTGAACTATAAATATAATGAAAAATTGGATTGGACAAAAAAAAGCCCGAACCGAAGTTCAGGCTTTAATATCTTAACATGAAGATTGAAATTATTCAGCGATAACTTCAAATTTAATTTCATGCTTAACTTCTTTGTGAAGGTCAATAGAAGCTGTGTACTCACCAACAAATTTAACTTCGCCGTTGATAGAGATTTGCTTACGATCTACATCGTAACCTTTTTCTTTCAACAATGAAGAGATTTGGTTAGTCGTTACAGAACCAAAGATTTTACCGTTATCACCTGCTTTAGTAGAGATAGTCAATTTAGTATCTCCGATATTAGCAGCCAATGCTTCAGCGTCAGCTTTGATTTTTTCTGCTTTGTGAGCAGCTTGCTTGATGTTTTCAGCAGTCATCTTCTTGTTAGAAGCTGTTGCTACCATCGCATAACCTTGAGGGATCAAGTAGTTACGACCATATCCAGGCTTAACGTCAACGATATCGTTTTTGTAGCCTAAACCTTTGATGTTTGTTGTTAGGATAATTTCCATTTCTCAATCAAATTTTAAAAAACTACAAAAATTATTTCAATGAGTCAGTCACGTATGGCAACAACGCAAGGTGACGTGCACGCTTGATCGCCTGAGAAACTTTCTTTTGGAATTTTACTGAAGTACCTGTGATACGACGAGGCAAGATTTTACCTTGGTCATTCACAAATTTCAATAAGAAGTTGGCATCTTTATAATCGATATATTTGATACCATTTTTCTTGAATCGGCAATATTTTTTGCGATTCTCGTTACGATTTACTGGTTCGTTAATCAATGTCATGACTTAAGCCTCCTTTGTTTCAGTTGTTTCTTTCTTTTTGTTGAACTCGCCTTTACGACGCTTCTCGTTGTATTCAACGGCAGCTGGCTCCAAAGCAGTAGTCAAGAAACGCAAAACGCGCTCATCACGACGGAATTCAGTCTCCAAAGCGTCAACGATTGTTGCAGCAGCTTTGAATTCGATTAAACCGTAGAAACCAGTTTTTTTGTGCTGAATTGGGTAAGCCAACTTGCGAAGACCCCACTCTTCAACATTAACGATTTCTGCACCTTCTTTTACCAAGATGTCTTTGAATTTGGCAACGGCTTCCTTCATCTGCTCATCAGACAAAACGGGAGTAAAAATGAAAACCGTCTCGTAATTTTTAAGTACCATTGTGCTTAAAGTATTAAGTGATTTTTTTAAACCGAAAGAATTCTTTCGGCCTGCAAATATACAGTGTTTATTTTAATTTCAAAAACTTAGGGGCAAATTTGGTGCCTGAAGTAGGCGGGTGGCGTGTTTTTTAGGCCATGATTTTGTTTTTGCAGGCCCCATATTGTAGGAGGCTGTTGCACAACCATAATCCGATATTATCCCACGAAATTTTATTTGGCCACTGTATGGGCAGACCCAATGTCATTAAGTTAAGCGCCTTACCCCGTAGAGACGTTATTTTTAACGTCTAACACAACGCTGATTTCTCTTGGATTAGTTCAAATTGTTATGTGAGACATAATGAATTATGCCTTTACATGCATTTCAAATTTACACCTGAGTCAGTCCAAAATCCTTAACTTAATGACATTGGGTGCGTCCGTACAGCTCATGAAATAGTATTTTGCGCTCCGTTCAATGAACTGAGTTGTTCGACCGCCCCGTACCGTGCAAAAAAAAAAGCGAACCTTTCAGAAAGGTCCGCCTTTATCAGTTCACCGTAACCCTTTCGGATCAATCGGTGAAAATAGGTGTTATCTGTGGGTTAGAACCTCCCACCAATATTATCTAACCGAGAAAGGAATTTGCCCCATTTTATAGTTGTCAGCGTAAACTTCCAAAATGTATTTTCCTTTTTCGTATTCAGTGCCCTTGTCGTAAATGAAGGTTAGGCTTTGCTGCGTGTTGTCGAAAAGAATCTCCTGCTTTTCAGAGTAGAAAGTCTCACGGCCATCAAGCATAAAGCTTCCGCCGCCCTTAGAAACATCGAACAATACATTATTATTGTCATCAATCAGGCGAATCATGATTTCACGGCCTCCGACTGGTGCCACTTTATTGTCAGCAATTTTGAAATTGACCTTCAGTTTTTCGAGGTGGCGGTGGCGGAATTCATCCCCTTTACGCTCTTTTCCACGATTGTTAATGGCGATCAGCTCAAAATTCTCGGCCTTCAGGCGGGAAGCAAATTCTACTTTCTCGTTCAGTTTTTCCTGTTTCTGGTTCAGGGTTTTGATCGATCGGTTCAACTCATTTTTCTCTTCCTTCAGGTCGCTGTTTTCTGTTACCAGCTGCTCGTTGATTTTCTTGAGTTTGGCAATCTCTTTTTCTTTTCTTACCAAAAGCTCACGGTAACCTTCTGCTTTGTCTTTAAAAGCCAACAGCTGACGGGTAGTTACGGTGCTTTTTTCTTCCAAAGCCTGTTTCTCTTGCTCAAGTTGCTCGCGAACGGCCTTCAGGTCATCAACATTTCCGCCGAGTTCCTGAATTTCAGCAATTTTCTTATCTAAATCTTTTTGCAAGAGCTCAACATTTTGTTTTGAACTTTGCAATTCCTGTTGCGATACCGTATTGACTTGGTGTAAGTGAAAAATATAGCCCAAACTTACTAACAGTAAGATGGCCAGTATAATTACTACGGGAAGCAACTTATTCCCTGCTTTTTTCTCCTCAGACATATGCTTATGAAATTTTCGTTTTGATGTAAATTTAGGAAGGTCAATCTTTTTTACAAAGGTCACGGCTAATTAAGCGCATGTTTTAAAATTACCTTGCAACTTCAAATTTAGGTGATTGGAATTGATTTTTAATGATTTTTCAACAATAGCGGTGCTGTGCTCTTCAAATAACCCTTTGCCTCAGTAAATCGCTAAACTATGGGCGCAGATTTTTTAGATTTGAAACGCCCTTCAAGAGTGCGGCCATTGTTTTGGGGCCATTAGGCTACCACCAACTGAAGCCAATGCGGTAATGTTTGGCCGAGATGGTGGGGCAGAGGCAGACAATGCCAAAGCGCCAGTAATCGAAGCTCATTTTTACTCTCGGGTGATTTTTTATCGCTTCCCACGCACGGGTCATGCCTTCACTATGGTAGATGTCATCGAAAATCAGCAAAGCGTTTTGATGGCAGTGCGGCAGCAACATTTCAAAGTAGCGCAAGGTGGCCTCGTAGGTGTGGTTGGCATCAATAAAGGCCAGATCGATAGGGGCGGCAGTGTTCAGGAATTCGGGCAGGCGGAGGTCAATATCTCCTACTGTTAAGCGGATGTTTTTCAGCTGCTGCACTTCCCAGAGCTGCTGCGCCTGTTCGGCGATCTGTGGAATCCCCTCGAAGGTGTGTACCGTTCCCGTGGTGGCTTTGGAAAGGTAAGCGGTATTGACGCCCAGGCAGGTGCCAAGTTCCACGATTTGCTGCGCCTGATGCCATTGGGTGAGTAAGTAAAAGAAGGAGGACATCCGTGGGCTCGAAAGGCTGCGTGCGGCCAATGATTTGACGGTTCTGTTACGGATGGTTTTATCAGCACCCATGTCCTGATAGGAGAGTACCTGTCCGTCGGTCAATAATTTTTTGCGCGCCTGTTCCAGGGCCTCCATTTTTGGGCGGGCTTGCCGTTGGGTATGCTCGAACAGGTCGTAGGCAAACTGCCCATGGAGCGAATGGCGGTCAACGGCTAAGAACCAATGCCTAATTAACGTTTTTAACTGATGTAATTTTTGCATAAAAAAATACCTAATCTTTGGCAAATTAGGTATTCTTTTGCTGAAAGCAATATTTAGTTCATTCGGAATGGAACGATCATATTGAATTCAGGAATGGCGACATCAAATTGCTTTCCGTCCAGTTGGCGCTCCATGGCGTATCGGCCGAGCATTTTGCCAATTCCTGTTTTGAGGTTACAGCCTGAGACATACTTGTGCGACTGCCCCGGTTCGAGTACTGGTTGTTGTCCAACGACCCCATCGCCCTCCACTTCTCTTGTTTGCCCATTGCTGTCATGGATCTTCCAATGGCGGCTGCGCAGCTGTATGGTGTGTTCGCTTTGGTTTTCTATGGCAATTCGGTAGGTGAAGACATAGTGATGTTGAATGGGGCTCGAGTAATCAGGTTGGTATTCCGTTTCAACGGATACTTTTATGCCCTGTGTGATTTCTGTGACCATATCCTTAATCTCCTTTGTTTAGCTAATGATTATTTCAAGAGTAATAACGCTGTATTTATCCCTTAGTTTGTTTGTGGAAGCGATGCTTCTGACCTAATATCGGAATCTATTTGAATAATTTAAACCTAATGTTTAAAAATTTAATGATTAACCAGAATGTTACTTTGAGTAAACAGAATTTTACCTTGGTACAGGTAGGATAATAAGGTAAAAAGGACGAAAACGTATTTTTTTTAAAATGAAGCAAAGCCCTTCAACAAGAAAAGCCAATTCACGAAATGCGAATTGGCTTTGTATTATTTTGAAGCACGAAGCTTAATCAATCATTTTAAGGATTTTCCCTGGGCGTAACCCGAAGCCTTGAGCTGTAGGATCAATAGACCAGAAAGTGAAGAATGCTTTCCCGACAACATGATCCATCGGTACAAATCCCCAGAAACGTGAATCTTCAGAATTATGGCGGTTGTCGCCCATCATGAAGTAGTAGTTTTGCTTAAAGGTGTATTGCTTGATGGCCTGCCCGTTGATCGTGATCTGATCTTCAGTGAGGACAACATTATCGTTGTGCTCATAGTTTTTGATCACTTTCCCATAACGTAGGATATTGTCTGGGTTGATGTCAATCGTCATGCCTTCAGCAGGGATGGTCATCGGCCCCCACCAGTCGGCATTCCAGGCGAATCGCTTGGCATCAGGATAAATTCCTGCTGTGGCATCGCCTTTGTTTTTCTTGAGCATCACCACGTCTTCAATAAAAGGAAGGGCTTTAAGGGATGCTGCGCCATGATTGGTGAGGTCGGCAAGGTAGCCACCACGCACCTTGATCACGTCAGCAACATTGACGTCGTTATCTCTCCAAATGCGCTCATGAACCGACTCATTGGTTTTGATGTAGTATTTAAACTGCATCTCTTCAGGGTTCTTGATCGCCTTGTCGTTAATGAAAACCTGCGTGTCTTTGACCTCAAGTTTTTCACCAGGAAGCCCGATACACCGCTTGATGTAGTTGGTCTTCAGATCGACAGGATGCTCAAGCTCTGGCGGGTAGTTGAACACCACCACGTCGTTGCGTTTCACTTCCGAAAAGCCTGGCAGGCGGAACTGCGGCAGCTTGACCCAGTCCAAATAGGAAGGGATATCCGTTCCCCAGATTTTTTGGTGGGTTAAAGGCACCTGAAGCGGGGTCATGGCTGTACGTGCGCCATAATGCATTTTACTTACAAAAAGGAAATCGCCTACCAACAGGGAGTGCTCCATCGAAGGGGTAGGGATGGTGAAGGCTTCCATAAACAGCCAGCGGATAATCGTGGCAGCAATGACGGCAAACACTATGGCGTCCGCCCATTCGCGAAAGAAGCCTTTCTTTTTCTTCTTCGGTTTTTGTGATTGCTCCTTTTGAGTTTGGATGTCCATATTTTGGTCGATTATAGTTTTAAGAAGTCATCCATGTTTTTCATTCCTTTTTGAGCAGGAAGCCACTCAGCCACTAAAACGGCACCAAGGGCAAAACCCTGGCGGCTGTGGGCGGTGTGTTTGATCTCGATAGTGTCCACTTCCGAACGGTAGTGTACGCTATGGGTCCCAGGTACTTCAGGCTCCCGAAGTGAAATGATGGATAACTCATCAGTTTTTTCAGAAGAATTATTTACCCATTTCTCCTTGCGTTCAGTATGATTGATCACGCCTTCAGCGAGGGTAATGGCGGTTCCTGATGGGGCATCAAGCTTTTCGGTATGGTGAATTTCTTCCATATCGATTTTATAGTCCTGCTGCGGATTCATCAGTTTGGCGACAAAATCATTGATTTTAAAAAACAGATTGACACCAATGCTATAATTGGATGCATAAAAAAACGTGCCATTTTTTTCCTTCACCAGGTTTTCTACGTCTGTCATTTTATCCAGCCAGCCTGTGGTACCCGACAAAACAGGAATGCCATTTTTGATGCAGGTGCTCAGGTTGTCGAAAGCCACCGCAGGCATAGAGAACTCAATGGCAACATCTACTTGCTCATTGGTAAGGGTTTGCAGGTCGGCAGCATTGTCCTTGTCGATGCGGGCAACAATTTGGTGTCCTCGACTGATGGCAATGCTTTCGATGATTTTGCCCATTTTCCCATATCCTAAAAGTGCGATTCTCATTGGTTATATTTTTTTAAAAAGGTGATGATTTAAATGCTATTTTAAGCTGAAATTCAGACACAGTCCCACGGCTGGTGTCCCCGTCATGTTGGGGATCAGGGTGGGTTGAATGCCCATACTTACATTGGGCGAAATTTCAAAATCCCGCAGGTGGGAGTCTACGTGTGCATCGACGATCTGCATGGCATACAGCACGGTCATGAACACAATCGACCAGTCACGGTTTCGCTGCGCGAGGTCGGCCCGTTGCTCGAGTTGCTCAATGGTGTAGGCATCTGCAATTGGGTTGCCGTTGGGGTTGCCGTTGTCTTTATCGAAAGCGGCAGTCCTGAACAGCTGATAGTACTGATCGTTGTAGCCCACAAAATAGCCGATCGTGATGGCCCCACCATAAATGATGGGCACTTTCCAGTATTTGTGGTTATAGATTTGCCCCAGTCCTGGTAATGCGGCGGAATAAAAAGCGGCACGCAGCGGGACATTTTTGTATTTCCTCACGGCGGGATCGTTCAGGTCCCCTTCGGGGATTTTCAGCGCTTTGGTGTATCCCTGATATCGGGCCTGATGCCTGAGTTTTGTGGAGTCAATTTGATAATTGATTGGCCCCGATGGATTGCTCAGGTCAATTTGTTCGTCGGCCTCGATATGCAAGTCAGGTTCCTTTTCCTTTTTGTCGGACTGCGCCCAGGCGGGGGAACTGCAGCATAGCAGCAGGCATAAACTTAAAAGTAAACGGTAATCCATTATCAATTATAAGTCAAGGATGTCCATAATTCGGTTAAAGTCTTCTGCAGAGATGAAAGGGATTTTGATGAAGCCCTTGTCTTTATCATCTGAAGTAATGCCGACTTTTGTGCCGAAGTGGTTGCTTAGTCTTGATTGAATACGCTTGATCTGATAGGCGCGTTCTGGGTCAAGATTTTTGTCCTTGCTTTCAACTGATTTTCCTGAAGCCAATTCACGCACGAGCTGCTCCACCTTTCTTACCGAGAGGTCTTCGGCAACGATCTTTTTAAAGATGCTCAGCTGAAGGTCAATATTATCGATATTAATGATGGCGCGCGCATGGCCCATGGAGATCTTGCGATCACGAACTGCCACCTGAATTTCTGGTGGAAGTTTCAGCAGGCGCATATAGTTATTGACCGTCGTACGGTTTTTACCAATACGTGAGCCCAGTTCTTCCTGTTTGAGGCCACATTCTGCCACCAAACGCTGGTAACAAAGGGCGATTTCAATGGCGTTCAGGTCCTCACGCTGAATGTTCTCGATCAGGGCCATTTCCAGCATTTGCTGATCGTTGGCCTGGCGAATATAAGAGGTGATATGGGTTAGTCCCGCCAGCTGAGCGGCCTGGTACCGACGCTCTCCAGAAATGATCTGAAAGCGGCCAGGCTCCACCTGCCGAAGGGTGATCGGTTGAATGATCCCCTGTACGCGGATGGATTCCGCCAGTTCCTGCAATGCCACAGGGTCGAAGTCGGTCCGTGGCTGGAACGGGTTAACCTCGATATGCTTGACATCAATTTCGTTGATCCCCATTGGGGCGGTGATCGGTTCAGCATCGATGCCCGCTTTACTGAAGCTTGCTGCTTTTGAGTCTTCCAACAATGCTCCAAGCCCTCTTCCTAACGCGTTTTTTCTTTTTTGACTCATAAATATCTATTCCAATACAGTGTACATGCCACTGTGGTGTTCTCTACTATCTTATCTTTTGCAATGCCCTGGTTTATTTCACCAGCTCATTTTTTTCCAGAATCTCTTTGGCGAGGTTCAGGTAACTGATGGCGCCTTTGCTGGAGGCGTCGTGGGCAATAACAGGCACCCCAAAGCTTGGCGATTCACTCAGCTTGATATTGCGGGGAATCAGGTTGCGGAATACCATATGCTGGAAATGGGTTTTCACTTCCTCTACCACCTGATTGGACAGGCGCAGGCGCACATCGTACATGGTCAGTAGAATACCTTCGATTTCAAGCTCAGGGTTCAGGCGTGTCTGAATAATCTTGATGGTGTTGAGTAATTTACCCAAGCCTTCGAGGGCGAAATATTCGCACTGTACAGGAATAATCACCGAGTTGGCTGCCGTAAGGGCATTAACGGTGATGAGTCCAAGTGAAGGAGAACAGTCAATGATAATAAAATCATACAAATCCCTGATCGGAGCAATGGCCGCTTCCATTTTTTGTTCACGGTTGGCCTCGTTGACCATCTCGACCTCGGCACCCACCAAATTGATGTGTGAAGGCAACAGGTGGAGGAAGTTGATGTCGGTCTCTTCGATGGCATCGCTGACGGTGGCTTCACCGACCATGCACTCGTAAATAGAGGTTTGGATATCCTGAGGATTAAAGCCCAAGCCAGAAGTAGAATTGGCTTGAGGGTCGGCATCAATGACCAAGGTCTTGAATTCCAATGCAGCCAAACTGGCCGCGAGGTTGATTGCCGTAGTGGTTTTGCCCACACCACCTTTTTGGTTGGCAATGGCAATGATTTTACCCATAAGTATTAAAGATTAACGCTTTTTCCGATTTCGATGAAGATCAATTCTTTGTTGGCTTTTTCTGCCTTCTGCAGGCACTCCTCCTGATTGACTTTTATCGGGGGGAAGGTGTCGTAGTGCATCGCAACAATGCGGTCGCACTGCACAAAGTCGGCGCTTCTCAGGGCATCGTCAATGCCCATGGTAAAGTGGTCGCCAATAGGCAGAATGCTGAAGTCGATCTTGTACTCATCAGCAATAAGCTTCATGTCATTAGTAAGTGCGGTATCACCCGCAAAGTAGAACGTGCCCTCCTGCGCTTTAACTACAAAGCCTGCAGGGTTGCCACCATAGCTGCCATCAGGGAAGGAGCTGGTGTGGTGGGCGATGGTCATTTTAATTTCCAGATCATCGATTTGTATCTTGCCGCCCAGATTCATCGGCAGGGCATTTTCGATCCCTTTTTCATTGAAATAGTTGATGATTTCAAAGTTGCTGATCAGGGTCAGGTCGGGATTGTTTTTGAAAATGGCTTCGGTGTCGAGGATATGATCCTGATGGGCATGAGACAGTAACAGATAATCTACTTTGATCGCCTCCAGGTCAATATCTTTGGCCAATTCATTTCCTGAAATGAAAGGGTCGAAAAGTAATCTCTTTCCTGCTACTTCCATGTAAACAGTAGCATGTCCATAATAAGTGACTTTCATATTGAAGGGAGTTTACGGTTAAAGGAAATTAGCGTGTTTCCACACGTTCCACGCAAATATAATAGAATGTTTGAAGTTTTCGTGAAAACCGTGAAACAAATTTTGTCGACAATCACGCCTAAGTATCGTCGGTGGTGTTTTGAGCGCTGTGGTGTATCTTTTCAGCTGGAAAAATTTATAAAATGAATTAAATTCATATGATTAATCTAACTATTTAAAAACTGTCCATCGCCAAAAAAAGGGCGAATGCCCTTTAATTAAATCAATTTATTCCTCATCGCCAAATGGCTGATCCATATTTAACATGCCCGAGAGCAGATCTGAAAATTGGTGCCCTTTGCCGAGGGGTTTTTTACTGATCAGGCTGTAAGCCGACAGCCCGTGGAGCAGGAACTCCTTGTGTGTGAGGTGTTCTTCGCCGGAGAGGTCGGGCTGGTGTTTCTTGATCAGCGCCTCAAGGGGCGGGATGTTCTTCAGTGCGGCTTCAAAGGCTTTATCAGTGGATTCAGACAGCAGATCAATGACGTTCCCTTTTTCGAAATACTGCGCTACTTGCAGGTAGGGGTTATCGGTTTGTTTGCGTACTTTTTCTGGCGAGGGGTAAAGCTCGGCAAAGGTGGAGCGCACGGCTTTTTCCATGAGCGTGGCAGCAACGGCGGCGGCACCTTCTTGCTCTCCTTCATACACCAGTTCCACTTTTCCTGTGATGGCGGGAATGATCTGAAGGAAATCCGCAAGGCGTGCCTGGCTTTGTTTTTCGCCATTGAGGAGCATCCTTCGCTCGGCAGTGGCATAAAGGGTTTCGAGGGCGGAGATGGTCAGGCGTGCCGATACCCCGCTTTTGACATCGATGTATTCGGAATTTCGGGCTTCTACGGCCACTTGTTCAATCAGGCTAAGCAAGAGGTCGGGGATGATGATGCTTTCTTTGAGTTGCTCAGGCACTTTGGCTTCCTGTTTGGTGATGGTTTTTCCTGTCTCAATATCCATAGGGTAATGAGTAATGATCTGGCTCTCGATACGGTCTTTCAGTGGGGTAACGATACTGCCTCGGTTGGTGTAATCCTCGGGATTGGCCGTGAAAACAAATTGTAAGTCCAGGGGCAGCCGCAAATTAAAGCCGCGAATCTGCAGGTCGCCTTCCTGCAAAATATTGAAAAGGGAAACCTGAATTCTTGCCTGCAGGTCGGGTAGTTCATTGATCACAAAAATGCTTCGGTTGGCGCGGGGGATCAGTCCGAAATGAATCACGCGCTCGTCGGCATAGGAAAGTTTCTGGGCGGCCGCCTTGATGGGGTCAATATCCCCGATCAGGTCGGCAATGGATACATCGGGAGTGGCTAATTTTTCCACATAGCGCTCGTCTCGGTGTTTCCATGCGATCGGGCAATCGTCTCCGAGTTGTTCCACCTGGCTTCTTCCAAAATGTGATAGTGGCGCAAAGGGATCGTCATTGATTTCTGATCCCTGAATGTAGGGAATATATTCGTCCAGCAGCTGGGTGAGTAAGCGGGCTATCCGTGTTTTTGCCTGTCCTCGCAAGCCCAGCAGGTTGATGTTGTGCCCAGCGAGAATTGCCCGCTGAAGTGCTGGAATGACCGTTTCTTCATAACCGTGAATGCCCTGAAAGGGGTTGGTGTTATTTTGCAGGGCTTTGATGAGGTTGCTTCGCAGCTCCTCTTTGATGCTTTTCGGCTGATAGTTGGAGGCTTTCAGTGCGCCGAAGGTGGTGCAGTCGTGGATCGTTGGCATATGGTTGTTTTGGTTTATTGCTAATGAGTGTTGTTACAGGGGTATTGGTTTGATCGATCAATCAATCGGTATAGGCTGAGCAGGTTAGTTAAAGGTTTTTTCGACGATTTTTCTTGAAATCCTCAAAGACCATGTCGCCCAGGCCTTGCAGTCCAGAGAAATAGGCATTGCCCTGATTCGCTTCCGTAAATTCCCTGACGAACTGTTGCAGGTAAGGGTCGGAGGCGATCATGAAAGTGGTGATCGGGATTTTCAGCTTCCTTGCCTGTGTGGCGAGGTTCAGGCATTTATTGACAATCTTTCGGTCGAGGCCAAAGCTGTTTTTGTAATACCCCCGAGGTTCTTTTAAGCAGGAAGGTTTACCATCGGTGATCATGAATATCTGTTTGTTGGTGTTTTTCCGCCGACGCAGCAGATCCATGGCCAATTCCAGCCCTGCCACGGTATTGGTGTGGTAGGGGCCGACTTTCAGGTAGGGCAAATCCTTAATGGCGATCTGCCAGGCATCGTTCCCAAAAACCAGAATGTCGAGGGTGTCCTTGGGGTATTTTTTGGTGATCAGTTCAGCAAGGGCCATCGCGACTTTCTTGGCGGGGGTGATGCGGTCTTCTCCATAAAGGATCATCGAGTGGCTGATGTCGATCATCAGTACGGTGGAGGTTTGGGTTTTGAATTCCTTCTCGACCACCTCCAGATCCTGTTCCTGTAAATGAAAAGCGTTGATGCCGTGGTTGATTTGCGCATTCCGCAGCGAGTCCGTCATGGCGATCTGCCCCATGCTGTCGCCAAATTGCCACGGACGCCTGTCGGCACTGAGTTCATCACCTTGCGGGCCAGTGAAGGGGGTGTGATGTTGCCCACGGTGCGATTTTTTCAGCTTACCGAAAATCTCCTCCAGGGCTGATTTGCGGATTTGGCTTTCCGCTTTGGCCGTTACTTCAATGCTTTGGTCCTGTGGGTTTTCTTTGATATACCCTCGGTCTTTGAGCTCCTGATAAAAATCCCCCATGCCGTAATCCTCATTGGTGAGTTTGTACTGGCGGTCAAGTTCATTCATCCATTTCATGGTTTCACCCACATCGCCAGAGGTGATGGTGATTAACTGCATGAAAATGTCGAGCATCTTCTCAAAAGGCGTTTTCTCGGATTGTTCCTCAGGGTTAAGGTGTTGGAATCGGTAGCCTAACATAGTTTGAATAGTCTGTTTAATTCAATATAGTCAAAAAACATGTCAATACGGTGAATTCAGGATGTCGTGTATTATTCATTTGGTATCGAAAAGGAACAATTTGTTTATAAAAAGGATTAGCTTCGTGTGTTAATATTTACACCAAAACCAAACGACTACCAATTCTTAAGCTATGGGCAGAGGAATTTTCAAATCAAGAGATCCTGAGAAAAATAATGTGGACAAGGCGACTTTAGACAAGCCGAAACAGTTCAAGCAAATTCTCGATGAGCAAATTGAGGCAGGGATGCACGAGTTCAACCGCTCGAATACGGGCTTGTTTTTTTCGGCATTTTCGGCAGGGCTTGAAATCGGGTTCAGTTTTTTGTTCATGTGTATCATCTATTCATTATTTCTGGAAGATGTCAGCATGGCGCAACAGCGATTTTATCTGGCGATGTGTTATCCCTTGGGTTTTATCTTTGTGATCATCGGCCGTTCGGAATTGTTTACCGAGCATACGGCCATGGCGATTCTGCCTTTGCTGAAGAAAATTGTGACGATAAAAGAGCTCCTGGTGCTGTGGGGGATTGTTTACGCTGGTAATTTGCTTGGCGGTTATCTTTTCAGCTTTCTGATCACCTCTCTCGGGCCTAAAATTGGTTTTACCGATTACCGCGCATTCGAGTACATTGCCGTGCACCTTGTCGATTATTCCTGGGACGTAATTTTTGAAAGTGCCATTTTTGCAGGCTGGATGATGGGCTTGCTCGGTTGGCTGGTGACGTCCTCACAAGAGACCATCAGCCGAATTGTTGTCGTGATTATGGTAACGGCCATTATTGGTATGGGCGGTTTTCACCACTGTATTGTGGGTAGCGTGGAGGTGTTCTCGGGTTTCCTTGTAAGTCCTAAGGTAACGTTTATGGATTACCTGAAATTTCAGGCATGGGCAACGCTGGGTAATGCCCTCGGCGGTTCTATATTCGTGGCCGTGCTCAAGTTCAGTCATGTACGCCTGAAGTAAGGCTGAAATGATGACAAAGCCTTTTTCTGATCCTTCAGTTGTTGGCGTCAAATACGATGTCAGTAGGGGGTGTTAACTAATGATGAATGGAGCCCAGAATCCTACGAGCCACTGATTTTCTCCACAGTTGAAGCAGGTTAGTGCGGATTTCATGGTTAAAACTTCCCCAGACATAAAACCTTTTGCTAACTGCGGGCATTCATTTGAAAGGCAGGCCCAACCCATTTTAATGGGTTTGACATTGTTAGGCCAAGGTTTCAACCTTGGTGAAATCGAATTTTACGATCAGCGCATGTACCGAAGGTACATTTCCATTAGCCTCGGGTGTGAACCCGTGGGGGGGCATCACGTGGTAAAAACGAGCCGTAAGACATAATGAGTGAGCCTTTACAGGGTTCTTTGATTATCACGAGAGGGACTCTCGCGATAGGTGTGTTCCATTGTGTCGCTGATTTTTTAACCACAGCTAAAGCAATGGCCTAACAGGGTTAAACCTGCTAAAGCAGGTTGGTGCGGATTTCATGGTTAAAACTTCCCCAGATATAAAACCTTTTGCTGATTGAGGCATTCATTTGAAAAGCAAGCCCAACCCATTTTAATGGGTTTTACCGTGTTAGGCCAAGGTTTCAACCTTGGTGAAATCGAATTTTACGACCAACCCATGTACCGAAGGTACATTTCCAATAGCCTCGATTGTGAACCCGTGGGGATGAATCCATGGGGATTAAACCGTGGGAATTAAACCATGGGATAAAACGAGCCTTTACAGGGTTCTTTGATTATCACGAGAGGGACTCTCGCGATAGGTGTTCTTACCTCGACCTCCTTCTTCTCTTTTAAAAATCATGGTAATCCTTTTAATCATGTAAATCATGGTCAAATCATAGCATTCATTGTTGTCCATTTTGCAATCCCACCCATACCGTTTATCTTTGTGATTAACCACCCTGCGGGCCCCTTTGTAGTCGGGTAGTTGGGTGAAGCGATTAAGTCAATAGTTGTAATATTGAAAAATCGAAACCATAACATATTATTATGTCTGAGCAAATTAAAATTACGCTTCCTGACGGTTCAGTTAGGGAGTACGACAAAGGAATCACCTCGCACGGGGTGGCGTTGAGCATCTCTGAAGGCTTGGCGAGAAATGTATTGTCTGCCAAAGTGAATGGCGAAGTGTGGGATGCTACCCGCGAGATCAAGGAAGATTCAGAAGTTCAGCTTTTGACTTGGAATGACGAGGAAGGAAAGCACACTTTCTGGCACTCTTCGGCCCACCTGATGGCTGAGGCTTTGCAGATTCTTTACCCGCACACCAAATTCGGTATCGGTCCTTCGATTGACAATGGTTTCTACTATGATGTAGATTTCGGCGATCAGGATTTCGGTGATCAGGATTTGGAACGCATCGAGAAAAAGATGTTGGAGTTGGCGAAGCAAAAACAGACGTTCGACCGCAAGGAAGTTTCCAAAGCGGATGCGATTTCTTACTTCACGGAAAAAGATGACGAGTACAAGCTGGAATTGATTGACGGTTTGGAAGATGGTCAGATCACTTTCTATACTTCAGGTGAATTCACCGACCTTTGTCGTGGGCCACACATACCTCACACCGGTTCTATCAAAGCGATCAAATTGTTGAGCGTGGCGGGTGCTTACTGGAGAGGTGATGAAAAACGTAAGCAATTGACTCGAATTTACGGGGTAACTTTCCCTAAAGCCAAAGAATTGAAAGAGCACTTGGCGATGTTGGAAGAGGCTAAAAAGCGCGACCACCGTAAATTGGGTAAAGAGTTGGAGTTGTTTACTTTCTCTGAAAAAGTAGGTCAGGGATTGCCATTGTGGTTGCCGAAAGGTGCGTTGCTGCGTGAGCGTTTGGAGAATTTCTTGAAGAAAGCCCAAAAGCGTGCAGGTTATTTGCCTGTAGTTACGCCACACATCGGTAACAAAAATCTTTATTTGACTTCTGGTCACTACGAGAAATACGGTGAGGATTCATTCCAACCGATTCAGACGCCTTCTGAAGGTGAGGAATTCTTGTTGAAGCCAATGAACTGCCCTCACCACTGTGAGATCTACCGTGCACGTCCGCGTTCCTACAAAGAATTGCCTTACCGTCTTGCCGAGTTCGGTACCGTTTACCGTTACGAGCAGTCTGGTGAGTTGCATGGCCTGACACGTGTCCGCAGCTTTACGCAGGATGATGCCCATATCTTCTGTCGTCCTGATCAGGTAAAAGAAGAGTTCAAAAAGGTAATCGACTTGGTGTTGTATGTTTTCAATGCTTTGGGCTTTGATAACTACACTGCGCAGGTTTCTTTGCGTGATCCTGAAAATAAAACAAAATATATCGGTTCTGATGAAGACTGGGCTTTGGCTGAGGCTTCCATTCAGGAGGCTGCTGATGAAAAAGGCCTGAACACCGTAGTGGAAACTGGCGAAGCGGCTTTCTATGGTCCTAAATTGGACTTTATGGTAAAAGATGCTTTGGGTCGTTCTTGGCAGTTGGGAACCATTCAGGTGGATTATCAGTTGCCTCAGCGCTTCGAATTGGAGTACACTGGTTCTGATAACCAAAAGCACCGTCCAGTAATGATTCACCGTGCGCCTTTCGGTTCTATGGAGCGTTTTACGGCAGTATTGATCGAGCATTGCGCAGGTAGATTCCCGTTGTGGTTGGCGCCAGAGCAAATTGCAGTCTTGCCAATCTCTGAGAAATATGCGGATTACGCGGAGAAGGTTTACAATGCGTTCCAGTTAGCGGATATCAATGGTTTTGTGGATCACCGTGATGAGAAGATCGGTCGTAAAATCCGTGATGCTGAGGTGACAAAAATTCCTTATATGATTATCGCTGGTGAGAAAGAAGCTGCTGAAGGCAAAGTTTCCTTGCGTAAACATGGCGAAGGAGATATCGGAACATTTACAATTGAAGAAGCATTGAAATACATGCAAGATAAAATTGAAAGCAGTGTTACTGGAGGCTAATTACTGATTTTTTATCGCAAAATGAAAAGGTCGTTGTTCTTCGGAATGGCGATCTTTTTTTTGTGCCTAAGGCAGAAGTGCCTCAAGAGCTATTGTTTTTGATCGATCAGGTTAGAAATTTAATCTTTGGGCAGATGAGGATTGAAATTCCTGAAAGCGGTTTTTTTGGTACGAATTTGGCTATTTATCGCTGAATTCGCAGTTCATGGTTACGCGCTTTTCTCATGAATTTATATTTTGATAAAAAATCCTTGTTAAATTGAGGGACAATAATTCCATTAGTCGGAAAAAATGTCCATATTTGCGACTCGAATTTTAAGTTTAACGAAATTAAATACATACTATCAGACCAAGAAGATCAAACCGTGGACGGATGGTGAGGCAAGAAGAGCCTTATCGCGTTAATGAAAAAATTACCGCACGTGAAATCCGTGTAGTAGGGGAAAATGTTGAAGTAGGTGTCTACTCAACACGTGATGCCCTAAAAATGGCCAAAGAGCAAGGTTTGGACTTAGTAGAGATTTCTCCAAAGGCCGATCCTCCTGTTTGTCGTATCATTGACTATTCGAAGTTCAAATACGAGCAAAAGAAAAAGCAAAAGGAAATTAAGGCGAAGGCTCAGAAAACGGTGTTGAAAGAGATTCGTTTCGGTCCTAATACTGATGAGCACGATTTTCAATTTAAATTGAAGCATGCTGAGAAGTTCTTGGAAGAAGGTGCGAAAGTGAAAGCTTACGTGCATTTCGTAGGTCGTACGATTGTCTTCAAGGATCGCGGTGAGGTATTGTTGCTTAAATTCGCTCAGGCTTTAGCTGAATTGGCGAAAGTTGACCAATTGCCAAAATTGGAAGGAAAGCGTATGACCATCATGCTTTCTCCTAAGAAAAAAGCGGCAAAGTAATCCAACGATATTCATGCAAGGAGGCGGGTATCTTCTGGTATCCGTCTTTATTGTGTCAATATATATTAGACTATTTTATTTATTTTAACCGATTTGTATTATGCCTAAGGTAAAAACCAAATCAAGTGCTAAGAAACGTTTTAAGTTGACTGGTACTGGAAAAATCAAAAGAAAGCACGCTTTCAAAAGTCACATTTTGACTAAAAAAACAAAGAAGCAAAAGCGTAATTTGACGCACGCAGGTTTAGTTGATAAAGCTGACTTGTCGAACATCAAAGCACAGCTTCACATCTAATTTCGGCTAAGCCGAAGTTTCGGTTTATTTATTATTTCACCAGGCATTTGGTCTAAAAGATAAGCATTCGTAAGAATCACCATCTGTCAAAAAATTTATTATTATGCCAAGAAGTGTAAATCACGTAGCGTCAAGAACGCGTCGTAAAAGAGTTCTTAAATTAGCCAAAGGTTATTTTGGCCGTCGTAAAAATGTTTGGACAGTAGCTAAGAACGCCGTTGAAAAAGGTTTGGGATATGCTTACCGTGACCGTAAGGTTAAGAAGCGTGACTTCCGTTCACTTTGGATCCAGCGTATCAACGCAGGTGCTCGCCAAGAAGGTATGTCTTACTCTGCCTTGATGGGTGCATTGAAAAAGAACAACATTGAGCTAAACCGTAAGGTATTGGCTGATTTAGCGATGAATCATCCTGAGGCTTTCAAAGCAATCGTTGCGAAAGTAAAATAAAATAGTTCTATTTCAATATAGAGGGCCCACTCATTAATTTGAGTGGGTTTTTTTTATGCCTTATTTTTTTAAGATCCTCCTTTGATTGAATTTTTTATGTTGTTGGTAGAATATTTTATAGTTTCAATAAAAAAATGAAGTTCTTCACGGTGTTATCAATTACTTCATCAACACTATGAGAACGCTTTACCTTCTTTTATTTTTTTTACTGACTCATGTAAGCATGGCGCAAAGTGTCAAAGTACAGGGGCAGGTGTTTGGTTTACAAAATCAGGAAGCACTTGAGGGGGCTTACCTTTTATTTACCGCAGTGGATGAGCCCTCGGTGAGTATTCAAACGGTTGTGGGCGCAGCGGGCAGTTATATGGCGCAGTTGCCACAGGCTGGCCGCTATAAGGTGCAATGTCAGTTTTTGGGTTATCAGCCTTATCAAATGGTGGTTAAAGTGGAAGGCGCTGATCAGGTGACCCTGCCGCTGATTCAGCTTGAGGCAACCACAAAGGTGCTTGATACGCTCGAAATCCGCGCTTCGGTACTTCAGGTGGAGGTGAAGCAGGATACGACGGTATTTATCGCTGACGGCTTTAAAACACGCCCTGAGGCTATGGCGGAAGATCTTATCCGAAAGTTACCCAGTGTGGAGGTGGACCTTTCGGGGAATGTCACCGCAGAGGGGGAGGAAGTGAAGAAGGTGCTGGTGGATGGCCGCCCATTTTTTGGCAGTGATCCCAAGATTGCCATGCGGAACCTGCCAGTGGAGATTATTGAGAAAATTGAGGTGATTGACGAGCAGAGTGAGCAGTCAAGGTTTACAGGTTTTGATGATGGCGACCGCACGAAAGTGCTCAACATCATCACCAAAAAAGCCAAGCAATACGGTAAGTTTGGTCGGGTGGAACTCGGCTATGGAGCAGACCAGCGTTATGCGGCTACGGGTAATTTAAACCTGTTTAAGGGTGACCAGCGGATTTCCCTGATCGGGATGTCGAATAATGTGAATGAGCAGAATTTTTCCATGCAGGATTTGATGGGCGTGGTTGGCGGTGGTGGCCGCCGACGCGGCGGACGTGGAGGGGACGGCGGCAGTTCGCCTTTCGATCAGTCGCAAAATTTCCTGAGCAATCAGAATGCGGGGATATCGACCACCAATGCGTTGGGCTTGAATTATTCGGACAAATGGGGGGAGAAGTGGACCGTGACGGGCAGTTATTTTTTCAATCAGAAAAGCACGGATCAGTTTTCAGAAACTTTCAGGACTTATCCGATAGAGGGGGCGGAAGATCAGCAGATGAATGCGGATGAGGGGCACCATCAGTCGAATTTAAATCACCGCTTTAATGCACAGCTCGAATATAAAATCGATGACCGAAATTCTTTGCTCATCAAGCCGAGTCTGAGTATTCAGGGCAACAACAGTACCGACGACTGGCGTCAGACGACTTTGTTGGAAGAGGATACGCTGAACTATTCCGACAATGCGCAGTCGGCAACACGGTCGGGGGTGAACTTTTCGAACAGTGTGCTGTATCGCCATCAGTTTGAAAAAGAACGTCGTACATTTTCGGTGGAAGCCAACACCTCGGTGTATCATCAGGATGGTATAGTGGATAACTGGGCCATTACCCGAAGTTTGCGGGAGGAAATGGTGCAGATCGATACCACTGATCAGCAAACCAATGCAGTGACTAAAAATTATGCTTTGGGTCTGAATACCAGCTATACCGAACCTGTGGGGACGTATGCCATGTTGCAATTGGGTTATAAATTTGGTTACGATGTTCGGCAGGCGGATACGCGTGTGTATGCGCAGCACCAGTTTTCGGAACAGGAGCGTGAGTTGCTCGATCAGCAGTCGAGTGTGTTTAATAACGCCAATGCGAGTCATGCGCCTTACCTGAGGTATCAGTGGCGTAAAGATGAGCTGTCCTTTTCGGCTGGCGGTTCTTATCAGTTGATGATGATGGATTCTGAAAATACTTTCCCGCAAAATGGCTTGTATCAGTACCAGTTTCAGCAGTTTTTACCTGAGGCCAATTTGTCGTATCGATTCAGCCGTGCCAAAAGGTTGCGCGTCAGTTATCGGGCATCAACAAGTCTGCCGTCAGTAACCGCCTTGCAGGATGTTATTGATCTGAGTGATCCGCTCAATATTTCGATGGGTAATCCCGCACTTCAGCAGGAGAATAACCATACTTTGCGCTTTAATTACCGGTCGTTTGATCCTCGGGCGGGAAAGTTTATGTTTTTGAATGCTTCGGCAGGTTTGACCAACGACAAGGTAACCAACGCCACCTATATTGTTCAGCGCGATTCTACGCTTTCGAATGGTGTGGAGGTGAGCAAAGGAACAACGATTCAGCAGTCGGTCAATCTGAATGGCTACCTGACGGCCAATATGCAGTTTGTAATCGGGTTTCCTGTGGAGGTGATCAAATCAAACTTGAACCTGCACTCCAATTATAGTTTTACTCGGGAAGTCGGCATGACCAATCAGCGGGTGGCCTATACTAATAATAACAGGTTCGGGCAGACGGTCAAGCTGTCGAGTAATATTGGGGAGGATACAGATTTCTCCATGTCATGGAAAACGAACCTTTACCTGATCAACAGCGATTTCAATCCTGACCAGAACAATGATTATTTTCAGCACAGCCTCCAATTGATGGCACGGCAAACGTTTCTGAAAAGGTGTTTTGTCAGTGCAGAAACCAACTTCGTGAAATACGACGGCCTGAGTGAGATTGATCCGACTGTCTTTTTGATGAACCTGTCGTTAGGGATGCGAATGATGAAGGACAACCGTGCGGAGCTGTCGGTGAAGGTCTTCGATTTATTTAATCAGAATCAGTCAATTGCCCGAAATGTTACTTCCGCCTATGTTGAGGATGTGTACACGCAGGTTTTACAGCGTTATGGTATGGTGAGTTTTACCTATCGTCTCTCCAACTTCGATCCGTCAGGAGGCAGGAAGCCACCCAAAGGGCTTTCTCCAGAGTTGATGCATCAGATGAGACCGTAATAGCAGGTGATTACTGTTGATGATCAACTATAAGTCAGATGATAGCAGCGTGAATGTTCGGAAGTTGAAAATAACAGAGGGATAATTTCTCATGATAATGAAATTGATATTATTCTATTGATCAGTGTAGAAGTTCATGCCAATCGTAAAGGGTTTGTAGGAAAACTTGGGGAGATCTTGTGTGTGGGGGATGGTGTTTTATTTTTGTACTGACTTTATTTTTAAGATAAAATGCCGGTGTCGATCCTTTGCTTGGGTTATTGACGAAGGTGTTTTTTCGCAAACCTATTATGACGATGATGAAGAAGATGTGTGTTATCGCATTGCTGTGCCTGTTTGCAGGGCAGTTGTATGCACAAAAAATTAATGTGGGAACCTACAACCTGAGGTATTATTCCACCAACGACGGCGAACACAGCTGGGGAGAACGAGGGGAGCAGGTGAAAGCTCAAATCCGTTATCATGATTTTGATATTTTTGGGACGCAGGAAGGTCATAAGGAACAATTGGACGATATCGCTTCCTTGCCAAATTACGCTTACATTGGCCTTTCCCGTGAAGGCAAAGGCGTGAAGGGCGAGCATTCAGCCATTGTTTATCGTACCGATAAATTCAAGCTGTTGGATCATGGCGACTTTTGGCTGAGTAAAACGCCCGAGAAGGCAAGTATGGGTTGGGATGCGCACTATAAACGCATTTGTAGCTGGGGGCTTTTCGAGCAGAAATCTAACCACAAGCAGTTTTATTTCTTTAATGTGCATTTGGATAATGCAGGAGAAATTGCGAGGGTAGAAGGCGCGAAGTTGATGTTAAAGAAGATTAAAAAAATCAACAAGAAGCATTTGCCACAGTTCTTAACCGGCGACTTTAACATGACGGCTGATCATGAATCGATTGGCTTGGTAAAAAAACAATTTCTGGATGCGCATGATCACTGTCAGACGCCTCGATTTGGCCCTGAAGGTACTTACAATGCCTTTGATGTGAACTTTGGCTGGCGCAGAATTGATTTCATTTTTGTCAGTAAAGAGATTCCCGTTCTCAAGTATGGCGTCCTGTCTTACATTCAGAAGAAGCCACGTTTTGCCTCTGATCACTTTCCTGTCTTGATTCAGACGACTTTGGATTAAGGTAGTCAATAACCTTTCATTCAGAAAAAATAGAATCTTCACTGAAGTAGGGACGTTGCATGCAACGTCCGTACCGTGTGGCATAAAAAAAGCACATCCGATAAAGATGTGCTTTTTTGTTGTGGCGAGAGCGAGAGTTGAACTCGCGACCTCCGGGTTATGAATCCGACGCTCTAACCAACTGAGCTACCTCGCCGAGAGGTTTGTTTTCAATCTCCCTTTAAGAGATTGTGGTATTTAATAGTGGCGAGAGCGAGAGTTGAACTCGCGACCTCCGGGTTATGAATCCGACGCTCTAACCAACTGAGCTACCTCGCCGAGAGGTTTGTTTTCAATCTCCCTTTAAGAGATTGTGGTATTTAATAGTGGCGAGAGCGAGAGTTGAACTCGCGACCTCCGGGTTATGAATCCGACGCTCTAACCAACTGAGCTACCTCGCCGAAGAGGTTTATTTTCAATCTCCCTTTAAGAGATTGTGGTATTTATAGTGGCGAGAGCGAGAGTTGAACTCGCGACCTCCGGGTTATGAATCCGACGCTCTAACCAACTGAGCTACCTCGCCGAGAGGTTTGTTTTCAATCTCCCTTTAAGAGATTGTGGTATTTAATAGTGGCGAGAGCGAGAGTTGAACTCGCGACCTCCGGGTTATGAATCCGACGCTCTAACCAACTGAGCTACCTCGCCGAGAGGTTTATTTTCAATCTTCTTTAAGGAGATTGTGGTATTTATAGTGGCGAGAGCGAGAGTTGAACTCGCGACCTCCGGGTTATGAATCCGACGCTCTAACCAACTGAGCTACCTCGCCGAAGAGGTTTATTTTCAATCTCACTTTAAGAGATTGTGGTATTTAATAGTGGCGAGAGCGAGAGTTGAACTCGCGACCTCCGGGTTATGAATCCGACGCTCTAACCAACTGAGCTACCTCGCCGAAGAGGTTTATTTTCAATCTCACTTTAAGAGATTGTGGTATTTAATAGTGGCGAGAGCGAGAGTTGAACTCGCGACCTCCGGGTTATGAATCCGACGCTCTAACCAACTGAGCTACCTCGCCGAGAGGTTTATTTTCAATCTCACTTTAAGAGATTGTGGTTTTATTTTGTGGCGAGAGCGAGAGTTGAACTCGCGACCTCCGGGTTATGAATCCGACGCTCTAACCAACTGAGCTACCTCGCCTGTTTCCGTTTGGGAGTGCAAATATAGGGAAATCCTCAGGCAAAAAGCAACGACCTTTTACTTAAACGCCTAAATTTATTTTTCAAAAAAATCTAAATGCTTGTATTAAAGCATATTTTGAGGTCAAAAAAATTTAAAAAAACAGAAGATCGCTTCTTGAGCTTCTAATAAGCCAATAATTTTATAAATTTGCCTTTAATTGGCCTTAAGTGCAATTATGAAGAAACTTGATAAGTTAATACTCCAATCTTTTATTGGTCCCTTTATCGGGACCTTGGCAGTGGCGGTGTTCGTCCTGCTGGCGCAGTTTTTCCTTCGTTATTTCGACGAGCTGGTCGGGAAGGGGCTTGGCGCATCCACTTATTTCGAATTGGTGGGTTATTTTTCAATATTCATGATTCCTCA
This sequence comes from Persicobacter psychrovividus, assembly GCF_036492425.1. Taxonomy (NCBI): domain Bacteria; kingdom Pseudomonadati; phylum Bacteroidota; class Cytophagia; order Cytophagales; family Persicobacteraceae; genus Persicobacter; species Persicobacter psychrovividus. The sequence goes on from NZ_AP025292.1 coordinate 1,133,630, forward strand.
GGCATTGCCCTTGGCGGTGTTGCTCTCTTCCCTGATGACCTTCGGTAACCTTGGGGAGCATTTCGAGCTGACGGCGATTAAGAGTTCAGGGATTTCCCTGTTGCGGGTTTTACGGCCTATCTTCATCTTTTCAATCATTCTCTCGGGCTTTGCTTTCTATTGTAATGATCAGATTGTGCCCAAGGCCAACCTCAAGGCGTGGTCGTTGCTATATGATATCAAGCGGAAAAAGCCAGCGATGGAAATTAAGCCGGGCGTCTTCTATGGGGATTTGCCAGGTTATAAGATTCGGGTAAAATCGGTTTCCGATAACGGGAAGTCGATGAAAAATATGATCATTTACAATCACAGTGATGGGCAGGGGAACAAGGAAGTGATCCTGGCGGATTCTGGCGATATGTATATGATCCACAACCAGCGCTATCTGGTCATGGAGCTCTATCATGGCAACAGCTATACGGAGTCCAATCCTGATGGGGTGAAGTCGGGCTCCTCGGGCTATCACGATATCGCGCCACTGATGCGGAATCATTTTCAGCGCTCGAAAATGGTTTTTTCAATGCAGTCTTTTGACCTCGAGCGTACCCGTGAGGATTTGTTTTCTTCCAATAGGATGATGAAAAACGTCAATCAGTTGGGGCATGATATTGACTCCCTGCAGTTGGATGCCAATGCTTTCAGGTATGAGGTGTACAATGGGATGAAGTCAAACAGCTGGTTTAAATATCACCTCAAAGGGCAAGTTGAGGTGCCTGATTTTTATGCCGAGCAGCATCTTAAACGGCAGAAGATCATCAGGAAAATGAACTTTATGAAAGCAAGGGGGAATGAAATTAGACGTTTGGATTCCCTGGCGCAGAATGGTACGGACACCACTGGAATGATGGAGCTGTTCCTGGAGAAAGAGGCTGGGAAAAAGATAACGAAACCAGTGAAAGAAAGTGGAACCTATGGAGGTGCCGCGCAGTCGATGCTGGCCGAAGAGGGTGCGCCTTTTGATGTTGATGAGTCTGCGGAAGATTCTATCAATACTCAGCCAATGGTAGCAGCGCAGGCGGAACCGGAAGTAAACCTTTATGCGGACTATTCTTTTGAAGTTGCGGAACAGGCTTCCCTGAAGGTGGACTCTCTGCTGGAGGTGAAGAATCGAAACGCGCGGGTTTATCGCTCGGCACTCTCTCAGTCACGGTATGTCAAAAATACCATCATGTCGCAGTCGAATAAAATAGAGAACAGGCTGAAGTCAAAATACCGCTTCCAGATTGAGTGGCAGAAGAAATTTGCCATGTCTATGGCCTGCGTGATCATGTTCCTGATTGGTGCGCCACTCGGGGCGATTATCAAAAAAGGTGGCCTGGGCTTTCCCGTGCTGATATCCATTGTGTTTTTTATCTTCTATTTCATCGTCTCGATGACGGGTGAGAAGTGGGCCAAAGAAGGGCTCGTTTCTGCATTTGCAGGAATTTGGGCTGCGGATTTCGTGCTTTTGCCTTTCGGTTTGTTTTTTCTCCGACAGGCACGTGTAGACGCCCGATTGTTCGATACAGACTTCTACGCCGTGGTTTTTGATAGAATAAAAATGCTTTTCAAAAAGAAAACGAAGCAAGATGCCCTCCCCGAACAAAAAGGGGAATAGTCTTTGTAATAAACTCCTCCGCAAAGAGGAAATTTAATGCGCTACTTGTTAGATTATCGTGTTTTAATTACTATCTTTGCGGTTCGTATAATAATTATTAAACCTAAATTTTTGCTAGCTATGTATTTGGCAAAGGAAAAGAAAGAAGAAATCTTTGAGAATCATGGTCGGTTGAAATCAAAGGCGGATACTGGATCTGCAGAGTCGCAAATTGCACTTTTCACGCACCGTATCAACCATTTGACTGAGCATTTGAAGCGTAACAAAAAAGACCACTCTACTCGTTTGGGTCTTTTGAAATTGGTTGGTAAGCGTCGTTCATTGTTGGATTATTTGACAAAGACTGACATCACGCGTTACCGTGCAATCATTGCAGAACTTGGAATTAGAAAATAATTTCAGAAATATAAAAGGGAATCCAATCCAAGGGTTCCCTTTTTTTGCTCATTGTAGCATACTTATTTCGTGTGATTTTTCATCGATTTATGAGGAAAATCGCCAATAATTAGATATTTTGGACGTACGAATGACCCAAATGGAGATGTGTCTGGTGGGGTAAATGCTGGACATCGGGTTACTCTTTTTACCTCGAATATAGTTTTTAGAAGATTCGATTTATATAATATTAATATGTATCCAAACGTAATAAACAAAACCTTATCCCTTCCTGATGGCCGTACTATCAGTGTAGAGACTGGTAAATTAGCGAAACAAGCCGACGGTTCTGTTGTGGTTCGCATGGGCGACACAATGTTGTTGGCCACTGTTGTATCTTCAAAAGATGCACGTGAAGGTGTAGATTTCCTCCCTCTTTCAGTTGACTATCAAGAGAAATTCGCTTCTGCTGGTCGTATTCCTGGTGGTTTCTTGAAACGTGAAGGAAAGCTTTCTGATCATGAGGTATTGGTGTGTCGTTTGATCGACCGTGCGTTACGTCCTTTGTTCCCAAGTGATTATCACTCTGAAACACAAGTGATGGTGACTTTGATTTCAGCGGATGACAATGCTAAGCCAGATGCTTTGGCATGTTTCGCAGCTTCTGCTGCTATCGCTGTTTCTGATATTCCTTTCAGTGAGCCAGTTTCTGAAGTACGTGTAGCGCGTTCTGAAGGAGAATACGTGGTTAACCCAACGCCTGCTCAATTGGAAGTAGCAGATATGGACATGATCGTTGCGGCGACTATGGATAATATCATGATGGTGGAAGGTGAGATGCACGAGGCTTCTGAGCAGGATATGCTTGAGGCAATGAAGGTAGCTCATGAGACCATCAAAAAACAATGTCAAGTTCAGCTTGAGTTAGCTCAGGAAGCAGGTAAGACGGAAAAGCGTACTTACTGCCATGAGACTCATGACGAAGCGCTTGAAAAAGAAATGTTCGAGAAATTGTATGACAAAGTTTATGCTGTTGCCAAACAATTGATCAATAATAAAAAAGAGCGTTCTGCTGCTTTTGCTAAAGTGAAAGAAGAGTACATCGAATCATTGGGCGAGGACACTGAGGTGAACTTGGGCTTGGTAAGTACTTACTTTGGTAAAATCAACAAGAAAGCATCTCGTAACTTGGTATTGGACGAGAAGGTGCGTTTGGATGGCCGTAAGCCTGAGCAAGTTCGCCCAATCTGGTCTGAAATCGACTATTTGCCGTCTGCACACGGTTCAGCAGTATTTACCCGTGGTGAAACACAATCTTTGTGTACCACTACTTTAGGGACGAAGCTTGATGAGCAGATGATCGATGGCGCGATGCACCATGGAACAAACAAATTCATCTTGCATTACAACTTCCCAGGTTTCTCAACAGGTGAGGCGAAGCCTAACCGTGGACCAGGACGTCGTGAGGTAGGACATGGTAACTTGGCACTTCGTGCATTGAAATATGTATTGCCAAGCCCAGAGGATAATCCTTACACTATCCGTATCGTTTCTGATATCCTTGAATCTAACGGTTCGTCTTCAATGGCAACTGTTTGTGGTGGATGTCTTTCTATGATGGATGCAGGTATTCCAATTAAAGCACCTGTTTCTGGTGTGGCGATGGGGATGATCTCTGATGTAGATACTGATCGCCATGTAGTATTGACGGACATCTTGGGTGATGAAGATCACTTGGGAGATATGGACTTCAAAGTAACAGGTACAGAGAATGGTATCACTGCTTGTCAGATGGATATTAAAGTAGACGGATTATCTTACGAAGTATTGGAGCAAGCTTTGATGCAAGCGCGTGATGGTCGTCTTCATATCCTTGGCGAGATGAAGAAAACAATCTCTACGCCTCGCAGCGAAATGAAACCTCATACACCACGTTCTAAATCCATCAAAATCGCTCGCGATATGATTGGTGCGGTAATCGGACCTGGTGGTAAGATTGTTCAGGAAATCCAAAAAGAAACTGGCGCTACGATCGTTATCGAAGAAGTAGAAGAAGGTGGTTTGGTGAACATCTTTGCCGCATCTCAGGAAACAATGGATGCTGCTGTAAACTGGGTGAAAGGTATTGTTGCAATGCCTGAAGAAGGTGAAATTTATACTGGTAAAGTAAAATCAATTACTGCATTTGGTGCATTTATTGAATTTATGCCTGGTAAAGAAGGCTTGCTTCACATCTCTGAAATCAAGTGGGAACGTCTTGAAACAATGGACGGCGTACTTGAAGTAGGCGAGGAAGTTCAAGTGAAGTTGATCGAAGTAGATAAGCGTACTGGTAAGTACCGTCTGTCTCGTAAAGTGTTGATTGAGAAGCCTGAAGGTTATCAGGAACGTCCTGCTCGCCAGGATCGTAATCGTGGTGATCGCAACAACGATCGCCGTGGTGGACGCGATTTCCGTGACCGCCGCAGAGATTCATAATTTACTGCATGTCAGTATTGTTGGATCGGTTTTTGTTCCTTCTTTAGAGGACACTCGATGCTCATTGGAGATAGTTGTGATTTAGACAACTATCTCTTTTGGTTATCGTATAATATATGTTAGCCTTTGAGCGACATTCGAGTTTTCCTCGGATTCAGTAAACACAAAAAGTACGGATGAGACAACTTAAGATCAGTAAACAGATCACTAACAGGGAGAGTCAGTCCCTTGATAAATATCTTCAGGAAATTGGTAAGGTAGACTTATTGACCCCAGAGGAGGAGGTTACGTTAGCTAAGCGTATTCGTGAAGGAGATCAAATGGCATTGGAGAAATTAACCAAAGCCAATCTTCGTTTCGTAGTATCGGTAGCTAAACAATACCAAAATCAAGGCTTGTCTTTAGGTGATTTGATTAATGAAGGAAACCTTGGTTTGATTAAAGCCGCACAGCGCTTTGATGAAACTCGTGGTTTCAAATTTATCTCCTACGCAGTATGGTGGATCAGACAGTCGATTCTGCAAGCTTTGGCAGAGCAGTCTCGTATCGTCCGTTTACCTTTGAACCGTGTTGGGTCCCTAAACAAAATTTCTAAAACATTCTCTGAATTGGAGCAACGTTTCGAGCGTGAGCCTTCTCCAGAAGAATTGGCGGAAGTTTTGGATGTCAATACCTCTGAGGTGGTTGATACACTGAAAATCTCGGGTCGTCATGTATCTGTTGATGCACCTTTCGTTCAAGGGGAAGAAAACAGCCTGTTGGATGTATTGGAAAATGATACAGAAGATACTCCTGACTCAGAATTGATCAGTGATTCTTTGCGCCGCGAGGTACAACGAGCACTTTCTACACTTACGCAACGTGAGGCAGATGTTATTTCTCTTTACTTCGGATTGAATGGCGAGCAAGCCATGACCTTGGAAGAAATCGGGGAGAAATTCAACCTGACACGTGAGCGTGTGCGTCAGATTAAAGAAAAAGCGATTCGTCGTTTAAGACATACTTCGAGAAGCAAAGCACTTAAACCTTATTTAGGTTAATATCGCTTATAGCATATCAAAATATTCAATGTTAAAAGGTCTCTATAGAGACCTTTTTTTTGTAGAATTCTTCCGATATTTGAGCCATTGAAATGCTTATAATAAAAAACTAAATTATATCAACATGACTACAGAATCTATTGATGTTTTAATCATCGGATCAGGACCTGCAGGTTACACTGCCGCTATTTATGCTTCAAGAGCTGGTTTGCAGCCCGTAATGTATCAGGGAATTCAGCCTGGTGGTCAATTGACGATCACTAATGATGTGGAGAACTTTCCTGGCTACCCAGAAGGAATCAATGGCCCAACGATGATGATGGATTTCATGAGTCAGGCACAACGATTCGGAACAGATATCCGCACAGGTATTGCTACATCTGTGGACTTTTCTTCTTACCCTCATAAAGTGGTTATTGATGAATCACATGAGATTACCGCTAAGTCGGTCATCATCTCTACAGGTGCTTCGGCGAAATGGCTGGGATTGCCTTCTGAGGATGAATACAATGGACGTGGGGTATCTGCCTGTGCTGTTTGTGATGGATTCTTCTACCGTGGGCAAGATGTTGCCGTAGTTGGTGGCGGTGATACTGCTGCTGAAGAAGCGACCTATTTATCCAAATTGGCCAACAAAGTCTATTTGATTGTTCGCCGTGATGAAATGCGCGCATCGAAAATTATGCAAGCTCGTGTAGATAAAACACCAAATATTGAAGTGCTTTGGAACTCTTCAACTGACGAGGTTTTAGGGAATGAAGAAGGTGTTACAGGGGTTAGATTGATCAATAATGTAACGAAAGAAAAATCTGAAATTGAGGTTTCAGGATTTTTTGTTGCTATTGGTCATAAACCGAATACCGATATCTTCAAAAACTATGTTAATACTGATGAGGCTGGTTACATTATCACCGAAGCAGGAACATCCAAAACGAATGTAGAGGGCGTATTTGCCGCAGGTGATGCACAGGATAAACTATACCGTCAGGCAGTTACTGCTGCGGGTAGTGGATGTATGGCAGCCTTGGATGCTGAACGTTTCTTGGCAGAAAAAGAGATGGAACTTACACCAGAAAAATAAGCGTGAAAAGAAGTTATTTAATCATGATTTTTGCCATTGCAGTCGCTATGCCTGCAATGGCTCAAAAATCCCAAAAGCACTCTTTTTGGGATTTTTTTAAGTTCAAAAAGAAGCATAAAGTAGAGACGGTCTATATTCCCGATTCTGTACTGAATGCTACGTGGAAAGATGAGGCTTATCAAAAAGAAATGGAGGATCTTGATGATTTCTCCTACGTGTTTGATTCTCTCGAACTTGCTGAATTACAAAAACCTTTGCCTTCCCGTTTTGATTACGACGAGGAATGCCGTACCCACATCGGATCAGTTGAAATTCCATGTTTTTTCTTAGAGAGTCAGGACTTCTTTTCTTCCTGGTCAACAGTAAATCTAAACCCGTATCAGTACGATGGAACCAAGTTCCGCGATACTTTGGAGTTACCGTTGTATGATGAAAGGCACCCCTATGTGTCTCCTATAGCTAAGAAAACGCACATCACTTCCAATTTTGGGATGCGTCGCTATCGTTGGCATTATGGTACCGATTTGAAGGTGCAGACAGGTGATACCATCGTATCCGCTTTTGATGGAGTGGTGCGTATGGCAAAATATGATCGCCGCGGATATGGCTATTATGTATTGGTGCGTCACTCCAATGGCTTAGAGACCCTTTATGGCCACCTCTCCAAACGTCTGGTTGTTCCAGGTCAGGAAGTAAAGGCTGGCGAGGTAATCGGGCTGGGTGGAAGCACAGGGCGTTCATCGGGTTCTCATTTGCATTTTGAGATCAGGTATAGAGGAATGCCCATAGACCCCATGACAGTGGTAGATATTGATCAGCAGTTGCAGCTCAAATACAGGATTATGGAAGTGACCCCTCAAACCTTTGCCTATCTGAAAGAGGTTCGTAAGGTTGTACACCATCGGATTCGTCGAGGTGATACATTGAGTCATATTGCGAGAAGGTACCATACTTCTGTTACAAAAATTTGCAGACTCAACGGAATGAAACGAAGTAGCGTACTTAGAGTCGGAAAAACAATTCGAGTTAGATAATGAAACTGGATATATTAGTATTGGCCGCACATCCTGACGATGCAGAACTTTCCTGCTCAGGAACGATTGTAAAACACATTCGCGCGGGTAAATCCGTAGGGATTGTTGATTTTACAAGAGGAGAGTTGGGTACGCGGGGTAGCGCAGAAATACGAGACCGTGAGGCCCGCGCTTCAGCGGAGATTATGGGGCTGGCAGTTCGGGAGAACCTTCAATTTGCTGACGGCTTTTTTACCAACGATCAGGCCCATCAGATGGAAGTTATCCGTATGCTGAGAAAATACAAGCCTGAAGTGGTGTTTTGTAACGCGAAGGAAGACCGTCACCCTGATCATCAGAAAGGTGGCGAGCTGGCAACCGTGTCCTGTTTTCTTGCGGGCTTAAAGAAGATAGAAACTTTTGATGAAGGGCATACGCAGGAAGCATGGCGCCCCAAGGCTGTATATCAGTATATTCAGAGTAATTACATTGCTCCTGATTTTGTGGTGGATTGCTCAGAGGTATGGGATGTGAAAATGGCGGCAGTAAAGGCATTTTCCTCTCAGTTTTTCACGGGCGATACCGCTGACGGTAATGCCGAAGACCAAACCTTTATTTCTACGCCTGCTTTTGTAGAGTTCCTCAATGCCCGAGGGCGTGAGTATGGTCAACATATTGGTGTGCAATATGCTGAAGGTTTTACCACCACTCGATTAATGGGGGTGGATGATGTTTTTGACTTGATTTGATCTTAGTCTGAAAATATCAACATAAAAAAAGAGCGACTTTCTGAGGTAGATTGTCGCTCTTTTTTTTAGTATCCTCTTACGGATAATTGTATCATTTCAAGCTTTCGGCTATCCACGACACCTATTTTTTTCTTGTTGGCTGTCAGTACATCAAAAGCGTGTCCTTTAGGAATTAGCGTGTTAATCACCCCTTCCTGGTTGGTTTCCATTTTTCGGCTTTTTCCTGAGTTCTGCTCTTTCAGAAATACGGGTTGGTGACTGATTTTATTGTTGGCTTCATCAAAGACCGTCATTTTGAGCACCGCACTGTTGCTGGTTGGCATCAGTTGGCCGTCATTGTAAAACGGAAGCTGAATAGCGGTAAAGTACCGTTGATTTTCTTTTTTTGGAAGGCTGACCTTTTCAATTTTGTTGGACAGCTCGGTGCTAATCCAATAATGGCCTCCTGTGGGTACCTTTCCGATTACCACGCCTCGGGCATCTGCTTGCATGCTGTATACCTCATGGGTGTGAAGATGCTCCAGTTTAATAGCGCCACTGTAAGGCTGATCTTTTAGATTGTGGAAAGTTATTTGGATCACACTTTCGGAGGCGGTGGGGGTGAGCTCCTGTGCCTTTAATGCAAAAGGAATTAGGCTTAGGAGAATATAGGCTAAAATGGGTAGGCGTTTTTTCATCTTGTTACTATTATTCGGTTTGTATTTTTATTAAGTGATTTTTGTCGAAATGGTTGGGCGAATCACTTAATAAATAATTCTTCGCTAAGTTATATATTTTAACAGAAACACAAAATAAAAGGACGGCCATAAATTGACCGTCCCTAAATTATATTTATTTCACTTTAACTTCCTTGAAGTACTTTCTTAGAATATCAGCAGCTTGTTGAGTTTCTGCTTCGGTAGGGGGCTCTACGCCCTCCAATTCATATTTCCATCCCATTACTTCCCACTTGTTTACGCCTAATTTGTGGTAAGGAATAAGCTCAATTTTTTCAATGCTTTTATAGTCTTTGAAGTGCTGACCAAGCGCCTCAATATGCTCTGGTTGATCTGACCAGCCTGGGACCAATACGTATCTTAGCCAGAGTGTTTTTCCTGTTTCTTCTCGATATTCTGCGAGTTTCAGGGTGGTGAGGTTGGATGCTCCCGTTAATTTTTTGTGCCACTCATTGTCAAAGTGCTTCACGTCGAGCATAACGGTATCCGTCTCTTCCAGTAATTCTTTGGTGTGTTGATCTAAAACACGGCCGTTGGTGTCGAGGCAGGTGTTAATCCCTTCTTCGTGCAACAGCTTAAATAATTCAAGGATTCGAGACCTTTGTAGTAATGGCTCACCTCCTGAGATTGTTACCCCTCCGATGCCCCTGAAGTATGACTTCATGTTTTTAGCACGTCGGATAATTTCTTTTAGTTCAATGAACTTACCTCCTTTTACATCGATCGTGTCAGGGTTTTGGCAGTATAGGCAACGGAACTGGCAGCCTTGTGCAAAAATGACCAATCGAATACCTGGCCCGTCATGCGTTCCAAAAGATTCAATGGAATGAATACGTAATTCATGACTTTCTACGTTGAGGTGGGAGGCGTCTTGTTCTGGAAGCATGTTGTTTGTGTTTTATTGGTAATTGATGCTAAATATCAAAAAAAAGGCGCTCGAAGAAAAGAGCGCCTTTAATAATTTGCAAATCTTCAAATTAACCGAAGCTAATTAAAAGAAGTGTATTACATGTTCTCGTGGAAAGTACGAGCGATAACTTCTAATTGGTGTGCTTTAGACAAACGAACGAAGTTTACAGCGTAACCAGAAACACGAATAGTCAATTGAGGATATTCTTCTGGGTTTTCGTAAGCGTCCATCAAAGTTTCACGGTTCAATACGTTTACGTTCAAGTGGTGAGCCATTTCAGCTTCAGTTTCACCGTTGAAGTAACCGTCCATCATGTTCACCAAGTTTACGATTTGATCCTTACGATCAGCACCCAAAGCTTTAGGAACAATAGAGAATGTGTTAGAGATACCGTCTTGAGCATCATTGTAGTCCAATTTAGCTACAGAGTTCAATGAAGCAACAGCACCTGTTTTGTCACGTCCGTGCATTGGGTTAGCACCTGGAGCGAAAGCTTCACCAGCTTTACGGCCATCAGGAGTAGCACCCGTTTTCTTACCGTACATTACGTTTGAAGTAATGGTCAACAATGACATTGTTGGAACCGCGTTACGGTAAGTTTTATGTTTCTTCAATTGCTCGAAGAAGTAGTGTGTGATCTCTTTAGCGATTGTATCTACAGATTCGATATCGTTACCGAACTCAGGATATTCACCTTCAGTTTTGAAATCAACAGCCAAACCTTGCTCGTTACGAACAGCAGTTACTTTAGCATTTTTAATCGCAGACAATGAATCGGCGATGATAGAAATACCAGCAGCACCGTAAGCCATATCGATACCTGGCTCAGTGTCCAAGAATGCAAATTGTGCTTTTTCGTAGTAGTAGTGATCGTGAGTGTAGTGGATGATGTTCATCGACTTCACATATACACGAGCAACTTCGTCCATCGCTTTCTTGAAACGATCCATTACTTCGTCGTAGTTCAATACGTCAGAAGTCAATGGCTCGATACCTTCGATACAAGTTACACCGTCTTTTTCTTCACGACCGCCGTTGATAGCCAACAACAATGTCTTAGGAAGGTTAGTACGTGCACCAAAGAACTGGATACGCTTACCGATAGTTTGTTGAGATACACAACAAGCGATACCGTAATCATCAGATCCGCGGTTTGGACGCATCAAGTCATCATTTTCGTACTGTACAGATGAAGTATCGATAGATACCTGAGCACAGAATTCTTTGAAACCTTGAGGCAATGCTTCAGACCAAAGTACAGTCAAGTTTGGCTCAGGAGATGGTCCCAAGTTGTACAATGTCTGCAAGAAACGGAATGAAGATTTTGTTACTTTAGTACGGCCGTCGTTGAATTGACCACCAATAGACTCAGTTACCCATGTTGGGTCACCACCGAAGATCTCATCGTAAGCACCTGGACGCAAGTGACGAACCATACGCAATTTCATTACGAAGTGGTCAACGATCTCTTGTGCACCTGACTCATCCAAAGTACCGTCAGCCAAATCTTTCTCGAAGAAGATGTCCAAGAAAGAAGAAACGTTACCCAAAGACATTGCAGCACCATCTTGTTCTTTGATGGCTGCCAAGTAAGCGAAGTATACCCACTGAGTAGCTTCTTTTGCAGTAGTTGCAGGAGCAGATACGTCGAAACCGTAGAATCCAGCCAATACCTCGATGTCTTTCAATGCATTGATTTGCATTGTAACTTCTTGGCGAAGACGCACTTGGTGAGCGATATCCTCTCCAGATACTTCAATAGCGTTGAAATCAGCTGTTTTAGCTGCAATCAAAGCAGTAGTACCATATAAAGCCAAACGACGGTAGTCACCAATTATACGACCACGTGCGTAGTTATCTGGCAAACCAGTCAATACACCCTTAGAACGGAATGTACGGATCTCTTTGTCATAAGCGTTAAATACCGCTTGGTTGTGATCAGTAACATATTTAAAGATCTCAGTTACCTGAGGATCAACAGTCATTCCACGCTCTTTAACAGCGTTTTCAACCACGCGGTATCCACCGTAAGGCTTCATCGCGCGCTTTAGCAATTCGTCAGTCTGAAGACCTACGATTTGCTCTTCACCCTCAATAATGTACCCAGCTTTGTGGCTTGTAGTAGAAGAGATTGTATGCGTATCGATGTCACGACATCCGTCATTCGCACGCTCTTCTTTCATACCTGCTGCACAAGCTTCCCAAAGTTTTTTGGTTGCTTCTGTTGGACCAGCAAGGAATGAGGCATCTCCTTCATAAGGAGTGATATTCAATTCTACGAAGCTTTTTGGATCAATTGTAGTAGACCAAGCACCTTCTTTAAAGCCGAGTTTTTTAACTTCTGCCATTTCTAAGGAATTTATATTTAAAAGGTATTTTTAAATTATTTGTTAAGCAGCTCTCCAGTTTCAGTAACTACAGAGTCTGACTTGTTTTCGTTTTGATCAACATTTTTCAGGTAAATGTACCAGTAGGCTAATCCCACAAATACAAATCCGCCGACAATGTTGCCTAATGTTGCTACAATCAGGTTATTTCCGATGAACTGTCCCCAAGTGATTGGAGCGCCACAGAAAATCGCTGCAGGTATAATATACATATTTGCAACGCAGTGTTCAAACCCAAAGGTGACAAATGTCATCACTGGAAGCCAAATACAAAAGATCTTGCTGAAAGTATCCTTTGCAGAGTAAGCCATCCAGGCAGCCATACAAACCATCCAGTTTGCGCCAACGGCTTTTACAAATGTTACCCAAAGGTGTGCTTCATTTGCCTGACTTGGTAGTGTTCCTACTTTGTGTTCCGCAATATGAAACATATAAGTAAGTGCTGCACCATGGAAGAATCCGATTTCTTTAGTAAAGAACCAAGCGACCAAGACTCCGCCGACAATGTTTCCTGCATAAACCAATCCCCATACTCTTAACACCGGAAGGAAGCTGGTTTGTTTTCGGAAAAACGGAATCGGCATTGCTGCACATGCACTGGTGAAGATTTCTCCGCCACCAATCATACACATGATGAATCCTACTGGGAAGGTACAACCAAGGATGAAACTTTTCATTCCTGGATCCAAACTTGGGGATCCGCCAGCAATTTGGATTGCAAGCATAAACCCTAATGCGATGAATGCGCCTCCAATAATTGATAATAAAAACAAACGCCCTGTTGAGTGTCCATTTTTTTCGTAAGCTGAATCGCTGAATACTTTAGCGATTTCTTTTGGTTTTAAAAGTGCCATATAATAGTAAAACGTAAATTTTTCAGCGGAGGGTTAGGGTTTTTGTGTTTTTTTCGCTGTTGATTACAATACAAATGTGAAAGCTTTTTTTTTATTTAAACATGACCGATGTTAGCATTAAACCAAATCTTTATCATGTTTTAAGGCTTTTTAGGCCGTTTTTGAGGTTTATTTCAAGTTTTTCACTCTTTGCGTCTTTTTTTGTAATCTTTTTAATTCTTATAAAATGAAATGTCTTTTTTGTTAATAGCGAAAATTCGCTGATAACGAATAAGATCAAGCGATGAGGGTTTGATTATCGTTCAATGTGCTTATCAAATAAATAGAATTTGGATAAACACTTATTTTTTTTGTTTAAAAACATGAAATAACCGTCATTGTATAGGAGAAAAGCATAAAGCATTTAATTTTTAATTATATTTACTCCGAAATACAACCTTATATTAACCTAATGAAGTGTATGAGATTCTTTACTATGTTCTTCCTGCTGCTGATAGGAGCAACTTCGATCAGCCTCGGGCAAACCTTACGACCTGGAAAAGGAGTTGGGGAGTTAACCCTGGGGATGACCATTGATGATGTGACCTGGATTTTGGGCTTTGAGGGGAAGCGCATCAGTTATGATGATTATCTTACCGCCTCGGTACAGTCGAATCCAAAATCCTTACCAGAAACCAAGATTGATTTTGATTATTGTCTGGACTATGTTTTTATCATGACATTGCCTGTGGAGAAAATTTTCATGAAGGATGATAAAGTCGTCATGATTCAATTAAGTAGCTTTCCTGATTACAACAAAATTCTGTGTGAAGATATTGAGACCGACAATGGAGTACGCTTCTTTGAGGATGCATCGGTGCTTGATCAGCACTTTAAGAAGGGAACTGCGGGCCCGTCAGCATTGCACAGCAATTTGTCCAATATTTTTTATTATAACGAAGGTATCGCCTTCGGTTTAGAAAAGGACAAGATTCGTGCCATGTACATTTTCGATCCTCAATAGTTTTGGTCCATTTTTAATCGAAAATCGACTACTCCAATTAATTCAAAGACCTATGAATATTTTTAGTAAGCCTATTATTCTCGCCTTCTTCATAGGCGCTATCCTTGCCTTTTCCTGTGAATCCGCAGAAAAAGAAAAAGCGGGCAAGGTGAAAGTTGCCAAAACACAGACCGAGCGATTGACGACCATCGCTGATGCCATTCCGGCGCCGTCGGTCATTCCGCAGATGGTTAAATCTACGGGTGTAGCCTATCAGTCAGACTTGATTAATGATATTTCCAAGTCCACCGAATACACTTCCTCGACGACCAAGGCGGCCATCAATTTGGGGATTTATGCAGTGGATGTTGCTTATCTGTCGCTGTATGACCGTTCCAATGAAGCGTTGACCTATATGAATGCTTCGGTAAAAATGACGGAGAGCATTGGCTTTTCTTCCGCACTTGACTATAATATGATCGACCGTTTTGAGAAGAATCTTAATTCTCAGGATTCTTTGAGTCATATTGTTAATGACGCTATTGGAAACGCTGATGCCTATTTTGTAAAAACAAGCCGCAAGTCGCTGGCTGCTTTGATGCTCGGCGGCGCATTTATCGAGGGCTTGTATATTTCTACTGAAACCATTAACCGGATGCCTACGGGCAAGGAAGTTCCTGAGCTGATCAATGTGATGCTTAAACAGGAGCAAGCCATTATTGAATTGGTGGAGCTACTGGATCAGGTGGAAAAGGACGACTGGACTATTGCACTGACGAACTCATTGGAGCAAATCAAAACATCGTACAGCCGATTGGAATATAAAGATTTGCCCGAAAGTCAGGTAAGCATGAAAGTGCCGACGGATCGCTCGCTGCATCTGTTATTCAGGCAAATACATGCGGTACGAAATAACTTTGTCCGATAAGAGTAAAAAAAGTTTATTGATCATACTGGGAAAAGCATTGCTTTTCCCTTTGCTATTTTGGTGGTGTATTTTTTTGTGATTGTTCCTTATGAATGAGAAAACGCTCTTAGTTATCATCCGTTTTTTTGCAGTGGTCATCCCTGAATCAAGTGTAAACTCGGCGATTAAAGAATCTATTGGTCGGTATTGTGCAAGACAGTCAGGGGCAACAGACCTCCGTAAATTTTTTAACTATTTTGAAGAAGAACTGAATTCACCATATATCGGTGATGACTTTTACAAAAAATCCATTTTCAGTACTGTACAAGAAAAGTTTACAACACAGGAACGACTGATGTTGTTGGCCATGCTTGCTGATATGTTGTTCGTGAAAGCGAATGAACAAAGCCGTCAGGGACACCACGACCTTTATTTTGAAGTGTGTGAAGGACTGGGGCTGGAACAAAAGGCAGGCGAGGGCATGCGGCTGTTTTCTATTGCTCAGCGCCCTGAAGAACTTCCAAAGGGACAGGTGATGGTAATTCATGAGCAGCCTGTAAAGGGAGATTTCATTTATTGGCAGTTTGAACGTATCAATGCTTACCTATGCGTGTACCATGCCCCTGTTATAGGCGGTATTTTCGTCCGAAAAATAGGGAAAGGACGCTTGTTCCTGGATAATGTGTTGGTATCGGACAATGAGGTCTTTGCTTTGCACAAAGGGGGATTCATGCGTCTGGATGGGTCCGAAGATATTTATTATACAGACCTGATCTGGCACTTCTTCCACCAAAACCCGCCAAGTCCTTTTCTTTTTGAGGTGAGTCATGTGGATTTTTTCTTTCCCAATGGGCATAAGGGCCTCAATAATATACACTTTACGGAAAAACACTCCAGCCTTGTAGGGATCATGGGACTGAGTGGTGCTGGGAAAACAACCCTTGTCAATGTGTTGAATGGAAATGCCATGCCTTCTCAAAACCCCGATTACCCCGAAGGCGGAACGGTTAAGATCAATGGAGTGGACATTCATCGTAACCCCGAGCAGGTTAAAGGTGCGATCGGTTATGTGCCGCAGGAAGATGCATTGTTGGAAAAACTGACCGTTCTGGAAAACCTGACTTATTCGGCAAAACTTTCATTGTCGCAATTGAAAGATGATGAAATTGACCGACTTGTGATGGAAAAGCTGGAGGCTTTGAGCCTTCAGGAGATTGCGAACCTTCAAGTGGGAAACCCATTGGACGGCGGAGTTTCAGGAGGGCAACGCAAGCGATTGAATATTGCCATGGAGCTGCTCAGGAATCCATCGGTGCTCTTTGTTGATGAGCCGACCTCTGGCTTGTCATCACGTGATTCAGACAGGATCATGGACGTGCTTCGGAATTTGGCCAAAGGTGGAATGCTTGTCTTTGTGGTGATTCATCAGCCTTCATCGGATATCTTTAAGAGCTTCGACAGGATCTTTATTCTGGATAAGGGAGGAGAGCAGATTTATCACGGTGCGCCAATTTTAGCGGTGCAACGGATCAAAAAATACCATACGGCACGAAATGGGGCCGTTTGTGAGCAATGCGGGAATGTTGAGGTCGAGGATCTTTTTGAGGAAATCGATCGGCAAGAGGGGAGGAAGGATGAGAATGGCAAAACAATTTATAAGCGCGTTACTGCTCCTTTGGATTGGAAGCGGAGTTTTCAGCCATTTTTATATCAGGTAGAGGAAGCGGTACGAGACCGCATTCGTAAGCTTGGAAAGCAACAGTCCGTCAGTCTTCATGTACCGAGCTTTGTGCGTCAGCTGGGCATTTTTCTCAAGCGCGATGTACTGACAAAAGTTCGGGATTCTCAATACCTTTTGATCACCTTTTTGCAGGCACCCGTCCTGGCGCTGGCTTTGGCCTGGGTGGTGCGATATGCGCCTATCGATACGGAATATAGTTATGGGGAAAATATCAATATTCCCTCCTTCCTATTTATGGCTGTTTTTGTGGCGCTGTTCATGGGGCTTGTTCAGAGTGGGGAAGAAATCCATAAGGATCGGGCCGTACTGAAGCGGGAGTCGTTCCTGAACCTGAGTAATGGGGCCTACCTGAGCTCCAAGCTGGTGATTCTGTTTTCAATATCCTTTATGCAGACCCTCACCTTTGTGGTGGTGAGCGCATTGGTGCTGCAGTTGCCGCAATTTGGTACGCTGTTCTGGTTTTCCCTGTTTACGATTACCTGTCTGGCGAATGTTCTTGGGCTGATCGTGTCGTCGCTTTTTGCCTCGGTAGTAACGATTTATATCAGTATTCCAATTTTGATAATCCCTCAGTTATTGCTTAGTGGGGTGGTGGTGAATTTCAATGAAGTAAACCCTGTGTTGTCGAACGATAGTGCGGTACCGCTTGTCGGAGAAATTATGCCTTCGCGCTGGGCGTTTGAAGGCGTGATGGTCGCTGCATTTATGGCCAATGATTATCAAAAAGAGGTTTATGATTTTGAGCAGAAAAATGCAGAGGCGGAATATTATCAGTTGTATTATATTCCTACGCTGAAAGACCTGATCCATCAGCTTAACAAAACAAATGACACTGACCAGTTTGACAGGCTTGCCCATGAGCTCAATTATCTGGATCAATATTTTGAAGGGCTGAATCAAAAGACGGTCGAGAAAGTCGAAAACCATGAAGGGTTATCTCTCGGGGAACGTGCAGATCTCGAGGATTTTCTCGATGGTGTTTCTGCCTATTTCTCACAGATGCAAGTTGATGCCCAAAAATTGCAGCAGGCCTATTTAACAAAGCGTACTTTGGGAAAAGACAAGCGGAATGCATTTGAGGCCTATAAAAAGCGTTTTTATAACCCAACGCTGGCAAGACATGTGAAAGCGACCAATTCTGTTCGCAGGATTGTTGCTGGCCCAAATCGCTTTATTCAGAAAATTTACCCGATTTATCAGTCACCAAGACCTTACGGTTTACTTGGTTTCAGGTCGATTATGTATGTGCCGAAAAAATATTTCATGGGCTATTACATTTCAACCCCTATTTTCAATGCCTTGCTCCTTTGGGTCGGGACACTGTTTTTCTATCTTTTGCTGTACACCAATGGAATTAAAAGATTATTTCTGCTAATTCAGCGCAATCAGGATTAAATACAAATGCAAAGTTCCCATATCCGGCAATTTTTTGACGCCATCAAGGCGTATCGTTTGGCGTGGCGATTTGTGGTCACTAATCGTATGTGGTGGATATTTTTGGTGCCTTTTGGCCTGGCTGTCGGGCTGTTTACCTTGGTCGATTGGTTGAGCGGGCAGTTGCACGTCCATTTATGGGAACTCATCAGCGGGCATTTCCCGATTTTATTAGAACCCTCCTGGTGGTGGGAATTCACCAGCTGGTTGCTGAAGCTGACATTAAAAGTCCTGCTGTTTTTGTTTTATCTGAAAATCTATCGGTACCTGACTTTGTTATTGCTCAGCCCTGTATTCTCCATGGTGTCGGAGCTGCTGCAAAATAAACTGACGGGCCACCAAAAACCATTTAGCTTCGTCGCCACCCTTAAAGATTTTTGGCGTGGTGTACGTGTAGCGTTCAGGAACCTCAGCCGGGAACTTTTTTATTCTTTGATCATTTATGTGCTGGCACTTTTGCTGCCAATAGGCCTGCCAATTTATTCCGTCTTGTTGTTACTGGTGGAAAGTTATTTTTGGGGCGCCGCCATGATCGACTATCGCAATGAGTATTTCGGTTTGTCAGTCAGGAAATCGATTGATATGCAGTCCAAATTTAAGGGCTTGGCCATAGGTAATGGACTGATTCTCAATCTCGGCTTATTGGTGCCTTTGGCCGGGATCACCTTTATGCCAATGCTTGCCCTGATTTCTGCAGGGATCAGTCTTCATCAAAAGCCCACAGCCTCCTGATTTTTCTTTCCTGCTGAAAATAGTTAATTTTGCGCCATGCAGAAGGAGATGGATTTGAACGCTTTTAAAAAAGAAGCGGAACAGAAATTAGCAGCCAACAAAACGCTGGGTAAAAATTTAAGAAAAGTGAAGCCGAGAATGCTGGATGAGCTGTTCCAGGAGGCGCATTTCGAGACCTTTGAGAAAATGGATTGCCTTACTTGCGCCAATTGTTGCAAAACAACAAGCCCGATTTTCAAGCAAGGAGATATTGCCCGAATGGCTAAAGCGGTAAAAATGAAAACAGCCGTCTTTATTGATCATTATCTGCATCTTGATCAGGAAGGGGATTATGTATTAAATGAAGCGCCCTGTCCTTTTCTTGCCGCAGACAATACCTGTATTTGTTATGAAAGTCGGCCAACGGCTTGCCGGGAATACCCCCACACCGACCGAAAAAAAATCAAGCAACTGATCAACCTCTCTGTCAGGAATACACTCGTTTGTCCGGCCGTTCTGAATATCTTTGATAAAATCAATGCAAAATTAAATTCCTGAAACTAAAAATAATGTATTTTCAAATAAATAATTTAACTATTTAAAGATTATATTTTCTTTAGACGGAATTGATCCCTTCATCGCAAACGATTGAAATTCCTTATTGTTAATAGTTTGTTATTCTTGAGGTGTCCACTTTAGGTACCTCCCGAATTATTCTAACAAACTATTAACCAATATGAAGCATAGTTATCTCTTGAAAGGAGGATTGCTGTCACTTGTACTGCTGATCTTTGCAACGCTTTCTTTCGCTCAAACAAAAGTCTCCGGCCGAGTGGTTTCCGGAGATGACGATGAGCCAATTCCAGGCGTCAATATCATTGAAAAAGGAACTGCAAACGGAACGATCACCGATGGCAATGGAAATTATTCTATTCAGGTGGAAGGACCAACGTCTGTTTTGCAATTCAGTTTTGTGGGCTACCAGGCCACGGAACAACCCGTAGGAAATCAATCAACCATTGATATTTCCATGGCCGCTTCTGTATCAGAGCTGTCTGAAGTTGTCGTGATTGGTTACGGTGCAGCCAAAAAGGAAGACCTGACGGGCTCGGTAAAAGCCATTTCCACCGCAGATTTTAATCAGGGCTCCATCACTTCGCCACAGGAACTGCTCAATGGTAAGGTGCCAGGGGTGCAGATCACCAATGCCGGTGGTGCACCTGGAGCAGAATCCACCATCCGTATTCGTGGGGGATCTTCTCTTACCGCAAGTAATGATCCCTTGATTGTGATTGATGGTGTGCCGATCGACAATCAGAAAATTTCAGGGATGAACAACAACCTGAACACGATCAACCCAAATGATATTGAGACTTTTACGGTGTTGAAGGATGCTTCGGCAACGGCTATTTATGGTTCTCGGGCCTCCAATGGGGTCATTATCATTACTACAAAAAAAGGACGCGCGGGCGGATTATCTTTCGATTATAATGGTAACGTGGCAGTGAATACGGTGCCAAAAACGATTGACAACCTCTCCACTACCCAATTCCGCGACTTATATACGGAGCGCTTTGGCAATGACCCTGACCTGATGGCTTTGCTTGGGGATGCGCAAACCGATTGGCAGGATGCTATTTTGAGAACAAGTGTTACCACTGATCATAATGCTTCTGTTTCAGGATCGATTAAAGATTGGCTGCCTTACCGTGCCTCAGTTGGTTATAGCTATAATGAGGGGATTCTGAAAACTTCAGAGCTGGAGCGTTTTACAGGTAATATCAATTTAAACCCTAAATTTTTTGATGATCACCTGAAAGTGGATATGAGCCTGAAGGGGATGAATATTGAAAACCGATTTGCTGATACAGGAACCATCTTTGGCGCTATTGGCTTTGACCCAACACAGGTTATTCGCGATGAAACCGAATTTGCACCTTACGGAGGCTATTTTACTTGGCTGACTCCCAATGGCCAACCGATTGATATTGCACCGGGCAACCCGGTAGCGACTCTTCAGCAAAAAACAGACCGCTCAACAGTTAATCGATTTATTGGTAATGTGCAGCTTGATTATAAACTTCACTTTTTACCAGAGCTGCATGTCAATTTAAACCTGGGTACCGACCGCTCCAAAGCAGGAGGGAATGTGGTTACCGATCCTATGGGGGCTTTTGATTTTGCCGCCTTCCAGAATGGTGGTGCCAACCGAAGATATGATGAGAAAAAGCGCAATGAGTTGCTGGACTTATACCTTCAATATATTCATACTTTCGAGGAAACAGACCTGACTTTAGATGTGATGGGTGGGTATTCCTATCAGCATTTCTGGCGTGAGCAAACGGAAACTGATGTTTTCGGCAACGGTAATATCCGTAATCCTGAAAAAATCGAGCGTTCTGAAAATTTCCTCATCTCCTTCTTCGGAAGAATGAACCTGAACTGGAAAAGTAAATACCTGATCACCGCCACTTTGCGGAACGATAATTCCTCAAGATTCTCAGAAGATAACAGGGCGGGGATTTTTCCTTCGCTGGCAGCAAGCTGGAATATTAACAATGAAGCCTTCTTGAAAGAATCACAAACGATCTCGCAGCTGAAACTTCGCTTGGGATATGGTATCACAGGTCAGCAGGATATTGGTGCTGATTATGGTTACCTCGGGATTTATACCCGTGGACAGACCACCGCTCAGGCGATTGGATATGACGCCAATGGTAACCCGATTTTTGTGCAGACCATCCGACCTGAGGGTTATGATGAAAACCTGAAATGGGA
Organism: Persicobacter psychrovividus; assembly: GCF_036492425.1. Taxonomy (NCBI): domain Bacteria; kingdom Pseudomonadati; phylum Bacteroidota; class Cytophagia; order Cytophagales; family Persicobacteraceae; genus Persicobacter; species Persicobacter psychrovividus. Next base: position 1,155,422 of record NZ_AP025292.1, read on the forward strand.
GACCACAACGACTTACAATGCAGGTATAGATTTCGGCTTTTTTGATGACCGATTGACAGGTAGCCTTGATGGTTATTACAGAATAACAGATGATTTGCTGAATGAAATTCCGATTGCCGCAGGATCAAACCTGAGTAATCAGCTGGTCACCAATGTGGGCTCGCTGGAGAATAAAGGTTTTGAATTCTCTTTGGATGGGGTGTTGATTCAGAATACGGATTGGTACTGGACGCTTGGCGTTAATGCCACTTATAACGAAAATGAAATCACGAAACTGACGCAGGTTGATGATCCAAGTTATAAAGGGGTAGAAACGGGAGATATTGAAGGTGGAACGGGTAACCGTGTTCAAATTCACTCGGTGGGTTATCCTGCCTTCTCATTTTATGTGTTGGAGCAGATTTATGATGACAATGGTAAGCCTATCGAAGGGGCTTATGTCGATCGTGATAACAATGGAATTATCAATGATGATGACCGCTACCGATATAAAAATTCTGCACCCGCAGTTTTACTGGGAATCAACTCAAGACTGACTTACCATGACTGGGACTTTAGCTTCTCGGGTCGGGCAAGTATTGGGAACTATGTTTATAACAACGTCAATTCCAACAGTGCATTCTACAATAATTTGCAGGTGAATGGCCGATTTACCGGCAATACCACAACGGATATTTATAATACCAACTTTCAGAACCCTCAGTATTTTTCTGACTATTATGTCGAAGATGCTTCCTATTTTAGATTAGACAATGTGATGGTTGGTTATAATTTTCATGAGATTTTTGGAGGAAAGTGGCACGCGCGGGTTTATGCGACGGTAAACAATGTGTTTGTTCTTTCGGGGTACAGCGGACTTGATCCTGAAGTTTTCAACGGTATCGACCGTAACGTATACCCTCGACCAAGGACATTCCTCTTAGGTGTAAATCTCGGATTTTAAAAACTAACGATCATGACTATCAACAATATAAAAAATTTGGCGCTGGCATTCTTCGTAATGCTGGGGCTCAGTGGCTGTCTCAGCGATTTAGATGTCGTGCCGATAGACCCCAATCTTGATACTGCTGACAAGGTGTATCAAACACAGAATGACCTGGAGGGTGGATTGGCAAAAATTTATGCTGGTTTTTCCGTTTCTGGTCAGCAGGGCCCTGCGGGAAATGGCGACCTTAAAGGTTTCGATGAAGGAAATAGCCAATACCTTCGTGGTTATTGGGTATGTCAGGAATTGCCTACCGACGAAGCGATTAACGGCTGGAATGACGGTAACTTGCCGAAAATGAGCCAAATCACCTGGGGTGGAGGGAACGAATTTATCCGCTCCTTCTATTATCGTGCGATTTATCAGGTGAGTCTCGCCAACGAGTTTATCCGACAGGCGAAGCGTTTTGAGGGGCAGGACGGATTTGACCGCGTACCTGAACTGATTGCCGAAGCAAGATACCTGAGAGCTTTCGCCTATTGGCATGCACTCGATTTGTTCGGCAACGGGGTTCCTTTCGTTACAGAAAATGATCCTGTGGGCGCATTTCTACCACCACCTGCTGGTGCAATTAAAGGAGATGAATTATTCAATTTTATCTCTTCAGAGATTAAAGCGATTTTGGGAGAAAACCCTGATGATAACAATTATTTGATCAGCGGATCAGGGACTACCATTTTTGGAAGGGCAAACCAGGGTGCTGCGCGAATGTTACTTGCCAAATTATACCTGAACCATAAATCTTACCTTTCTTCTGAGGATAACCAGTGGTACACTGCGGCAAAAGAAGAATTGGATAAAATTTATGCGACCAATGCGTATAGCCTGGTAACGACCAAAGATGCTGGCTCACCTTATTCAGTATATGAAACGCTGTTTTTGGCAGATAACCAAAAAGCGGCAAGCGAAATCATCTGGGCCTTTACTTTTGATGGGCAAAATGCCAAATCTTTTGGTGGAACAACCTATATCATCAATGCCGGAATTGGTGGGCAGATGGTTTCTACTGACTATGGTACTTCTGGCTCCTGGGGCGGAAACCGTACTACTCCTGAATTTGTAAATTTGTTTGATCAGAAATCACCTACCGACGGTCGTGATCTTTTCTTCACGCAGGGACAAAGCAAGGAGATCAATCAGCAGGATCAGTTTACCCAAGGTTATGCTGTAACCAAGTTCAAAAATAAGAAGCAGGATGGTACTGATGGCTCAAATCTTTCTGAAGGTTTTGCAGACGTCAACTTTCCCGTATTCCGATTGGCAGATGCTTATTTGATGTCTGCAGAGTTGGATTTGCGTTTGAACAATACCGTTACTGCAGAAAACCTGGCCAGAATTAACCAAATTAGAACTCGTGGAGGCGCACCAGCGGTGACCAATGCGGTGGTTGATTTGGACTGGATGATCGAGGAACGTGGCCGTGAATTATATTGGGAAGGGCACCGCCGTACCGACCTGATCCGATTCAATCAATTCACTGGAGGCGCTTATGTTTGGGCTTTTAAAGGGGGTAATTCTTCTGGACGCCCCGTAGAAGACTACTTTGCGGTCATGCCGATTCCAAGTACCGACGTAAATGCCAACCCTAACCTAACCCAAAACCCTGGATATTAATATGATGAGACGTTATATAAATGTGCTGAAAACCTTCTCCCTGGCTTTGTTGGCCATGGCGTTTTCAGCCTGTGAAGATACCGACACGCCCCGTATCAGTTCAGATACGCAAGGGCCGCAAATTACCTGGCCACTCAAAGACAACTATGTGCTGACGGTCACCAATGCCGATGAAACTTTTGAAACCTTTGAATGGGAAGCCGTTAATTATGGCGTGGTGTCCCCTGTGAGCTATAAAGTGCAGGTGGCAGAAAAAGGGACCGATTTTGAAACGGTGGAGGAGGTGGCATCTACCACCGACACGAAAGTGGAGGTCTCTAACAGTATGATGAATGATGCTGTTGGGAAGCTCGGATTGGCACCTTTTGAAGCACATGAAGTTGAGATGAGGGTAATTTCTACCTTGGGGAATAATGGTGGAGGCGTAATTTCTTCTACTGTTGCAGATACAGAAATTACACCATATGCATTGATTGTTACCTGGTATGTGCCAGGTCCATTCAATTTCTGGGCAGAAGGCAATGAATGGTCGCATAATGACCTGGATGTTATCAAAGCCGAAGATGGTCAGAATTTCAGAGGCTACCTTTACTTGGTGAATAAGGATGGGACAACACCGAGTGATTTCAAAATATCGACTGCCAAAGGCTGGGAATTAGGAATAAACTATGGTGCAGGTGATGCCGCAGGAACGTTGAGTGACGATGGCGGAGCTGCTAATATTACCGCCCCTGAAGCGGCTTATTATCTGCTAACCGTTAACAGTGCTGATTTAACTTACAATTTGCTGAAAACAGATTTTGCGATTATTGGAGCAGCAACACCTGGTGGCTGGGATAATGATACCCCCTTGACATTCAATCCTGACAGCCGTATGTGGGAAGGGACTTATGCAATGAAGGGTGGAGAAGAATGGAAAATTCGAGCGAATGGAAGCTGGGATGACCCTAACCCAAATTATGGACAAGGAAGTGAAGATGGAATGCTGTCCTTGGGTGGGGATAACTTAGTGTCGCCTGCTGAAGACGGTATGTATGAAATAAAGGTAAATTTGGACGATCCTGAGGCGTTAAAATATACCATCGAGAAAGTGAATTAGTTTAATCTATAGAAAAAGGAGTGCAGTAATTGTACTCCTTTTTTTGCGCTATAATTACAAACGTTTGCATTGAAAAACGCATGGATAAGGGCATTGGGATTCCCTTAAAACTAAATTGTTTTCCATATTTATTATGATTTTTTAACTGAAGAATAATTTCATGCATCAAGGAAAACTACTTTTATTAACAGTTTTTTGCTTGTTTATCCAACAAGTATCAGCCCAAAGTATTACCGTCAGCCCTGAAAGGTTTAAGGCTTCTGACGAAATTACAATTACTTGTGATGTCACTGGCAATAGCCAACTCGAAGCACTTTCTGATGCTTGGGCGTGGATATGGGTGCCAGGGGATCCTAATGGGTTCAGTGCTTTTACCAATGTGAACCCTGCAGGTGATGGTCAAGAAGCGGTAAAGTTCACTAAAGGTGAAAATAACATCTGGACCCTTAAAGTTCGTCCTACGGATATTTTTAATGAGTCAGCGGATAAAATCACGAGACTTGGTATCCTTATAAAAGGTCGCGATTGGCCCGATGGACAGTCGAGTGATGTGTTCTTTGATGTGGATCAACAAGGGGTTCTCACTGTAAACATGACCAAGTCCACAGACGATATGCTTAATGTCGGGGAGCAGGTGACTTTTACAGCCACCGCCTCAGAAAGCAGTCACCTTCAAATCTCAGATCAGCATGATGCTGTTCTTAAAGAAGCGGATAATGTTACTTCCCTTAATTATACATTTACAGCTCAAGAAGCGGGGCAATTTTCATTTCACACACAGGCAACTGTTGGAGACGAGACAGCAACAGCTTCTTTGAATGTGATCGTCAAGCCGACCGTTATTGTTGAAAAAATGCCGGAAGGGCTGAAGATCGGCCCAAACTACGATGCCAATGACCCTACGAAAGTTACTTTTGTGTTGCAGGATCCTGCGAAACTAAAACAGTTTGTAACAGTAATCGGTGATTTTTATGATAATGCCTGGGCAGTTCAGTCGAATCACGTGATGAAATTGGATGACACTGGCGACGCCAATTATTGGTGGTTGACCGTTACAGGGCTTGAGCCTGGTAAAGAATATCTCTATCAGTATTTATTGGACGGGTCAATTAAAATTGCCGACCCTTATGCAGATAAGATTTCTGATCCGAGTGATCAGTATATCGATGATGCCCGTTACCCAGACCTGATTCCTTATCCAGCAGACAAAACGGATAAAAGAGCCTCTTTCTTTCAGACCAATCAACAGGCTTATCAGTGGTCAGATGCAACGATAAATTTTCAGAAGCCAGAAAAATCTGCTTTGATGGTTTATGAACTGCATTTGCGTGACTTCACGAAGGAACAGACTTATGATGCCGCCATTAAAAAGCTTGATTATATCAAAAGCCTGGGGATAAACTGTATTGAGTTAATGCCTGTAAATGAGTTCGAAGGAAACAGCTCTTGGGGGTATAATCCAAATTTTTATTTCGCAGTAGATAAATGGTATGGCTCGAAAAATGAGTTGAAACGTTTTATTGACGAGGCCCATGAACGTGGCATGGCTGTAGTGATTGACATGGTTTTGAACCATAGTTTTCATTCGTCGCCTTTCGTGAGAATGTATAATCATGGCGACTACGGAGACCCTACTTCGGATAACCCTTGGTATAATGAAAAAGGGAATTTTATTGGGACTGATTTGAACTGGGGTGCCGATTTTAATCATGAGAGCATTTGGACAAAGCAATTGGTGGATTCCGTAAATACTTACTGGATGGATCAATATAAAGTCGATGGATTCCGATTTGATTTCACCAAAGGTTTTACCAATGAAATTAAAGAGGGAGCTGACAAATGGGGAAGCCGAAAGGATGATAGCCGAATTGCGATCCTGAAGCGCATGTATCAAAAAATTGAAGACTACGGAACCAATGCTTATGTGATTCTGGAGCATTTGACGGACTGGGACGAGGAGGCAATTCTTGCCAAAGAGGGCATGCTGCTTTGGACAGGCGCAGGACCTCACCATGAATTTGTGAAAGCAACCCAGGGTAACAATGCCAACCTTATTGAGCAGTATTACGGCAACAGAACAGGCGACGGTGATCTTGAGGGTACCAAAGCGTTGGTGTCTTATATGGAAAGCCACGATGAGGAACGCCTAAAATATGAAGCTGATATCAATGGAGAAAAGGTCAATGCTTATGACCTGACCAAGGAAGAGTACAACATTGATCGATTGAAATTAATGAGTGCGTTCTTTGTTCCTGTTCCAGGCCCAAAAATGATCTGGCAATTTGGTGAGTTAGGCTATGATGTTTCCATCAACCAAATTGAAAAAGACGGTGATGTGAGCGATGATTATCGTACCGGAGAAAAACCTGTGATGTGGGAGTATAATGATGCTGCCGAAAACCCTGAAAGAGTGAAATTGCGCAAGGTATATACTGCTTTGATGCATCTACGATCGGAATTGAAATTATACGACGCCAGCAAGGAGAACACAAAACTGGAATTGGATGACAATAACAAGATCAAGGTGATTCATCTGAAAAATGCCGAAAATGTTGAGGTACACATTGTAGGTAATTTCGGAATGCAGGGAGAAGAAGTGCCAGCGGCTAAATTGCCAAATGGTACTTGGTATGATTATTTTTCAAATGGTAAAGAAGTAACTTTCGATGGTCAGTCGAATATGTTGCTCGGCCCTGGTAACTTTAAAGTTTACATTAGTGAGCCATTGAACGATTACCCTGAAGAAGGCTTGATCAATACCGCACTTCCTTTTTTCAAGACCAATCCTGGTGCCGTTGATAAAAATAAAGAAGCGACCGTGATTTTTTACCCTGAAGGTGGAAATCAAGGTTTAATCAATACGGATAATGCCAAAATGATGGTGAAGGGCATATTTAAAAACCCCGATACGGAAGCTACAGGATCGTTAGACCTCATTAAAGTGGGAGATCGATTTGAAGGCCGATTTGTTCCAAATACGCTTTTGGGGCTTTCTGACGATACTGATTTGATCGGGATGGAAGTATACTTTGAGAATGAAAACGGGGAAAAGGCGTTGGATGAAAATGATCAAGCAGGCTTGATTTCTTTCAGCTTCGATCGGGTAACTTTTAACCCTGAAAACTGGAGAGCAGATGCTGAGGTCACCATTCATTTTGATTTTCATGACAAGAAGATTGGTGAGGAAGAAAACTTATACCTGTGGTCCTGGATCGAAAATCATGAAAATGAAAAGATTGACAACGGAGCTTGGGAACAGTCCTCAGAAAATGCAAAGCTTACCAATTTAGGCCATGGGCAATACGAAATCAAAATGGTGCCTACAACGTATTTCCATGCTACGGCGAGCCAGATTAAGAATGATGGCTTAAATTTCTTGGTAAAAACCAAGGAAGGCGGAATGAAATCGGATAATTTTGGCCCTTTTAAATCTAATTTAGTAACCGCGATTAAGCCTCAGGTTCCTGAAGCAAACGTTTTCCCTAACCCAACCTCTGGCGTTCTTCACATCAGTAACCTTAGTGGCTGGGAAGGAAGCGTGGGCGTTCGTGTCATGAACAGCTTTGGGCAACAGTTGTATTTTGCGACTTACCACGCAAACCAGCAGGGAGAAATTGTTTTGGATCTTTCCTCTTATGCCAGTGGGCAGTACATTATTCAATTGTACAATGAGCATAAACGCTTGATAAAAAAGATTATCAAATTATAATTTTAACAAATTCTTTTAAAGGTGGTTCATCATTTGATGGACCTCCTTTTTTTGTTGGAAATCAATGGTTTTCAAGACTTGTAATGACTTATTGATGAGAAATATTACATTCTTAAACCGGTGGATTTTAAGAAAGACTGACCCACGTCATGACTATGGTCATAAAAATCCCTAAATTTGCATTCAGAAAGACTTTATAGTTAACAAATATATTATCATGAAATTTCAATCAGGAGTAATTTTCGGTGAAGAGTTGAATAAACTTTTCCGTTATGCAAATGACAATAAGTTTGCTATTCCAGCAGTAAACACAGTTGGTACTGATTCAATCAACGCAGTTTTGGAGACAGCTGCAAAAGTAAACTCTCCTGTTATCGTTCAATTCTCGAACGGTGGTGCGCAGTTCATCGCTGGTAAAGGTATTGGAAACGAAGGACAAAAAGGTGCTATTGCAGGTTCTATTGCTGGTGCTAAGCATGTTCACGCCATGGCAGAGCTTTACGGTGTGCCAGTTGTTGTTCATACTGACCACTGTGCTAAAAAATTGTTGCCTTGGATCGACGGTTTGTTGGATGCTTCTGAAGAGCACTTCAAAGCGACAGGTAAGCCTTTGTTCTCTTCTCATATGATCGACCTTTCTGAGGAGTCATTGGAAGAAAACATCGAAACTTGTGCGAAATACTTGAAGCGCATGGCGCCTATGGGCATGACTTTGGAAATCGAATTGGGAATCACTGGTGGTGAAGAAGATGGCGTTGACAACTCTGATGTTGATGAGTCTCGTCTTTACACTCGTCCTGAGGAAGTAGATTACGCTTACACTGAGCTTTCTAAAATCTCTCCTAATTTCACTATCGCTGCCTCTTTCGGTAACGTTCACGGTGTTTATAAGCCAGGTAACGTGAAATTGACTCCAACAATCTTGCGTGATTCTCAAGCTTACATCCAAGAGAAATACAACACAGAAGCTAACCCAGTAAACTTCGTATTCCACGGTGGTTCTGGTTCTGAGAAAGCAAAAATCGAAGAAGCTTTAGGTTACGGTGCGATCAAAATGAACATCGATACTGATACACAATGGGCTACTTGGAAAGGTGTTTTGGATTTCTACAAAGGAAACGAAGCATTCTTGCAAGGACAAATCGGTAACCCTAAAGGGGAAGACGAGCCAAACAAATCTTACTACGATCCTCGCAAGTGGTTGCGTGAAGCACAAGTTTCATTCATCACTCGTTTGGAAGAAGCATTCAAAGATTTGAACTGTATCAATCGTAATGCTTAATTTTTAGCATTATAAAAATATTGAATAAGAAAGGCATGAGGTGGTTTATCTCATGCCTTTTTTTTATCTTTACCTATCATTCCGTTACACAGGCCAACTCCCCAACTGGCAGTAATGAATACTTCGAGTGATTTTTTCTCCTTATATTTTTATTGGTTTAAGCTGTTAAAATAACAGCGGTTTTAGCGTCTTTTCAGTGGTTGATAGGTTCTAATAATTTATAATTATCCTTTCTATTACAGTATGAAGAAGACATTTATCTTGGGTTGTGTGCTTGCAATGGGTATGGCCGCCTGTGGAGGTGAAAATCAGAAAACACAAGCTGACCAGCCCGCCAACATCAAGTCTATGAAACAGCCAGAAGGCAAAGTGGTCGTTTATCAGGTATTTACCCGCCTGTTCGGAAATAAAAACACCACCAACAAACCATGGGGAACCATTGACGAAAATGGTGTAGGTAAATACGATGATTTTACAGACAAAGCCCTTGATGAAATTCATAAAATGGGGGTCAACTATATTTGGTACACTGGTGTGCCTCACCATGATGTGATCACAGATTATACCAAATATGGGATTTCAAATGACGATCCGGATGTAGTGAAAGGCCGGGCAGGTTCTCCTTATGCCGTTAAGGATTACTATAATGTAGACCCAGATATGGCCGTTGATCCTGCAAAAAGAATGGAGGAATTCGAAGCCCTGATCAAACGTACACACGATCATGGGATGAAGGTCATTATCGATATTGTGCCTAATCACGTGGCAAGAAATTACGAATCTTTGCATGAAGGAGCGGAAGGTTTTGGCGTGGGTGACGACACCTCAGTAGAATACAAAAAAGACAATAACTTCTATTATATCCCTGGTAAGGCTTTTCAAGTGCCACAGGATAAAAATTATAAGCCGCTTGGTGGAGATAAACATCCACTTGCTGACGATAAATTTGATGAAAATCCTGCGAAATGGACAGGTAACGGTTCCCGTGAGGCGCAACCGAATATCAATGACTGGTACGAAACGGTGAAAATCAATTACGGTGTTCGCCCTGACGGAACGCACGATTTCCCTTCCTTACCTGAAGGATATGCTGAGAAGCCTGTGGCAGATCACTATGCTTTCTGGCAGGGTAAAGAAGTGCCTTCTTCGTGGGTGAAGTTCAAGGATATCGCCTTATTTTGGACAAACAAAGGGGTAGATGGTTTCCGATATGATATGGCCGAAATGGTGCCTGTCGAGTTCTGGTCATATATGAACTCTGCGATCAAGCATGTGAATGAAGATGCCTTCCTAATGGCGGAAGTTTATAACCCACAACAATACCGTAACTATATCCATTTGGGTAAAATGGATTACCTGTACGACAAAGTGGAGCTTTATGATACACTGAAGCACATCATGCAAGGACACGGAAGCACCGATCATATTGCGGCTATTCAGACTGGATTAAGTGATATTGAGCACCATATGTTGCATTTCCTTGAGAACCATGATGAGCAGCGTATTGCCGCACCAGAGTTTGCAGGCGACATGATGAAGGGGAAGCCTGCCATGGTTGTTTCTTCATTGATCTCTACTTCACCAACGATGATCTACTTCGGACAGGAAGTAGGAGAGCCTGGTGCTGAAGATGCAGGTTTTGGAACGCATTCAAGAACATCGATCTTTGATTATATCGGTGTACCTCACCACCAACGCTGGATGGATGGCGGAAAATTTGATGGCGCCAAGCTGACTGCCAAAGAAAAATCATTGAGAGATTTCTACGTACGCTTGTTGAACTTTACAGCCAAGAGCCCTGCATTAATGGGGGAGTATGCAGATATTCATGCTTATAACCGTGAGAACAGTAAAGATTACACGGATAAACTTTACAGCTTCGTGCGTTGGAACAAGGACGAGCAATTAGTTGTGGTAAGTAATTTCGATGGCGCAAAAAGTGCGAAGGTAGAAATGAGCCTTCCTCCAGAAATTGTTAAAGCATGGAACCTTAAGGATGGAGACAAGGTAACGATGATGGACCAACTTTATCAGAAGGTATCTGCTGATTTGGTTATCGAAAATGGTATTGGCAAATTCAGTGTCAGCCTTGCACCTTTACAGTCTTATATTTTCAAGTTATAAGAAAATCAATAGATGATCTTCAAAAGCCTTTCTCAGTTTGGGGAAGGCTTTTTTTGTTCCTAAAGCTTTTTTGCTGCAAATATTGATCGCCTGCTAATAATTTTTGGCACATTTTCGATCATAGCAACCGTTTGCGTAAAAGATTTATCGGCAAAAGAGGTGCTTTTTTCGGCTTTCTTAAAATCCGAGTATATTTGTAGTGTTAAATCGTTAAATTAATAATTTTTTTAACGATTGAAGATCAACTCTTCGGTTTTTTGTTTGTTCTCTTGATAAGGGATTTAGCGCAAAAATATCCGTTATAGATGATTTTCACCCCTGTCCGTCAGGCTTGTATTGATCGGCAGCAATAGATTAGGAAATAAATTTATATACAGCGTTGAGTGCCTTGGTGCTCAATCTTATAGCTATCTTTTTAATATATACAGATGAAAGAACAACCAAAATTATCGTTTTGGCAAATGTGGAACGTCAGCTTCGGCTTCTTGGGCGTTCAGTTTGGTTTTGCTTTACAGAATGGAAACGTCAGCCGAATTCTTCAGGCTTTTGGTGCGGATATCCATCACTTGGGTTTTTTCTGGCTCGCTGCCCCAATAGCAGGAATAATTATTCAGCCAATCATTGGTGGTGCCTCAGATAATAGCTGGTTTAAATATTTGCCCGGTGGACGTAAAGGACGACGTTTGCCCTTTATTCTTATAGGTGCTTTAGCAGCCATGGCAGCCATGTTCTTAATGCCGAATGCAGGCCTGTTTACCGCATTTATTCCTGCAATGTTCTTTGGTGCGATGATGTTGTTGCTCATGGACGCCTCTTTCAACGTGACCATGCAGCCTTTCCGTGCTTTGGTAGGGGATATGGTGCCAAAGAAACAACGTGATAAAGGTTATGCTATTCAGTCGTTTTTGATCAATACTGGAGCTGTGGTTGGTTCTTTGTTGCCGTTTATATTGACACATCTTGGGGTAGCCAATGAGCCTGGTGTTGGAGAAAAAGTAGCTCCTTCTGTAACCTGGTCATTTTATATTGGTGGAGCGGCGCTTATTTTAACCGTTCTTTGGACCGCCTTCAGAACTAAAGAATACTCTCCGGAAGAGTATAAAGAATTTCACCCAGTTCCTGAGGGTAAAAAGGAAAAGGAAAAAATGAATTTGATCAGCTTATTGGTGAATATGCCAAAGCCGATGATTCAGCTCGCGCTTGTGCAGTTCTTTTCATGGGTAGCCTTCTATTTTATGTGGGTATATGCCACCCCTGCAGTAGCAGAACATATTTGGCATTCTACAGATGCGCAATCGTTAGCGTATAATGAAGCTGGGAACTGGGTAGGCGTCTTGTTTGCGGCCTATTCCTTGTTTGCCGCATTGTTCTCCATTGTCATGGCTGGTCTGGTAGAACGTTTCGGGCGAAAGTCGGTTTATGCTACCGCTTTAGTTTTGGGGGGTATTGGCTTGGCTGCATTCCCATTTATTCATGATAAATATACTTTGATTATAGCCATGGCAGGTGTTGGTATCGCTTGGGCAGCAATTTTGTCAATGCCTTTTGCAATACTTTCAGAAGTATTACCTTCAGATAAAATGGGGGTTTACATGGGAATTTTTAACTTTACGATTGCGGGTCCTCAGATTCTTGCTGGTTTGTTCGGAGCCTCTATTGCAACAGCAATGGGTGCGCCAATCTGGATTATCTTTGCGGCAGGTATCTGCCTGTTACTTGGTGCGTTATCAGTCGCATTAGTAAAGCAAAAATAGAAAATTAAAATATTGCCAAATATCTTTATTTGTCATGAATAAGGATCTTTTAGAAACCCTCATTCCCTGAGGGTTTTTTTACGTCTAAACTTACATGGTTATGCAAACGAGTGCGGAAAAGTTGCGTCTCATATTACAATAATTGTATTGTTAGTCGCTCTTTAAGCGTTAGATTTGATATATGATCAAGTAAGGGATGGTCTTTTTGGTTTTTTTGTAATTACCATCCGCATGTAAGAACGATTATCGTTTAAACTGATTTATATTATATTAGGTGATGCTAATTTGGCACTCACACTTCAAAAGTAAAATTTCAGATGATGAATATTAAAGGTTGCATTTTTGACTTAGATGGCGTAGTTGTAGATACTGCGAAATACCACTTTTTGGCATGGAAAAAATTAGGCCAGGAGCTTGGTTTTGACTTTACTGAGCAGGATAACGAACGCCTGAAAGGAGTCAGTCGAATGCGTTCTTTGGATATTCTTTTGGAGATCGGTGGATTGTCGCTGACAGAAGAAGAGAAGGTTGCTGCGGCAACGAAAAAGAACGAATGGTATCTGGAGTACATCAAACAAATGAAGCCAGAGGAAATCCTTCCTGGTGTCCTTGATTTCTTCAAATCCTTAAAAGAGGCAGGTATTAAAATTGCATTGGGCTCCGCCTCAAAAAATGCGGTATTGATCCTCAATATCCTTGATATTAAAGGTTACTTCGACGTGATTGTTGATGGCAACTCGGTATCGAAAGCCAAGCCAGATCCTGAGGTATTTTTACAGGGTGCTGAAAAATTAGGATTGACAGCCGAAGAGTGTGTCGTGTTTGAAGATGCTGAAGCAGGAGTGGAAGCAGCTAAAAATGGCGGGATGCGTTGTGTGGGTATTGGTGAGCCTGCTGTTCTTTCAAAAGCGGATGTTGTCGTTGATGGCTTCAACGCTTTCACCATCGAAAATTTAAAACAACTATAAATCAACGCTCTGTAAAGAGACGCTGACGAACTATAAAATATGAGATCATTGCTGTTTTCGGTTGGGGAATTGGAAGGCAGCAAGTATTTTCTTTAGAATTTCATTTACTGATATGAACGAATATATAAAGCACTTCGATTGGAATATTGTTGAGGAAGGATTTGATCCTGCAAACAATAGAGTTTCAGAATCACTGTTTTCTCTTGGTAATGGCCGTATGGGTGGCCGTGGGAACTTTGAGGAGAAATATTCTGGCGACAGTCTTTTGGGGAACTATGTAGCAGGAGTTTACTATCCTGATAAAACTCGTGTGGGTTGGTGGAAAAATGGCTACCCAGAGTACTTTGCCAAAGTATTGAATGCGGCCAATTGGTTGGGGATTCATGTACAAGTGGACGGTGAAGAGCTGGATTTGGCTACGGCTAAAGTGGCGAATTTCAAGCGTGACCTGAACATGAAGGAAGGTTTTTTGAAAAGAACTTTCGAAGCTACTTTACCTTCAGGCAAGCAAGTGGCGGTAACTTCTACACGTTTCTTGTCGATTGTCGATGATGAAGGTGGTGCTATTCGTTATGAAGTGAAGGCGTTGAATTTCTCTGGAGATATTAAATTCACTGCTTTTGTGGATGGCGATATCGAGAATGAGGATTCTAACTATGATGAGAAATTCTGGGCGGAAGTTGCTAAAGAAAATACTGCAGGAGAAGCGTATTTGGTGAACGAAACACTGAAAACTGGCTTCCATGTAGCTACAGGAATGAAGTGGGCGATTACTTTGAATGGTGAAACACAAACACCAGCAATTGAAGTAGCCTCTAAAGAAAAATATGTAGAGAACAGTGCCGTTGTTGCGGTAAAAGAGGGCGATGTAGCAACAGTATTCAAATACATCACCAACATCTCTTCTGAGAACCACCCTAAAACAGAATTGGTCAGCAAGGCGAAAGCTTATTTGGCTATGGTTTCTGATAAAGGTTTCGAGCAGATGCTTGCCGAGCAGGCGGAAGCTTGGGCGAAGAAATGGGAATTCTCAGATATTCTTATTGAAGGAGATACCAAAGCACAGCAAGGTATTCGATTTAATATCTTCAACATGAATCAGACCTATACAGGTGAGGATGCTCGTTTGAACATTGGTCCTAAAGGATTCACTGGGGAGAAATACGGTGGGGTAACTTACTGGGATACGGAAGCATATTGCGTACCTTTTTACCTGATGACTGCAGATCCACACGTAGTGAAAAACTTGTTGATCTACCGTCATAACCACTTGGAGAAAGCCATTGAAAATGCAGCGAAACTCGGCTTTAAAGACGGTGCCGCGCTATATCCAATGGTAACCATGAATGGTGAAGAGTGCCATAATGAGTGGGAAATTACCTTCGAGGAAATTCACCGTAACGGTGCGATTGCCTTTGCTATTTATAACTACATTCGCCATACTGGTGATGACCAATATTTGGCAGATTACGGTTTCGAGGTGCTTCTGGGGATCACACGTTTCTGGACACAGCGTGTAAACTGGTCAGTTGGTTTGAACAAGTATGTGATGCTTGGCGTAACGGGTCCGAACGAGTTCGATAACAACGTTGATAACAACTGGTACACTTCTTATATCGCAACGTGGTGTATGGAATATACGACCCGTGCTGTTGAAATCCTGAAGGAAAAATATGCTGACCGCTATGAGGCGTTGGTAGCTAAAAATAACTTCAAGGAAGAAGAGGAGATCAGTAAATGGTCGGATATTCGCGAGAAAATGTACTTGGGTTACGATGAAGAAAGAGGCGTCTTTATTCAGGCTGATGGTTTCTTTAACAAAGAGCAAATCCTGGTAAAAGACATGGATCCTGCTCAGTTGCCAATCGTTCACCATTGGTCATGGGATCGTATCCTTCGCTCAAACTTCATCAAACAGGCGGATGTTTTGCAAGGAATTTACCTTTTTGAAGAGCGATTCTCAACAGAGGAAATTAAACGAAATTATGACTTCTATGAGCCACGTACCGTTCATGAATCATCGCTTTCCCCTTGTATTCACTCAATCCTTGCAGGTAAAATCGGTGATGAAGAACGTGCTTACGAATTCTATTTGAGAACGTCGCGTCTGGATTTGGATGATTACAATGCAGATACCCGTGATGGCTTGCACATTACCTCAATGGCTGGTACATGGATGGCCGTTGTTGAAGGTTTTGCAGGGAAGCGTGTTTATGATGATGGTATGTTGCGCTTGGCGCCATTCATTCCTAAAGAATGGGGTGCGTATGAATTTAACATTACGCATCAAGGCGCTTTGTTGCAAGTTCGCGTAACTGAAGGAGAGGTAACGATCAAAAACGTTTCTGATGTAGCTTTAACAGTTGCTGTTTACGATCAAGAAGTTACTGTAGCAGGAAAAAATGAGATTACTGTTCAAAAGTAATTGTTGATATTTTGTGATATTTTAAGAAGAGGAGGCTTGCCTTCTCTTCTTTTTTTGCCCTTAACTTTTTTGCTGAAGCGATTTCAGGATAATTTTAACCGAAAATTTGTTAATTTGTTTAAACTCCTTTGTGCAAGGGATGCAAGATGAGCAAATGAGGAGTTTTCAGAATTAGCATATATGAAGACACAAGTAACAATTAAGGACATCGCTAAGGCGTTAAACATTTCTCCATCGACGGTTTCAAGAGCGTTGAAGGACCATCCCGATATCAGCCAGAAAACCAAAGATGCCGTCAATAAAATTGCGGCCGAATTGGATTATCACCCGAATACCATTGCGCAGAGTTTGCGTAAAAGCCGATCGAATACCATTGGGGTAGTGGTGCCTGAATTGGTGCATCACTTCTTTGCCAGTGTAATTTCCGGGATTGAGGATATTGCCTATAAGGCAGGTTACCGTGTTGTTATTTGCCAGACCAACGAGGATGTTACTCGGGAAAAAATTAACATCAGTGCACTGATTTCTTCGAGAGTGGATGGCGTTTTATGCTCCATGACCAAAGAAACCAAAGAGTATAGTCACTTTAAATCAATTCAAAATCGAAATATTCCCTTAATATTTTTTGATCGAATTTGTAATGAAATCAAGGCGGACTCTGTAGTTGTGCAAGATTATGAAGGAGCCTATGAAGCTGTAGAACACCTGATAGAACAAGGGTGTAAGCGGATTGCGCACTTTAAAGGTCCAGATTCATTGCTGATCACTCGGCAGCGATTAAATGGCTATTATGATGCCATGAGGGAAAGTCATCTGCAAATTGACGAAGACTTAATTATTCAGGCTGATGATCGTGAATCTGCACGGAAGGCGATTTATGATTTGGTCAAGAGTGAAGAACCAATGCCTGACGGTATTTTCTGTGTGAATGATAATGTAGCGGTGGGTGCAATGATGCAGCTCCGTGAAATGGGAATCAATGTTCCGCGCGAAGTGAAGATTGTCGGATTTGAAGATGATACCACATTCACAAGGCTGACCGATCCGCAAATTAGTAGCGTATTTCAGCCCGCCTTTGAAATGGGGCAACGGGCAACCGAGATGTTCCTCGATGAGCTGAAAAGGAAAGAGGCCCATCCAGAAAAGATCTTGGAGCCAAAGACACCACGAATCGAGGTGCTGAAAACGAAGGTGGTGGTCAGAGGGAGTTCCAATGAGCAAGTGGCTCAGCAGGAACGAGCGAGAAGAAATTACCTGGAAAATGTTTAAAATTTTAAGCCTTCTGTATGGAAGGCTTTTTTTGTATAAATAAAAGATCTATTTTTTAGGTGTTTATTTCATGATCTCGTTATATTTCTATTCGTAAACACTAATTGGGTAAAAGCGGCAAGTGCTTTTTATTCAAAATCAAACATATTCTCAATCAATTGAGCGGAAGATCTTTCTTTTTTACCTCAATGACAAATGAACTGAAAATGGAAAATGCTTATTTAGGGATTGATATCGGAGGGACCAATACAAAATTTGGAATTGTAACACGCACAGGGGAATTATTGGAAAAAGTGAAGTACCCAACTGCGGATTTGGCCGATCAGCCTAATGGCTATGTAGAAGCTTTTATTGAAAAATTAGGGGCTTTTCTGGGCGACAATAAGGCGATCAAAAAAGTTGGAATTGGGGTGCCTGGTACTTTGGGGCCAAAAAGACGCAAGACCCTGGAATTTCCAAATATTGTAGGGCTGGGCAATATTGAGTTTGCCAAACGATTGGAGCAGGCATTTCCTGATTATCAATTCCGTTTGGAAAATGACGCCAATGCGGCCGCCCTTGGCGAGTTTTATTTTGGCGAAACAGCAGTGCCTCCTTCTTATATTTTCATTACACTCGGTACAGGCGTTGGCGGTGCGGCGGTCATCAACAAGCAAATTTTTGGCGGAGAAGGTGGCAATGCCATGGAGATCGGTCATATTCCTATCGGTAATGGCAAAAGCCTCGAACAGAGTATCGGTAAAAAAGGCATTGTGGGTATGGCTGAAAAATATATCGGCAGTGGCGAATATAAAACCAAGCTGAAGCTGTCGGATAACCTTGATGCGAAAAAAATTCAAAAGGCCTGTCTTGCTGGTGATGAAGTCGGCAAAAAAGTTTTCCGAAGAGTAGGGAAGTATTTGGCACAGGGGATTGTTTCCAATGTCAGGATTCTGGATATCTCGACCATCATTCTTGGTGGAGGTGTATCCGCGGCCTATGAAACAATTCATCCCGCAATGATGAAAGAGCTCAAGCATTGGCTCACTCCGTATTATCTCGATAAGTTGCAGATAAAAACGGCCTCTTTGGCTAATGAAGCAGGTATTTTAGGTGCTGCCTCTTTGGTTATTGAAGATTAATAGGGTTTTGCCACATGTTGGCAGCCTGATAAAAAAATGCGAGTCCATCCGACTCGCATTT
This sequence comes from Persicobacter psychrovividus, assembly GCF_036492425.1. Classification (NCBI taxonomy): domain Bacteria; kingdom Pseudomonadati; phylum Bacteroidota; class Cytophagia; order Cytophagales; family Persicobacteraceae; genus Persicobacter; species Persicobacter psychrovividus. The sequence goes on from NZ_AP025292.1 coordinate 1,173,833, forward strand.
TTTTTGCCTCAGCCATACCGAGGGCTCGTATCCCTGAACCATAGACCATTGCTGCATCCCGTAAATTATGTACACTTTTCTCAAAGTCGCCTTCCTTCATCAAAAAGAATAGTAAGGTGTCTTTGGATTTTCGATGGGTGATATCCGATTTACGGAATAAAAAAACCTGTGGAAATCTGTGTCATCTGTGGACAATACAAAACCATGAAATAATTAGGGGTTGCGCCACTATTCTTTTTCCTCGGTGGTAATTTTTTTAATTTCTATCAGATGGTCGGTGGCGGTAAAGCGCAACCTGTATTGTACTTTCTCCACAACGCCACAGGCTTTCCCTCCTTCAATATCATAAAAGAAAAAGCGCTGCGATCTGCGGTAAAGTTCCTCTTTGTTGGGCCTCCCGAGTAGTTTAACGATCTGGGTGGTGCTTAAATTCTCAAGGGCAGATTCACTTTTTTCAAGCAGTGGCAGTAGATGCTCCCGTTGGCCGTTGCAGCCTGAGCGGTCCGCTTTCCAGGCCTGGGTATCGAAGCCTTCAATTTTTGGCGTGGGTTTACAGGCAGAGGCAAAGAGCGCAATTAATAAAAATATATAGACAATCTTGTTCATACTTGAGTTAGGTTTTTGATGTAGTGCCGTTCAAAAGTAGCCTTTAAACTGCGGTTTTAGTGGTTTAGGAGCCATTATACTTTGGTGAAATTAGCGCAGAAAGTCGGGAAATGGAAAATTTCCATTAAATTGCTTAGGAAATTAAACAGGACAATGGAGAATTTTTTAAAGTTTTTTAGGACAAGCTCCCTGATTTTGGCATTGGGGATGTTCTTGTATGTGTATGCTTGGATGCCTTCGGGCGTAACGGTATCTATTGATGCTGTGGGCAATGCAGCAACAATCGTTACACGGGATACTTTCTTTTTTGGTGGTTTGGTGTTTTTGGCCTCCATCAATGGTATCTTTTTTATGTTCATCAACCTTTTACAAAACATGAGCTCAGACCCCATGGTCAGGGGGCTTACTTATCGGAATTACTTCTTCAAAAAGCAGATGAGTGACTGGTTTTTGGCATTAAATGGAATTCTAAATTTAGGCTTTGCCATTTCGGTAGCCTTTTTAGGGTCGTACAACAATAGCCAATTTGGGAACAGTACTTTAATCAATAGCACTATTTTCGTTTTTCCTATCGTTTTACTGGCGACGATGGTTTGGTTGATGGTTATCCTGTCAAAAAATAGGCGGTAAATCCGTTATTTTTTGAGTGGGATTGAATTTTATTTGGTTTACTTCACTTAGGTTTATTAAATTTAGATGGCTTTTTCAGTTCGCTGGTAATTTAGCATGAAAAAGCAGGATTTATTTTTTCACCTTTTGATCTATGGATTAACTGGAAAATGGCAAAGCAACAAGAAGCAATATATACAGAAGATAGCATTCGGTCATTGGACTGGAAAGAGCATATCCGCCTGCGACCTGGAATGTACATCGGTAAGCTCGGCGATGGTTCCTCCGTCGATGATGGAATTTATGTGCTGGTAAAAGAAATTATTGATAATAGTATTGATGAACATATGATGGGCTTTGGAAAGCAAATCGATGTGAAGATTACTGATTATCGTGTAAAAATACGGGATTACGGTCGGGGAATTCCTTTGGGAAAAACCATTGACTGTGTTTCAAAAATAAATACTGGGGGAAAATACGACTCTGGCGCCTTTCAAAAATCAGTGGGGCTGAATGGTGTGGGTACTAAAGCGGTGAATGCGCTTTCTTCCTATTTCCGTGTACAGTCATTCCGTGACGGGCAGACCAAAGTAGCAGAATTTGACCAGGGAGAACTGACCCTTGACTCAAAAATCGAAGCGACAGATCAGCCTAATGGTACTGAAATTACCTTTGAGCCAGATGCAAGCGTTTTTAAGAATTACCACTTTATCCCGCAGTATCTTGAAAATCAGATTTGGAATTACGCCTTCCTGAATGCTGGGCTGACGATCAACTTCAATGGGCAAAAGTTCCATTCCGCGAATGGTCTGCGCGATTTGCTCGAGCGCAAAACCAATGAAGATGATTTACGCTACCCCATCGTTCACCTGAAAGGGGATGATATTGAAATGGCTTTTTCTCACTCCAATCAGTATGGTGAGGAATATTATTCCTTTGTGAATGGCCAATATACCACGCAGGGCGGTACGCACCTTCAGGCATACCGTGAGGCTTTGGTGAAAACAGTGCGGGAATTTTATGGTAAAAATTTCGATGCTGCGGATGTCCGCGCAAGTATCATTGGCTCTGTGGCAGTAAGGGTTCAGGAACCTGTTTTTGAATCTCAGACCAAAACAAAACTGGGCTCACTGAATGTCGCTAATGATGGCCCCACTATGCGGACTTTTGTTGGGGACTTTGTAAAGAAAGCCCTTGATGATTACCTGCACAAACATGCCGATACCGCCGAGGCTCTGCTCAAACGGATTAATCAGTCGGAGCGGGAGCGTAAGGAGATTTCTGGAATTAAAAAGCTGGCCAATGAGCGAGCGAAAAAGGCGAACCTGCACAACAAAAAATTGCGTGACTGCCGCGTGCATTTCAACGATAAGAAGGAAAAGCCAGAGCGTGAAGAAAGCATGATCTTTATTACGGAGGGAGATTCTGCCTCAGGGTCGATCACCAAGTCGAGGAATGTACAGACGCAGGCCGTTTTCTCTTTGCGGGGGAAACCACTGAACTGTTACAGCCTGACCAAAAAAGTGGTCTATGAAAATGAAGAATTCAACCTGCTGCAACACGCCCTTAATATTGAAGACGGGCTTGATGGTTTGCGCTACCGAAAAATTGTGATCGCTACCGATGCCGATGTCGATGGAATGCACATCCGCCTGTTGCTGCTGACCTTCTTCCTGCAGTTTTTCCCAGATTTAGTGAAGCAAGGCCATGTTTACATTCTTGAAACGCCACTCTTCAGGGTGCGCAACAAGAAGAAAACCATCTATTGTTATGATGAGCAGGAGAAACAAAAAGCCATCAAGAAACTCGGCGGAAAGCCTGAAATTACCCGATTTAAGGGACTCGGTGAGATTTCTCCTGACGAGTTCGGGAACTTTATTGGCGACGAGATCCGACTTGATCCAGTGATTTTGCAGAAGGAAACCAAAGTGGAGGATCTACTGAGCTTTTTTATGGGGAAAAATACCCCAAAACGCCAAGGCTTTATTATCGATAACCTTCGCGTGGAGAAGGATATGGTGGAAGAGGAGGAGCTTTAAGGCCAATTTTTTTGATGCAGTAAAAGGGTTTGTGCCCGAAAAATTCTGAAAGAAAACATGAACGACGAAAATAATATGAATCAGGAGGGACAAGAGCTCAACGGAAACATCAGCGAAGCCACCATGGTTTCGGGGATGTACGAAAGTTGGTTTCTTGATTACGCCTCTTATGTGATCCTCGAACGCGCCGTACCAGCCATTCAGGATGGACTTAAACCTGTTCAGCGACGGATTCTTCATGCCATGAAGGAGCTGGATGATGGTCGATTCAATAAAGTTGCCAACGTGATTGGAGCCACCATGCAGTTTCACCCCCATGGTGATGCCTCTATTGGTGACGCCATTGTCTCTATCGGTCAGAAAGAATTGCTGATCGAAACGCAGGGGAACTGGGGGGATATCCGTACTGGAGACCGCTCGGCAGCACCTCGTTATATTGAGGCCCGCTTGTCTAAATTTGCCCTCGATGTAGTCTATAACGCACAGACCACCGAATGGCAACTCTCTTATGACGGCCGAAAAAAGGAACCTGTAACTTTGCCTGTGAAGTTTCCTTTGCTCCTGGCGCAGGGTGTAGAGGGGATCGCCGTAGGGCTTTCCACCAAAATGATGCCCCACAACTTTGTGGAACTTTGTAAAGCTTCGGTAGATATCCTCAAGGGGAAAAAGGTGAGTATTCTTCCAGATTTCCCAACAGGAGGAATGGCGGATTTCACCAACTACAACGAAGGGAAAAAAGGATCTAAAGTTCGCGTAAGGGCTAAAATTGAAGCCGTAGATAAAAAGACGCTCCTGATCAAGGATATTCCTTTTTCAACCACCACCACTTCTGTTATTGACTCCATTCTGAAAGCCAATGACAAAGGGAAGCTGAAGGTGAAAAAGGTGATTGATAATACGGCCAAGGACGTTGAGATTGAAATTCAGCTTGGGCCAAATCAGTCTCCTGATGTGGTGATTGACGCCCTGTATGCTTTTTCCGATTGCGAAGTTTCGATCTCGCCCAATGCCTGTGTGATTATCGACGATCGCCCACATTTTATGTCGGTGAACGATATTTTGAGGTTCTCTACAGAACAGACGGTGGGCTTGCTGAAGCAGGAACTTGAAATTCGCAAAGGGGAACTGATGGAGAAAATCCTCTTCAGCTCACTGGAAAAGATATTTATCGAGCATCGTATTTACCGCGATATTGAGGAGTGTGAAACCTGGGAAGCGGTATTGCAAACGATCGACAAAGGACTCGATCCTTTCAAAAAGGATTTCTACCGTGATATTACCGAGGAGGATTTGATTCGCCTGACGGAGATCAAGATCAAAAGAATCTCCAAGTTCGATACCTTCAAGGCGGATGAAATCATGCGCAAGCTGACCGACGAGCTGAAAGCGGTAGAGCATAACCTTGCCAACCTGACGGAATTTGCCATTGCTTATTTCCGGGATTTGTTGAAGAAATACGGCAAAGGGCGTGAGCGAAAAACCGAGATTAAAAACTTCGAGGAAATCAATGCGACCGTCGTTGCAGCCAACAATGCCAAGCTGTATGTCAACCGAGCGGAAGGATTCATAGGAACTTCGCTGAAGAAAGATGAGTTCGTTTGCGATTGTTCAGATATCGATGATATCATCATCTTCCGCCGCGATGGGGTATGTATGGTAACCAAAATTGCCGATAAAGCCTTCGTGGGTAAGGACATTATTCATGTGGCCGTTTTCAAAAAGAATGACGACCGCATGGTGTACAATATGGCCTACCTGGATGGGGCAAAGAAACGGACTTTCGTGAAGCGATTCCAAATATTGGCCGTTACCCGTGACCGTGAATATTCACTGATTAAAGGGGGAGCGAAATCCAAATTGTTGTACTTCACGGCCAACCCTAACGGGGAGGCGGAAGTGGTTCGCGTGAAGCTTACCGCTGGCTGTCCTGCACGTCAGAAAGTGTTTGAATACGATTTCGCAGAATTGGCAATCAAAGGGCGTGATGTGGTTGGAAATACCCTGACGGCCTATCCGATTTCAAAAAATGGCATCATCAAAATTTCAGATGGTGTATCTACACTCGGTGGCGTAGATATTTTCTTTGATGAAAATATAGGCCGACTGAATTCAGAAGGTAGAGGGAAAAAGCTCGGTAACTTCGTCGATCAGTCCATTTTGTGCGTTTTCCGTGACGGTAGTTATGAACTGACCAATTACGAGCTGACCAACCGTTATGCGGTAGAGGATCTGGTTTTGATAGAGCAGTTTGATGCCGAGCGCCCGATTACGGCCATATATTATGACGGTAACAACAAGGCGAATTATGTGAAGCGTTTCATGGTGGAAACCACCACGATCGATAAGCGATTCAAATTCATTACCGATGCCCGCAGTTCAAAGTTGCTCGCAGCAACAACCGACAGCCTGTCGAAGGTGAAGATCACTTATAAAAAAGCGATCGATGGCAAGACGAGTGGTACTTTTGAGCTCGATGTTCTGGCGGAAACCAAAGGATGGAGAGCGTTGGGGAACAAGCTTTCGGCTTATCCTGTGAAAACCGTGGAGATTATCGAAAGTGAATCCAAAACCGTGAAAGCGTCAGCTTCATCAACTGGGGAGAAGGCCGTTAAAGCCGATGATGACAAAGAACAACTGGGCTTGTTTTAACCCTGTCCGTAAAAAATAATTCAAACCGCAGTGTTCAGGCATTGCGGTTTTTTTTATGGCTGAAATTTTTCAGGCAAACGATTTGAAAGAACAGCTCGTTTGCAATGGCGATGAGGACAGCAGAAGAAACCGACCGAGTAATAGAAATGGCATGGGAAGACCGAACACCCTTTGAGGCCATTGAGCAGCAATTTGGGCTTTGTGAAGCCGAGGTGATTAAAGTGATGCGCAGGGAATTAAAACCCACCTCTTTCAGGCGGTGGCGCAAACGGGTAAACAGTGGGGTGAGCCAGAAACACCTCAAAAAGCGAAACCCAGAGATCGAGCGCTTTCGGTGCAGTCGTCAGCGCAGTATTTCAGGGAATAAAATTGCCAAGCGATAACCACAGCTAAAGCCGCCAACCAGCCACCAATAAAAAAGGCCAGTCGTCATGACTGGCCTTTTTAAGCATGATTTATTTTTTGCGGATAAAGCGCGTGTTTAAAACTTGAAAACCATCACGATCTTCTGAATTTTCAGTAGGATGGTCAGTTTATAAATGCACTAAGCAACTTCTACCGTTGGATTTTTTGGTGCACGAACAACGAAGGTCAGTACCAGTGAGATGATCAGCAAGCTGAGGATCAACCAGAAAGTAGCAATGAAACCACCGAAAAGTGAGGCTACTGCAGAACCAATGAATGACCCAATTCCGAAACCAAGGTAGATCAGTCCGTAGTTTTTTGTCAAGTTTCTCAAACCAAAGAAGTCACTAACCAATGAAGGATAAACCGTGATTCCCCCGCCAAAACAAAAGGCCATACAGCTTAAAGATACCCAGTACAACATTGGGTTAAGGTGTACGAAAAGGATCAGGATAATACCGATCAGTGCAAATATTAAGGCAATGGAGATGGTGTAAATTCTTTTGATTTTATCAGAAAGTACCCCAAGAATCAAACGGCCAAGGAGGTTGGCAGCTGCTACAATAGCGACCGCTGAAGTTGCCGTAGCCGTAGACAAGTGTGCGTAAATTTCACCAATATCTTTTGATACACCAATAACATACAGACCACTCATACAGATGGTCACGAAAATCAATGCCAATGTCCAGTAAGATTTCTGGTTCAGACATTCTTTCAAATCAAACTGGTGTTTTTCTTCTGAATGGCCATCAGCTGCTTGAACTGTTGATTTCACTTCAGGAGCGTCAGACATCAATAATCCACCAATGGCAACCAATACAATCATCAAAATACCCCAAATCTCGAAGGTCATGTGCATATGCTCATGAATCAGTAATTGGTTATTGATAAATTTAAATCCTAAAGCACCAAGGCCATAAGCGCCAATTGTGAAGGCAGAAATCAGCCCTTTTTTCTCTGGGAATTGTTTCACACAGTTGGAAAGGGTCATCAGGTAACCGATACCATCTCCCAAACCTACCAGAATACCACCGAAAAGATAAAGCATCAGGATATTACCTGCGAAAGAAGTAATGATCAAACTCAATCCGAGGATTAAACCTGCCGCAATGGTCGTTTTGGTGATCCCGAAACGATCCTGAATCTTTCCAGAAACCGACGAACCAATAGCAAGGGCAAGGCTCATCAATCCAAAGGTAAAAGCAACTGTTTTTATAGGAGAGTGTAAGGCTTTTGAAAGTGGTGCATTAAAAAGGCTCCACGTATAAACCGAACCTAAGGCAAACTCTGTAATCATCGCTCCGATGAAAGTCCGCATTCGATTTTGCTTGTTAATTTCAGAATTCATAAAGAATTTTTTAAGTAAGTTAATCGATGATCTTAAATCGAAAACCATACCATGAAATTGTTATCCTTATTGGTATTGATGTGGTAATTATCCACAGATCACTGAATTATGATGCACGCATTTGTTTTTTAATGACGCAGATCAGATTTTAATCGAAATGTTTAATTGCAAACTAAAAATGTGATATCTATTTTCGTGAAAAAAAGTATATTTTTTTCGCGGAGCTTATTACTGACGATGCGTTTTAATCTCAGCAGATTTGCGAAATACAATTCGATATCAAATAAATCATTTGCCAGAAAGCCTCTTGCCCAAACTTTGCTGTATATGCTGTGCAGGTGCTCCTTTGTTTTCTGATGCGTGTAGTACGGCTTAAAGCAAATTGGGCGAAACCAGTGAAACAGGGAATCTGTGGCTGAAAAATAAGATGATATTCAAGGGATGTAGCATTGATGAGCTTGATTCCCATCCTGCATACTTTATTGGGTTTTTAAAATGGCGTAATTTGCCGTACTTTTGCGCCATAAGCATGAATAGTAAAATGGAGGATAAAAAATCAATCGACCCCAAGGTGCTGGAGGCCGCCAAAGTGGAATATTTCAGACCTTATATTACGGAGGCGAAGGTGAATTTGCTGGAGAAAGTCATGGATCAGCGCACCCGTCAAATCACCGTAATTCTGGAGGATGTCTATAAGCCGCATAATGCGTCAGCGGTATTTCGCAATTGCGACTGTTTCGGGCTGCAGGATTTGCATATCATCAACAACTCTTCGGAATATGAGATCAATCCTAATGTTTCCAAAGGGGCATCCAACTGGGTGAGTATGCACCGTTATGAAAAAGAAGGGGCGAAAAATACGGCCGATTGCTATGCCAATTTAAAGGCACAGGGCTACACTATCTACGCCACCTCGCCAAATGTGGAGGGAAAAACGCTTGATCAGGTGGATTTGAGTGGGAAAGTGGCCATCGCCTTTGGTAATGAAGCCGATGGGCTTTCTGAGGAAGCATTGGCAAGTGCCGACCACCATTTGCGAATTCCTATGTATGGCTTCACTGAATCTTTTAACATCTCCGTAACAACGGCCTTGTGCCTGCACCATTTGGTGGAACGCCTGCGCAAAGAACGCAAGGATTGGCACCTGAGCGAGGAAGAACGCCAATTCCTGCGATCGGTTTGGTACACGGGGCTTGTGCGCCATGCGGATTTGCACATCAAGCGTATTATTGAGGAGCTGGCCACAGCCAAGTAACAGAAAAGTAAAAGCACCTTCAAGGGTGTTTTTTTTTGCCCTGCCCAGAAGTGGAACAAATAAGTCCCCCTTTTTTTGTGAAAAGTAAATTGGTCGGTGAATAATTCGGACGAAGTTAGATCTTGCCCTTCAACAGTCGTATGGATTATCAGATGCCACGATTGATCAGCACTTATGGTCAGTCGGTGATTGGCGTCTGTTTCGTTTATCAAAAAATGAATAATTCATGAAAATGCTTGAAAGCCTTCGTTGGCGTTATGCCACCAAAAAATTTGATGCCTCAAAAAAAATCAGTGGGGAAGACCTTGAATATTTGAAAGAATCCATTCGTTTGTCGCCAAGCTCGTATGGTTTGCAGTTGTTCAAGGTACTCATCATTGAAGACGAGGATTTGAGGAAAAAATTGCGCCCTGCAGCATGGGATCAGTCGCAGATTACCGACGCTTCCCACCTTTTTGTTTTCTGTAATTACATTAAGGTTGAAGATGAACATATTGATGAATATGTACAACTGAAAGCCGATGCCCTCGGGATAGATTTCTCCGAACTCAGCGGCTATGGTGATTTTGTGAAAGGGGTACTGAAAGAAAAAGACCCTAAAGAGGTTACCGCCTGGACCGCCCGACAGCCATATATTGCCTTGGGGAATTTACTGACTGCCTGCGCCACACAGAAAATCGACGCCTGTCCAATGGAAGGTTTTGAGCCTGAAAAATTCTCCGAGATTTTGGGCCTGGAAGCGGCCAACCTTCAGCCTGTGGTATTGGCAACGGTGGGTTACCGCTCTGCTGAAGATCAGACCAAAGATCAGCCGAAAGTGCGTAAGCCTGCCGACCGCATATTTGAAAGCCGTTAAATCGGACCTTTGGCCACAAAAAAACCATGCAGGATGCTGTGTGGTTTTTTTATTTTTTTGGCATGGCCTTTCCGCTGAGTAGCGCCCAAAGTCCCAAAGCTGGGCCCGCAGCAAGCACCATATATAAACCCGATGGAGGCAGCACGACTTTTAGCAACGAAACAGCCTGAATGCTGAGAATTGTGATGGCATAGCCTATACAATTGACAATCGTCAGGGCAGTTCCTTTCAGTTTGGCCGTTGTATTCTGGGCAACCAATGTTGAAAACAGGGGCGAATCCATAATCACCAACCCTCCCCATGCCAAAAGAAAAATAAGGAAAAGACCCCCGCTCGGCTGGGCAAAAAAGAGGGGAGAAAGCAAACAACAGGCACCCGATGAGGTCAAAGCGATCAGGGCTGTTTTTTTTGTGCCGAATTGTTTTGATAGGTAGCCTCCGAGCACACAGGCTATACTGCCTCCCGCAATAATGAGGAATGCCCAAAGCGGTATATTGAATTCGCTTTGCGGGTGTAGCTTTTCGTAACTCAGGAGCATGAGCGGCACAAAAGCCCAAAAGGTATATAGCTCCCACATATGGCCAAAATAACCGAAAGCCGCCGAACGGAAGGGGCGGTTACTGAAGATCTCCCGAAGGGCAGTCAGCCGAAATTTACTGCTCGCTTGCCGATAAGGACCGTCGGGCACAAGCAACACAATTGCTGCCCCACCAAGCAGAGAGAGTGCAGAGGTGATGATCATCACCATCCTCCAGGGCAGGGCATAGGCAGGGTTTTTCAGCAGGTGCGGAAATGCTGTACCTATCACCAGTGCGCCCACCAGATAGCCGAGGGATTTCCCAAGTCCCTGTTCATAATAGTCCGCAGCAATTTTCATTCCCACAGGGTAAATGCCCGCCAAAAAGAACCCAACAACAAACCGAAGTACCATGAGGCTCCAGAGCTGATGGCCGGGGAGCAATACCCCAGCATTGGCAAGTGCCGCCATAATCGCACTGCACAAAAATACTTTTGATGGTGAAAAACGGTCGACGATAGTGAGCACGGCAAACGTGAGGGTGCCAATTACAAAGCCAAATTGCACCGAGGAGGTAAGTAAGCCCATGGCACCGTCTGGAAGGTGGAAATGCTGGATAAGATCAGCAACGACACTATTGCCGGCAAACCAAAGGGAGGTGCAGCAAAACTGCGAGAGAATAATGATCCATAGAAGATGTGCTTTGGCTTTTTGGGGCATGTGTTTGGTGCTTTTCAGAAGAATAGTTCGCCTTAAAGCTATTGGTTTTTTGCTGAATTTCAAACAGTGCAAACAAGAGAAGCCGCACTCAGTAGGGTGCGGCTTCTGCCAGTGGGTCTTCATTTTTAGCGGATGCCTTCAATAACGATCAATGAAAGGCCTCCCGTTCGTTTTTTATTCCTATTGCTTGAGGATTTGCTTTTGAACGAGCCCGTGGCTTGTCCGAAGCTGCACCACATAAATGCCCTGAGGAAGATGCGCTACGGAAATGCTCGCGGTATTGGATACCAGTGGCGTATTGAGTACCTCAACTCCCTGACTGTTGAAAATTCTCAGTTGTTGCAGTTGCCCATCGAGTGTACCGATGTTCAGCAGGTGTTTCACTGGATTTGGGAAGAATTTTACGGATGGTGCGCTCGCTACCATGCTTCGGGCTTGAGGAAGACCGTAATAGTCGGCAAAGCTGTTGGCATATTCATAGCCGTTCGAGTTGTCCCAGTTTATCGACCAGGTCATCCAGCCACGTAAATCTGGATAGCCCGAAGGCTGCTGTAAAACGTAATTCCCTCCGAAGGAAATCCCCTGTGTCAGGTAATCCAGGGCCTTGTGCACTTCGGCAGGTGTTGTATAGCCTCCAGCAGGCGCAGCCGCGGCAACACAAGGCAAGCCAATAGCCACCTGATCTTCGCGGAAAGCAGGGAAAAATCCTGCGGTACTTTTGGTGTCAAACCCCTGAAGCATCATCTCGGTCATGGCCACAATGAAATCTGCCGAAGCCTGACTGTAAATGTTGCCGTCGTTGGCAATCACACTTCCCGTATTGTATAGCTGCACATGTACATATTCAAGCTGATCCCTGAAAGCGTACAATATGGGCAGGTAACCTCCCCATGAGCCACCGTAGGCGTTTTTACCCCCTTGCACATAGGCTGTTTCTGGCGCTGAGGTCAGGATGAAGTTGGCAGGGAAATTCGCCAGTACCTGCTCAATACCATCAATGAAATTGACGATGCGAGGGGTTTGTGGATTTTTAAAGTCCACATCGCCAGCGTCCAGGGTAATCGACGAACCCTCGAGGTCAATATCAATGCCATCAAAACCATAATCGTTAATCAGCTCGGTGAGGGAACTCACAAACTTGCCCTTTTCAGTTTCATTGTCGAGATGAACCACCCCGTTAGCACCACCAAGGCTGATCAGTACTTTTTTGCCCTGTGCCTGTAGATAGGCTACATCTTCTTTGAATTCCTGACGCGACGCTTCAGTAGGAACATAACCCGCATTGTTGATATCTATTGGATCAAAAACCATCGTATTGTCCGTGTCCCTGACTTTTGGTTCTGCAAAGGCAATACACACCACATTATAGGTGTCGTTAATGTCGCGCAAGCGGATATAGGGTGCAGATGAATTTTGCCAGTTATGCCAATAGCCGACCAGTACTCGGTTTGCAGCACTTGTCGAAGCGTCACGGAAGCGGATCGATATTTCTTCAGTCGTTGTGTTTCCGTCATTGTCCGTAGCGGAGGCCGTAATGGTGTAGCTTCCGTAAGCGGCAGGGCTGAAAGTGGCCGTGTTGCTGTTAAAGGTTTGTCCATCGACGGTAATTTGCTGACTGTCAATGGTGCCATCATCCGTTGCGCTAAATTCAATATTCACCGGATCAAGGTTATTAAACAGTTGATTATCCACCGGGCTGGCGAAGGTGATCACTGGCGCACCTGGCGTACCTCCTCCTGAAGTACCATCGCAATCCTTGATGAATTTCCACCAATGGTCGGCGGTGCCCGGCGTTACATTGTACAGGTTGGAGGTCAGGGCTTCATAAATTTTACCCTCATGAGCGACCTGATCACCGGTATTGTAGATGCTCGGATATTCCGCATAAGCCTCCAGACCATCGCAGTCGCCACCAACGGCAGGAGCTTCAACCGTTACCGTATGCTCACTGCTTGCTGTTAAGCCCTCAGCATCCGTAGCGGTGGCTGTGATGGTGAATGTGCCATAAGCTGAAGGAGTCCATTGTGCGGTGGTCGTTGACCAGGACTGATTATCGACCTCAATCAAAGTGGAGGCAAGATTATTGTCAGCATCCGAGGCGGTAATGGAAACGTCAATGGCGGATAATGTTTCCTGAACGATGGTGGCCTGATCTGCAGGTTGATTGATTTGCACCGTTGGCGCCTGATTCACATTCGGGTCGCTGATGGTGATGGTCAGGCTTTTGGTGGTCGTTTGCCCGGCATTGTCTTCTGCGGATGCCGTAACCACATAATCCTGATAGGCCGTTGGGGTAAAACTCACGGAAGTACCCTCGGTGGTTGTGCCATCAATGGTCAGGCTTGTTGCGCTGATGCCCAGGTCGTCAGTAGCCGAAAAGCTAATGTCAATGGCTTCAAATGTAGCTTGTTCAATAAGGGTGTCTGCCGTGGGGTTGGTGAAGGTAATCACTGGTGGCTGATCGGTATTTTCATCGCCACAAGGCGCGATCAGCTGCCATGCTGAAGGGCTTTGCCCTGGTGTTTCACCAAGCGAATACCATTTCAGGAACAGGTACACACTGCCTTCAAAACTGACTTTCATGCCGTTGGTCTGGTAGGTCGTTGTTGCATTCCAGCTGTCGTAATCAGCGCAGTCGAGGGTTGTCCCTGGACAGGCGGCTACAAATTTCCAGGCATCAGCATTTCCAGGTACACTGGCGGCGGAAGCTTCCCAGGCCGCTCGGTATTGAAGCCCCTGGTAGGAGACCTCGCTGTCCTTGGGGTACACTTTCGCTTCCCAGGGATCGCCGCAGCTTTCCGCTACCTCATTGATGGTGACGTTGATGGTCTGGCTTGCCGTTCCGCCTTGGTCGTCCGTAGCGGTGGCGACGATGGCGTAGGTTCCAAAAGCTGAAGGAGTCCATGCGGCCGTGGAAGTGCTGAAGGATTGCCCATCCACTTCAATGCTTGTTTCGCTGATGCTTCCATCGGCATCATCGGCAGTAATACTGATACTGATTGCCGTGAGTGCAGACTGATCAATGATAGCACCGTCGGCAGGGCTGTCAATACTGATGGTCGGAAGTTCATTCGGACAATCCGTCCCCGCACATTCAATGTTTACTTTGATCGTAGCCGATGCTTTTTCGCCATCGTTATCTGTCGCTGTAACAGTGATCGTCTGTTCGCCAAAAGCTGAAGGAGTCCATGAGGCGGTATAAGCCCCCTCGGTCAGTGTGCCATTCAGCTGAAGCTCGTTAATTTCAAATACTACTGAAGAGATGCTCCCGTTGGCATCAGTGGCAGCGGCAGAAAGTGATACAGGTGCAAAGGCAGTGCTCTGCGTAATGAGGTCGCCATCTGCAGGGCTGTTAAAGCTGACACTCGGTGTGCCATCGGTCTCTGCAAAAACCTTATTGACGACATTTACCAATGGCGATTTGGTGTTGGGGCAGTAGGGCAGGTTGTCGTAGGTGGTTTGTACAGCACCCAAATCAAGATCACCAAAGACTTGCCACACAATGACGCCCCCAATTTGGTGGTCGGTTACATACTTGGCTTTTTCACCAATGGATTGTTCGTTATCGTAACTCAGGAAATAATTTCCATTGGTGCGGTAGGGTACTTTAGCCTGATCGTCCCAGTGCTCGGTCCAGTTAGAAGATTTGGTGAGTAAAAACTGGTAGAAAGGGGTGGCATCGAAATCACCAAAATTGGTAAAATCTCCAGCAGTACTGACTGGACCATCGGGCTGAACAGTTTTGTTCACCTTCACGGTTGCTTTGTTCAGGGCGGCCTCGCCATCGGTAATTACCCCACGACCATAGAAGCCCAGCCCCATCGTGATTTTTGATGGTGGAATGTTCAGCTCGTCGCGCATATAAGTGAAGGTATGGTCCCATGAGCCTGGGCCATATTCCTCTCCCTCGTAGTCGTACAGTGGGCTGTTATGTCCTGCGATATTCGACCAGCCACCATGAAAATCATAGGTCATCATGTTATAATAATCCATGATATTGTTCAGCTTGCTCCACTCAAAATCTTTGATCTTCGCGGGCTGAGCGGCAAAAGCAGCGGTAATCAGTTTGTCGGGACCAATTGCGTCACGGATTTCCTGCATCATCAGCGTGAAATTCGGGTAATCGTCAGCCCCGAAATTTTCTATATTCATGCCCACATTGCCAGGGTACTCCCAATCGATATCAATGCCATCGAAACCCATCGCAATGAGCTTTTCGCAATCGGCCACAAAATTTGCCCGAAGCTCGGGGTCACGGGCCATTTCGGGAAAATGTTTACACATCGACCACCCACCTATCGAGGCCATAACTTTGACATTGTTGTCTTTGGCCAGCTGGAAAAGGCCTGGGGCACCTCCCGCTTTTTTCATTGGAATGGGCAGGTCTCCTTCAAGGCCCGTGATGGAATTTTGCCACCTTGTGCCATTTACCGAGAAACCGGCAGCGATCGCCTCCTCGGTAAGGGTATGAAGTTTGTCGATTTCACCATAGAGGAGGTAGTAATCCCAGCTGCTGTAAAGGTCTGGGTGCAGGATTTCCCCGGGTTCCTGCGTTTGTCCGGTTTCATAGATGCTTTTATTTCTAAGGTCACCGGAATGAATGGTGCCGTCTTTGGCCACACCGAAAAAGGAAAAGTTGAGGATAGTGTACTGGCTGTAATCAATATTGAGCTGATTGTAAGCACCTTTGGCGGGAACGCCATGCTTGCTGTCTTTCCAGGCATCCCATTGGGTAAAATAGCCGATAATTTGCTTTTGGTGGTCTTTGGTATCATGCGAAGCATTACCATTGACCTGCGCCATAGACATGGTGGTGCCAGCCAGGCAGAGTAGCACCAGTAGGGCATACTGCTTGAGTAGGGTATTAATAATTTTCATGGTAAAAAGTAAGTTGGTAAATAATACACGCTGGCCATTGTGTATTATTAATTTACCATTTAGTTTTTATAAACAAAATTACATGATTATGGATATGAGCGATAGGGGTTTGCCCGTTTCGGAGTATGTTTTTAGTGTGTAACTAAATGATAATGAGGTGTTTGTGGTGTTTTGATAGATATAGGATTGGATGAAGGAGGACTGAAAAGTTACATGGAGCATGTTGTCATTTTATTGAATTAATTCAATAAGTTAAGGAATCTATAAACCATTAGTTTTAAGTGTTTTAGCTGATTTTGAGGCTTAAAGGTAATTTTTTCATGTATTTTATAAACAGTGGGAGTACTCGTAAGAATCGATATATAGTCAATCGTTTGATTTTTACCACATTGGGCTAAAAAGTCGCTGCTGATCATTGTTGGGGGGTTAAACATAAATTAGTAAGTTTATAAACAATCGCCTTTTAATTATTATTTATTAAAAATTACAGGGCTTTTTTAGTGAGTATCAGACTTTATTGATGTTGTTTTTGTTTCTTCGGCACCGTTCGCTGCAATATTTTACTTCCTCCCATACTTTTGCCCACTTTTTACGGTATTCAAAGGGCTTTTCACACACCACACATACTTTCTGCGGCAAATTGGATTTGGTATATTTCTTTTGATTTGCATTCATCAAAGCTTAAACCAATTGTGCCTCAATTTACCCCTGATTATTGTTGGATATAGAGAAAATCATGATGGCAATTTGCGTCATTTCACAGGCATTGATGAAAATTTTGTTATTTTGCGGTCAGATCATTGCTTAATTGGCAAGATATCATCAAACAGACCTTTATTCTATCAATTATATGAAAGACCTTTTATCTCTTATAGGAAATACCCCTTTGGTGGAGCTGGCACATCTGAGCCCTAAACCCACGGTGAAAATTTTCGGAAAGCTTGAAGGGCACAACCCTGGCGGTAGTGTGAAAGACCGTGCGGCTTATGGAATGATTAAAGGTGCCATGGATCGTGGCGACCTGCGTCCGGGCATTAAATTAATTGAAGCCACCTCCGGGAATACGGGGATTGCTTTGGCCATGATTTCCAGATTAATGGGTGTGGAAATCGAACTGGTAATGCCCGAAACAGCCACTGCTGAAAGGGTGAAAACCATGGAGGCCTATGGCGCTACGGTAACGTTGATGTCGGCGGAGGCAGGAATGCTCGGCGCCCGCGATTACGCCAAGTCGAAGGTGGAAGAGGGCGGCTATTTTATGCTGAACCAATTCGATAATCCTGATAACTACGGGATGCACTACCGGACTACCGGCCCTGAAATATGGCGGGATACGCTGGGGAAGGTGACGCACTTTGTTTCAGCTATGGGCACGACGGGTACCATTATGGGTACCTCCCGCTACCTGAAAGAACAGTCTGATGCGGTGAAAATTGTAGGAGTGCAACCTACTGAAGGCTCTAAAATTCCAGGGATTCGCCGTTGGCCTGAGGAGTATTTGCCAAAGATATTTGATCCTAAAAGAGTGGACCAAACGATTGATGTTTCGCAGGAGGATTCCCGGGTGATGGCCCGCAGACTGGCCAAAGAAGAAGGTGTTTTTGGGGGGATGAGCTCTGGTGGGGCAGTAGCAGCAGCGGTTCGACTTGCTGAAACGCTCGACGAAGGACTGATTGTTTGCATCATCTGTGATCGGGGAGACCGTTATTTATCATCTGATCTGTTTGGTTGATGCCTCCTCTGTTAAAGTGGAATTGGTTCATTAATCGGCTTGTTGTTTCAGTAACCATTACTTTGATGGATGCGCAGTGCCATCATCGCTGATTTTAGCCAAAAAAAAGCCTCATCATTTTCAAAATGATGAGGCTTCTTGCTTAATGGATATTTATAGTGTCGACAGAATCGGCCAAACGATATGCAGTATGATCGGGCAGAGGATTGCGGTGATGACCCCACAAAGTCCTAATGCCAGCCCTCCATAAGCAGCATGCTCTTGTCCTTCTTCCGCAATGGCAGCAGTTCCCACCGCATGGGCACAGGCTCCCATGGCCATACCCATGGCTTTTGGGTTTTTAATTTTCATGGCCTTCAACATTGGTGGCCCGATAATTCCTCCGAAAATTCCCACCATAATCACAATAATGGCGGTGAGCGATGGAATACCTCCCAAAGCGCCAGAGATGCCCATGGCAATTGGGGTTGTTACTGATTTCGGTGCAATAGAGAAAACAATTTCTTTTGCTCCACCGAGGAAGTAACAAAGCACTACCCCAGAGAGAATACCTACAAAACAACCCAACACCAGTGAAATCAGGATCGGCTTGCTTTTGGACTTGATTTCTTCGATCTGGAGGTAAAGTGGTACGCCCAATGCAACTACGGCAGGCCCGAGGAAGAAACTGATAAACTGACCACCCTTATTGTATTGGTCGAAAGTAATGGCTTCGTCAAATAAAACACCAGTCAGTTTCAAATACATGATCAGCAGGAAAATGCTGAAAAGTACAGGGTGAAACAGAAAGAAGTTCTTCGTTTTTTTATAAATAAACTGAGAGATCAGATAAGCCACACAGGTAAGTGTAAGGCTGAATTCTTTGGTGAGCAGTATAGCGTGTAAATCATTCATCATTTGCAGGGGTTGGATCCAATTTGGACATGGTTAAAGATACAACAACCAATATCAGTACTGTACTGACGGCGCAAGAACCTAAAATGGCCAGCAAATTGGATTGCAGCATGTCGATATAATTGATCAGTGCCACGCCCGGCGGCACGAATAAAAAGGCCATGTTCTTATTGAGTAAAGAGGCAAAAGCCTTCACATCTTCCAAAAGAAGAACTTTGAAGTGCAGGGCGGCGGTCAGTAGCAGCATCCCGATGATGCTCCCTGGAATGGAAATATGTAGGAAAGTCTGAATGATGTTTCCTATGAGTAAACATCCAAAGATGTACGCTAAACTTTTTATCATAGTCTCACTGTAATAGTATGCTTATAGCAGTACAAGAAATATACCCGGATATTGTTTTCTGAAAGAAAATTTTACCCGAGTATATTTGATGTCGATTATTATAATTTTACTTCATTATCACTGTTCTTGCCCTCAACAAAATCTTTGATATTTCCTAAAGTTACTGCTGCAATTTGCTCCAGAGCCTCTACGGTAAAGAAGGCCTGATGCGAAGTGATGAGCACATTCGGGAATGCCAACAGGCGGGAGATCAGGTCATCATTGATGATGGTATCTGACAGGTTGTTGAAAAACAGGCCTTCTTCCATCTCATAAACGTCCATGGCCAGGTAGCCCAGTTTATGTGATTTGAGGGCGTCGATAGCCGCACGGGTGTTGATCAACCCACCACGGGAAGTATTCACCAACATGGCGCCGTCTTTCAGTAAGCTGAAAGTATATTGATTCATCAAATGGCTGGTCTCTGGGGTCAGTGGGCAGTGCAAAGAAACGATGTCAGAGCTTTTCAGCAACTCGGTCAGTTCCACATAACGAACCCCTTCGGTTTCATAGGCTTTATTCGGATATTTGTCATACAACAAAATATTACAGCCAAAACCTTTCATGATATTGGCGAACATCATCCCGATTTTACCTGTTCCAACAACCCCAACGGTTTTGCCATTGACATTAAAACCTGTCAGGCGAGACAAAGAGAAGTTGCCATCACGCACACGGCCATAGGCACGGTGAATTTTTCTGTTCAGGGTCATGATCAGGGCTACGGCATGCTCTGCCACAGCTTCAGGGGAATATGCAGGGACACGGCGTACACTGATGCCAAATTCCTGAGCCGCCTCAAGATCCACATTGTTAAAACCAGCACAGCGGAGTACAATTAACTTAATGCCATAGCTGTGGAGTTTCTCGATGATCTCGCGGTTTAGTTTATCATTCACAAACACACAAACGGCATCAGAGTCTTTAGCATAGGCTACTGTTTCCTCGTCCAAAGCAACACGGAAATACTTGAATTCAAATCCGAAGTCTACATTGGTTTTATTGAACCATTCCTTGTCGTATGATTTGTAAGAGAAAAAGGCAATTTTCATGGTTTCATTGTTATAGTGAAGGAAAGCATGCTCTGCCTTCCCTAAATTGGGTTCACAGGATAGCCTTGGAGCGCCTCAGCACCCAAATCCACCCTTAATTGATCATCACAAAAATAAGACTTTATGATTAATTTTGATAGTCGAAAAAGCGTATCAGAAAGGGGTTGAGCCTAAGGTTGTCAAGATTTTCTTTTTACGCCTGATTTTTGACCGTTATATTGTAATACGGCCGATATCCGCAGGCCTTTGTCATTAATATTGAAATAATTTTTTTATTTATTTGTTTTTCCAAAAGCGGAACCTTTCCCCATTTTTTATTTTGTCAGATGAAAGTGGCGATGCCTGCGTAAATCCCCTCAATATTTCGTATATTTGTGGACTTATGCCGCCTTCAACGTCTTGGGCTGTTGTTTTAAGCTGTCAGCGTAGGCGAATTGCGAGTTTTGAAACTATATTATCTTCAATGAATCATATTAGAAATTTTTGCATCATTGCACACATTGATCACGGTAAGAGTACATTAGCCGACCGTTTGCTTCAGGAGACCTCTACAGTAGGTGACCGCGAAATGCAAAATCAGGTGCTTGATGATATGGATCTTGAGCGTGAGCGCGGGATCACCATTAAGTCTCATGCCATTCAAATGGACTATGAAAAAGATGGTCAAAAATATACACTCAACTTGATTGATACTCCAGGTCACGTGGATTTCTCCTACGAGGTCTCTCGTTCGATTGCCGCCTGTGAAGGAGCATTGTTGATTGTAGATGCTTCGCAAGGGGTGGAGGCACAAACCATTTCCAATTTGTATTTGGCAATGGAGCATGACCTGAAAATCATTCCCATCCTAAATAAAATTGACTTGCCTTCGGCAGATCCTGAAGCGGTATCTGATGAGGTGGTTGAACTTTTGGGAGTAGAATATGACGAGATCCTGACTGCCTCAGGGAAAACAGGGGCAGGTGTTCCTGAAATTCTTGAAGCCATTGTTGATCGCATTCCTGCGCCTTCAGGTGATCCTGAGAAGCCTTTGCGTGCGATGATTTTTGATTCTGCCTACAACCCATTCCGTGGGGTGGAGGTAATCTTCCGTATTTTTGACGGGAAATTCAAAAAAGGCGACAAAGTAAAGTTCTGTGCTACAGGACGTGAATATAGTGCTGATGAAATCGGTATTATGCGCCTTGAGCAACACCCACAGAAAGAGCTTGGAGTAGGGGATGTAGGTTATCTTATCTCTGGAATCAAGGATGCCCGCGAGGTAAAAGTCGGGGATACCATCACGCATGTGGATCGCCCAACAACGCATATTGTCAAAGGTTTTGAAGATGTTAAACCAATGGTATTTGCGGGTATTTACCCTGTAGATACGACAGAGTTTGAAGAGCTGCGTTCTTCAATGGAGAAATTGCAGCTGAACGATGCCTCTTTGGTTTGGGAGCCTGAAACTTCTGCCGCACTTGGCTTTGGTTTCCGTTGTGGATTCCTCGGAATGCTGCACCTCGAGATTGTACAGGAACGTTTGGAGCGGGAATTTAACATGACCGTGATCACGACCGTCCCTTCGGTACAGTTTGTTTGTAAGCGCACCGATGGCGAAGTGATTAACATCAATGCCCCATCCGAGATGCCAGAGCCGAACTACATCGACACCATGGAGGAGCCTTTTATTAAGGCGCAGATCATTACCAAATCAGAATTTATCGGCCCGGTGATTGGTTTGTGTATGGATAAGCGTGGGCTCTTGATGAGTCAAACTTACCTGACGACCGACCGTGTAGAGTTGATGTTTGAATTGCCACTTGCAGAGATCGTATTTGATTTCTTCGATAAGCTAAAAACCATTTCTCGAGGTTATGCTTCGCTGGATTATGAACTGATCGGTTTTAGAAAATCTCACCTTGTCAAGCTCGACATCATGTTGAATGGCGAAGGCGTAGATGCCCTTTCTGCCGTTGTTCACCGTGATAAAGCCTATGAGTGGGGAAAACGCCTGTGTGAGAAATTGCGTGAATTGTTGCCTCGTCAGCAATTTGAGGTAGCGATCCAGGCCGCAATCGGTCAGAAAATTATCGCCCGCGAAACAGTAAAAGCTTTGCGTAAAAACGTAATTGCGAAATGTTACGGTGGTGATATTTCCCGTAAGCGTAAGCTGCTCGAAAAGCAGAAAAAAGGAAAGAAACGTATGCGCCAGGTGGGTAATGTGGAAATTCCACAGGAAGCATTTATGGCCGTGCTTAAATTGGACGATTAACCGTTTAATCAATAGATACCAAAAGCTCCTTCTGACGTATTTCAGAAGGAGCTTTTCTGTTTTTAAGCCTTTCTTAGCAGTGGTCTTTGATGCTGAGCCCTTACATGTTCTGAAGAATATTCACAAAATTTGATATTTATTCTCGGATTACCTTGATTTTTTTAACACGTGTAAGTAAGTTTAGGCAAACAATTTTTTGCTATGTTTAGAGCCTATTTATCAACCATCATTATTTGTAGCTTTTTTGCAGTTTCCTGTGCCAATAAGGCCGGGCAGCAACAAGAAGAAGCGAAGCAACCGAACATCTTGTTCATTATGTCTGATGATCATGCCTATCAGGCCATTAGTGCCTATCAGGACCATCTGATTAATACTCCCAATATCGACAGAATTGCCAAGGAGGGCATGCGATTTGATAACGCCTGTGTTACCAATTCAATCTGCGCCCCATCTCGGGCGGTAATTCTTACCGGTAAGCATTCTCATATCAATGGGAAGACTGATAACCATTTTCCCTTTGATACTTCCAATGTAACTTTTCCTCAGCTGTTCCAGCAGGCAGGTTACCAAACGGCGATGTTTGGGAAGCTGCATTTTGGAAATGCGCCAAAAGGATTTGATGAATATAAAATCTTGCCTGGGCAAGGGGCATATTATAACCCGACATTCATCACCAAAACAGAAGGGAAGAAAGATTTTCCAGGCTATGTTACGGACATCATTACCGACATGACCCTCAACTGGCTGGATAAAGAACGTAAGGAAGACCAGCCGTTTATGCTGATGTATTTGCATAAAGCACCGCACCGTGAGTGGTTGCCGGCAGAACGTCATATCGCTGAGTATGCCAACAAAACATTCCCAGAGCCTGCTTCTCTATTTGATGATTATGAAGGGCGTGGCACGGCAGCGCATACGGCGGAAATGAATATTCTCGAGCACATGAACTGGGCTGGAGATTCAAAAATTTATCCTGAGGTAATGGATGAACTCGGTATTCCTGATGCTTCTGGCTGGGATCATAAAGCCTTTAACCGTGAGCGTAAACGAATGACCGATGAGCAAAAAGCGAACTGGGATAAAGTTTATAAGCCGATGAATGAGGCCTTCAAAAAGAACTTCCCGAACATGACCCGTGAAGAAAAAATGAAATGGCGTTATCAGCGTTATATGCAGGATTATTTGGGGACCATTGCCGCTGTGGATGAAAACGTGGGGCGCGTGTTGGATTATTTGGATGAGCATGGTTTGGCAGAAAACACCTTGGTGGTTTATACTTCAGATCAAGGATTTTATTTGGGTGAACATGGGTGGTTTGATAAACGATTTGCTTACAATGAGTCTTTCAAAACGCCTTTGCTGATGCGCTGGCCTAAGGAGATTAAGGCAGGGACTGTACGTAATGAAATGGTACAAAACCTTGATTTTGCACAGACCTTTTTAGATGCTGCGGGCATTGATCAGCCACAGGATATGCAAGGTGAAAGCCTGATGCCTCTCTTGACCGGTAATGATCAGGATTGGGACCGTGATGCCGTTTACTACCATTATTATGAGTACCCATCGATTCATATGGTGAAACGTCATTATGCGATCATTACCCAAAAATACAAGTTGATTCACTTTTATTATGATGTGGATGAGTGGGAATTATACGACCGTGAGAAAGATCCACAAGAGTTGACCAATCAATACAATAATCCGGAATATGCGTCAGTTGTGGAAAGCCTGAAGGGGCAGCTGGACGAGTTGCGAGTGAAATATAAAGATTCCAATGAGTTGAATCAGGCTTATATCGATAAGTACTTGAAGAAGGTGAGTGAATTTCGATATAATGTAAAAACCGGGAAGTAATATGAGAAATTTCATGCTTTTCTTGAGCTTGCTGATCAGTTTTCCGCTGTTGGTAAGTGCTCAACAGGTTGATTTCAAGCCGACACCCAAAGTTTACCCTACACATTTCCCTGCTCAGGAGAAGGTCATTGCCATGGTCAATGCTGCTGATTATGGGGTGTTGGGCAATGGTGTTACCGACGTTACGGAGCCCCTTCAAAAAGTAATTGACCGCCTCCATAATTGGGGGGGCGGAACGGTATTTTTGCCAAGGGGAGGTTACCGCCTGACCAAACAGCTGGTATTAAGGCCAGGGGTTACCTTGCGCGGCGACTGGAGGAATCCTGAAGATAAGTCCCAAAAGGGATTGGGAACAACGCTGATGATTGAGTGGGGACACAATACCAAAGGCGCTCCATCGGGTGATGATGCCGCTATTTTAATGGGACGCTCTGCCGGCCTGACGAATATGGCGATTTGGTACCCATTGCAAAATTTTAAGCAACCGGTGCCTTATCCATGGACCATCAAACAGCCCTTTGGTAACTTTGCCACTTTGGAGAATGTAACGATGATCAACGTATGGAATGGTATCAAGCTGGGACCAAGACCCAACCAATTCCTGACGGTAAAAGATCTTTACATGACTGCCCTGAATATGGGCTTTGAGCGCGACCAGGTTTACGATTGCGCCCGAATGCATAAAGTGAGAATTTCTCCGAAATATTGGATAGATTCCCCTGCGCCCAACAGGCCGACCTCGCAGGTGGATATTGCCAAATTCAGGCAATATCTCCGCCAAAATGTGATCGGGGCCCATATTGGTCATTATGCTTGGACGTGGATGTATGACTGGGAGATTGAAGATTGTAAAGTGGGGATCAGAACAGATCGCTCCTATGTGAAGAAAAATCACAAAGGGCCCAATGGTGGATTTGTAAAGCTCAGATTGATCAATAACCAGATCGGAATGCTGATCGGGGACAACAATTATCAAGGGTGGGCGGTTTCGGATGCCTTCATTTCGTCGAATTTACCGAATGCCATTGGAGTGCAGTTTAAGCAAGATTTTGCAACGATAGCGCAATTCAACGAGGTCGTTTTTGATAAAAATCTAAAGAATCCAGTGATTCACCTTGGCAAGGTGGGGACAGCCACTTTCGTTAACTGTGAATTTTTGGGGCATGCTGAGGGTGGTCGTGATATTGATGTGAAATCAGGTAATATTGAGGTGACTCAATGTGCTTTCAAGGGGGAGAAAGACCATGTGTTCGTTGGACCGCAAACAGTTCAGGCACAATTGCTTTCCAATGATTTTGCCACCAAGCCAGATATCCTGAATCAGGCAAAAAATCAGTATAAGGTATCGATCAATCATGATGTGATTGCCTACCAGTCACCGAAAAAGGATTTTCAGTACCTCGATGAGCGTTTCATGCCAGCCACCGATAAAATTTTCGATGTGACAGATTTTGGTGCCCTCGGCGATGGAAAAAAAGATTGTACCCGTGCTTTTCAGCGTGCAATGAAAGCGGCCAAGAAAAAAGGAGGCGGAACGGTGTTTATCCCTGCAGGAGATTTTGTGCTTACCGCTCCGGTGGTGGTGCCTTCGGGTGTGGAGTTGCGCGGAACTTATGAGGTACCACACCACCCGCTAAATCAGTTTGCCCAAGGCAAAGCCTGGGGAGTTCCGGGTAGTGTGATTTATGCTTATTATGGGAAAAACGAACCTGATGCACCTGGTTTAATTCAGGTAGAATCCAATGCCTCGGTGCGAGGTTTTCGAGTTTGGTATCCGCAGCAGCGAGTTAAAGAAAAGGGTTTTACACCTTTTGCCTGGACCTTGCAGGGCTTGGGTCCCAACGTCTGGATGAAAGACATCACTTTTGTGAATAGCTATAATGGGGTGGATCTTGGTTCTCATGAAAGTACGGGGCATAAGGTGGATTTCATCGCCGGATGTGTGCTGAACAAAGGACTTTGGGTCGATCAAAATAAAGGACTTGGGCAGATAAAGAATGTCCATTTTATTGGTCACTTCTGGAGTAACTCCCACTATCCTGGAAAGCCAAAAGACTGGAAACAGGATCGTGCGCTGATCATGGAGACCCTTGAGGCATTCACCTACGGGGAGACAGAAAATGAGCAAACCCTGCATACTTTTGTGTTTGGCTCCAAGATTGGTCAGCATTTTGTCAGCGGAAAAAATGGCCGTGCTGCGAATGGATTATTTGTCGCTCACGGTACAGATGAATCACAGATCTCTTTGGCCTTTGATGATATTGGGGATCGTGCTATTTTCCACAATTATCAGTTGGTGTCCATGACTTCTCCGCACGTGAAAAACTATTTGAAAATCGGGGATCAGGTTAAGGGTAAGGCGACCTTTGTCAATACCCTCGTTTGGGGATTCAATCCTGGACCAACCACAGGTATCGAGATGAAGTCTGGGCATTTTCAGTTTGAGCAGATCAATTTCACCAACCACGCAGACAAAGGACATTTTGGTGTCGATCAGACAGGTGGGAAGTTGTTGATGATTGCCCCTCGTTTTCGATTAAGATCTGAAGGTCCAATGGGCCCAAAAGGAATGTACACCACCGGAAAATATTTCCATTTCGGAGCCGAAATCGATCAGGCAGAGATTTATGGGGTGTTCACCAATTTTCCGGCACAGTTGCCACAGGCAATCGTCGATGAATCTAAGGGGAAAGTGAAATGGAATTCTAATATTCCCTCGAATTTTTAGCACACTTTTAAACTGTTGAAAAAAGAAACGGGGGATAAGTTACCGTAACGGTTTTCCAAATAGTGCCCACTAAAAGTTGATTTTTTGATCAATAAATAGTGCTGATCACTATTTGATTTATTGCCCTTGTTTCATTTATTTTTGAATTACCAAGTTCAAGTTTCAGATTTAAAGCAGATGCTTTAAAACATAAAAAAATCGCCAGTTATCAATGAATAACTGGCGATTTTTCTTTTATTCAAATGCCTAATAATATGCAATTAATGAGCACCTCAAGCATTGGATTTTCCCCAATCGAGGGTAGTGAGCGTTTATCTTGAGCGCATAAATGGGCTTTAATCTACATAAACATTCTCTTTCACACTATCTCGGAAAATAACAGACCCAGAGAAAAACTCATCCTGTATTTTTCCATTGGAATTTTTGATCAGATAAATCAGGTTGCGTACTGTTTTTTTAGCAGCCTCCATAGAATTTAACTTCACGCTCGATAGTCGGGGGCGTGTGAGGCGTGCAATGGCAGTGTCTCCAAAACCCACTACACCCAAATCTTCAGGAATTCGAATATTGGCTTCTTCACATGCGCGATATACCCCCAGTGCAGTGGAGTCATTTACACAAAGGACAACCTCAGGTAATTCCTTGTGTTTTTTCAAATATCCTTTAAAGGCTTCATAACCACTTTCTTCTGTAAGCTCTGTGGTGATGATTCTGTCTTCATGAACAGGCAGATTCCTGCTGTGCATTCCTTCAGTAAAACCATTAAGGCGCATTTTACCAATATTGATATTCTGTGAACCTGACAGATATAGCATATTGGTGTAGCCCTTGTTAATAAGCTCTGTTGTCAGCTGAAAACTCAGGTCATAATCTTGAAAGTAGATACCAGCATCATTGATGCCCACAATTTTACGGTCAAAGAAAATGAAGGGGATCTGATTTTTTTTAATGATGTCGAATACTTTCGTGTCCAAATCAGTTACCGCCGTATCGATGATAATTCCATCTACCTGCATGCTAATCAGCGTTCGAATGGCCTGCTGCTCTCGCTCCTTATCCTCAAAGGAGACCATCAGAATTACCCGATAGCCCAACTCTTCTGCTGTCGCATACATTTGTTCTGTTACAGAACTAAAAAAGGAATGGTTAATT
Source organism: Persicobacter psychrovividus (assembly GCF_036492425.1). Lineage (NCBI taxonomy): Bacteria > Pseudomonadati > Bacteroidota > Cytophagia > Cytophagales > Persicobacteraceae > Persicobacter > Persicobacter psychrovividus. The sequence goes on from NZ_AP025292.1 coordinate 1,201,763, forward strand.
TTCGGAAATACGATACCGATGGTTTTGGTGCTTTTATTTACCAGACTTCGCCCAATAGTACTCGGGACATACCCGACCTCCGCAGCGACTTTCTGAATCCGCTTGCGGGTTTCAAGTGCAATATCTTCATGATCCTGCATAGCCTTGGTGACCGTCACACGTGACACCCCCACCAGGTTTGCGATATATTGCTGGTTGATCTTTTTTTTCTCCATTATTACCTATTTTGTTCGGTCTTTTTAAAACCTTTATACAAAGTAATAAAATTTATTGAATTATTACTTACACGTGTAAAAATAATCACTATATTAGTCTTGTAATACAATATCAATCTACAAAACAGTACCTCCGATGACGCTTAGATCAAACCTAAAATACAGCCCATAGCACCATCTTTTATCTTTTTTGCCCTGAAAGGATATTAGGATGATCATTTTTAACAGTCAGGGCCTTCGCCAAAAGATTGCAGTGTGAAATTCGTAAAAGTGCGAATACTGTGATTTTAGGCTATTTTTCCAAGCCCTTTTTGTGGTAAGTTATATGTAAGTGTTTTTTACGCCACTGTATTACTTACCTATGTAAACTAAGGGCGCTAATAAATTTTATTGACAACCCATCATTAACTAACATCATGAGCAATAAATATCAATTGCCGAATCAGGCCCGCATTTTTCAGAACTGGGTAGGCGGCACATGGAAGCCCTCGGCGAGCGGCAAAACTTTCAACCGAATAAGCCCGGGACATGGGCAGGAAGTTGGGCAATATCCACTTTCGCAGGAAGAAGATACGATTGAGGCTATTCAGGTCGCTAAGGCAAGTTTTGAGCAGGGCCTTTGGAAGGACATGTCGGGTATTGATCGCTCAAAAATTGTTGGTCGGGTGGCGGAAATTATCCGTCAGCGTTCCGAAGAGTTGGCTTTGATAGAATGCCTTGAAAGCGGTAAGCCGATCTCGCAGGCACAAGATGAAATGGAATGGGCGGCTGGTATCTGGGATTTTGCTGCAACAATGTGTCGTCATATTCAAGGAGGTGCCAATACGAACTTGGGACCCGACATGACCGTGATGACCATTAAGGAGCCGGCAGGAGTGGTAGGGATGATTACCCCCTGGAATTTTCCGCTGTTGATTATTTCACAGAAATTGCCCTTTGCCCTTGCTGCTGGCTGTTCGGCTGTAATTAAACCTTCAGAGATGACTCCCGGCACTACGCTTCTTTTAGGCGAGATCTGTCAGCAAGCGGGCGTACCCGATGGCGTAGTGAACGTATTGTCGGGCTACGGTAACCCGGTGGGAACCACCTTATCGTCCCATGCTGATATCGACATGGTTACCTTTACCGGTTCAACGCAAGTAGGGCGCATGATTGCTAAATCGGCGGCTGATACCCTGAAAAAGGTGGAGCTGGAGCTTGGTGGTAAAAATCCGCAGCTTGTATTTCCTGATGCCGACCTTGATGTGTTGGTGGATGCCGTGGTGTTTGGTATTTTCTTCAATATGGGCGAATGCTGCAATAGCGGCTCGCGGATCATCATCCATGAATCGCTGAAAGAAGCTTTTGTAGAGAAAGTGGTGGCGCATGCCAAAAAGATGAAATTTGGCGATCCGTTGGATCCTACGGTGAAAATGGGAGCGATCATCAATCAACAGCAATGCGATAAAATCATGCATTATATTCATAGCGGCGAAGAGCAGGGAGCTCGCCTGGTGCTTGGTGGTCGTAAACTCGACACGCCTGATGGATTGTTTATCGAACCGACCATTTTTGCTGATGTAAGCCCTGAGATGGACATTGCAAAGGAAGAGATTTTCGGCCCGGTGCTATCGGTGATTACTTTCAGTACAACGGAAGAAGCTATTGCGATTGCCAATGGAACTGAATTTGGACTGTCCTCTGGAGTGTGGACCAAAGACATCAACACCGCAATGATGGTCAGCCGTAAAATTGTGGCAGGAACGGTCTGGATTAATAACTGGATGTCTGGATTCCCTGAAGTGCCCTTTGGAGGAATGAAACAAAGTGGCTTGGGGCGTGAACTCGGCGTGCATAGTGTAGATGAATACCTTGAAACAAAATCGATCCTGATTCAGACCAACCCCACCGCTGGTAATTGGACCACCGGCGAATAATTTTTTTCAACTTAACCAATACTTACGATGTTTAAAATCATAGATAGCGATCAGGCCGTCAGCTATATCAAAGATGGCCATACCCTTGCCATTGGCGGTGCAGGTGCAGGCCATGCTGTACCCGACAGGCTGCTGCAGTCATTAGGGGAAGTTTTTGAGCGGACAGGACATCCACAAAACATCACCTCCATTCACCCTTGCGGAATTGGTGATAATGACCAACGAGGGCTAAATCATATTGCCCGAGAGGGACTAATCAAAAGGGATGTTGGTGGTTTTTGGGGCAATGCACCAAAGATGACCGCCCTGGCTAAAGCCGGAAAAATCGAAGGTTATAACCTCCCACAGGGGGTTTTGAGTCATTTAATGCGTGCCTCAGCTTCCAAAAAGCCGGGAATTATTACCCGCGTAGGATTAAAAACCTTTGTTGATCCACGCCTTGAAGGAGGTAAAGTAAATGCCGAAGCCAAAGACGATTTGGTACGTTTGATGCCTATCGATGGGCAGGATTACCTGTTCTATCCTTCTTTTAAAATTGATGTGGCTTTCATTCGGGGAACTTCGATTGATTGTGAAGGAAATTTGACGATGGAGCAGGAGGTCGGCTTTTTTGCGATGATGTCCATTGCACAGGCAGCCAAAACCAACGGCGGAATTGTGATTGCGCAGGTGAAGCAGGTGAAGGAAGGTCATTGCGACCCTGGGCATGTTAAAGTGCCGGGTAATTTCATTGATTATGTGGTAGTGGAACCAGCGCAGGAGATGACTTTTATTTCGGGCTTTGAAGAAGCATTGGTGAAGCGAGATGTAGCCTACCAAAGTGATGACCTCGGGCTGGAGGGCCTAAAAAAGGTGATCATGCGTCGGGCTTCGATGGAGTTGGAGCCAAATGCTTTTGTGAATTTGGGCTATGGGATGTCGGATGCGGTGCCGATTGTGGCGAATGAGGAAGGGGTTTGTGATGAGCTGACTTTCATGATCGAGCAGGGTGCTTCGGCAGGTATTCCTACTACAGGCTTGAATTTTGGTGCCATGTACAACCCGTCATCGATCGTGGATGATGGCTATCAGTTTGATTTCTTTCAGGGGGGTGGATTGGATATTGCCTTTCTCGGCTTTGCACAGATCGATAAAAATGGCAATGTCAATTCCTCCCGCTTCGGAAACGTACTGACGGGCTGTGGAGGATTTATTGATATTTCTCAGAATGCTAAAAAAGTAGTTTTCACCGGTTCTTTTGCAGTGAAAGGCACCCAGGAAATCACCGATCAGGGGGTAAATGTAACCTATGCTGGCAAAGCCAAGAAGTTTGTGCCGCAAGTTGAGCAGGTGACTTTTTCAGGGGACTTTGCAAGGGAAAATGGACAAGAAGTTTTTTATGTTACTGAAAGAGCAGTATTCAAACTCACGGATAAAGGGCTTCAATTGATTGAAATCGCCCCTGGTGTGGATTTGGAAAAAGACATTTTGGCGATGATGGATTTCATGCCCGAGATTGCCGACGACCTGAAGGTTTGCCTTATCAGTATTTACAATGGAGAAAGCCTTGGGCTGAAAGAAAAGTTCAAACAGGTGGAATTGGTGTGATGATTTGTAGCGGCAGGGGGAACCCTGCTGCAACCAAATGATATATTTATGATTTTAACAGAAAAAAATAACGGCATACTCAAGGTTACCCTCAACTTTCCGCAGAAAATGAACTGCATGGGATTTGAGATGTTAACCGGATTGCAGAAGGCGGTTCAACAGGCCAAAATAGACGAAGAAATTAAGTTGTTGCTCATTACTGGAGCAGGAGAAAAAGCCTTTTCTTCGGGCGCAAACATCAAGGAATTTCAGGCACTCACAGGCGAAAAGGTCAAGGAATGGATTCGCCTCGGTAATGAGGTGAACAATGAAATCGAAGCCCTCAGCATTCCGACCGTAGCTTTAATTAATGGCTATGCGATGGGTGGAGGCCTTGAATTGGCGCTGGCTTGTGATTTTCGCTTGGCAACACCTAATGCCCTTTTGGCTTCACCGGAAGTGAAAAATGGTTGGTTGCCTGGTTGGGGAGGAATGACTCGCCTACGTAATCTATTCGGTGAACCGCTGGCCAAACGCCTGGTGTTGGCGTCCGAATATGTGGATGCTCAGGAGGCCTATCGCCTGGGTTTGGTAACCAAAATTGTGGAGGAACAAGAGCAAACAGCTACTTTTTTGAATGGCCTGCTTGAAATTAAAGGAGCAGCCTATGGCATTGCGAAATCCGCTTTGCAAAACCCACACCGCCGAACTGATGGGGTAGATGTAATTTTTGATGTGCTGGCAGTGCAGATTGCCAATGAATCTTGATGATTTTGTGAATAGCTTTAAATAGTCCAAGTGTCTTGCTTGGACTCCTTGTTCACAAATAGGCAGAGCAAAACCACGATTAGCAGAAAATAAAATCGGGGTAACGCTTCAAATCAAGGTCTCAAAAACATCGACACAACATAACATGAAATAGACCATGAAAATAAACCAAACATTAACCTTTGATCAATTGGCAGAGGGCATTGATCAGCTCTCTGAAATAATTAAAATAAAAGCCAAATCCCTAAATGCCAATTATGATCCGCAAAAAGGATCACCGGTATTTACGGTGGAGGGCAAATATACTACACGTGGCTGGACCGAATGGACGCAGGGATTCCAATATGGTATTTCCATTTTGGGCTTTGAACTGACAGGGGATGAGGAATTGTTGCACATCGGTAAGGAAAAAACCCTCAACGAGATGGCGCATCACCTTTCACATTTTGGGGTGCACGATCATGGTTTCAACAATATTTCCACCTATGGAAACCTGCTTCGCCTGTCGAATCAGGGTAAATTTGAGGCCTCAGAATGGGAGAAAGAATTCTATCGACTGGCTTTGAAGATGTCCGCTTCGGTGCAGGCGAAACGCTGGACAAATATTCCTGAAGGCGGATACCTGTACTCGTTCAATGGACCACATTCTTTATTCATTGATACGATACGTACGGCAAGAATCCTGTTGTTGGGTCATCAATTGGGCCACCGTATGCTGGAAGAAAATGATCAGCAGGTGGATTTGCTCAACCGTGCCGTACAACATGCGATGGTGTCTGCAAAATACCTTGTTTATTATGGCGAGGGAAGGGATTCTTACGACGAGCGTGGCCGTGTTTCTCACGAAGGGATTTTTAATACCAATGATGGGAATTACCGTTGCCCGAATGCCCAGCAGGGATTTTCAGGCTTTACTACCTGGACTCGCGGTCTGGCCTGGGCGATGGTTGGTTTTTCGGAATTTATTGAGTTTATCGACGCCCATAAAAGTGCGGTGAAAGATTACGCAAATGTGCGGGAAACACTTATGAAAGCCGCTCAGGCAACTTGCGATTTTTATATCGACAACTCGGCAGCAGACGGGATCACTTATTGGGATACGGGCGCACCAAAATTACACCTTTTAGGCGATTGGCGAAACCGTGATGCGGAGCCATATAATGATTTCGAACCGGTCGATAGTTCCGCTTCGGCGATCGGTGCTCAGGGAATGTTGCGCTTAGGAAGATTGCTGCTCGCTGACGATCCGCAGTTGAGTAAGAAATATACGCAAGCTGGTCTGACCACCCTTCAAGCGCTTTTGACAGATGAATATACAGCACAGGATGTCAATCATCAGGGGCTGCTATTGCATACGATTTATCATGAGCCAAACGGCTGGGACCATAAACCACAGGAAGGCAAAGCCGCCGCAGGGGAATCCTCGATGTGGGGCGATTATCACCTGGTAGAGTTGGCCGTGTTGGCTAAGAGCATTGCCAATAATGGCTATTATCGATATTTTGATGAAATTAAATAGGGTGGCGTTTTAGCTTGAACTATCGCGAGAGTCCCTCTCGTGATAGCTCTAGCTAAAAAAATAATCTTCTGCTTTAAATTCTAAGATCGGTGTTATGCAATAGTCCCTTACCCAAAATTAGGCTGTCGAATATTTTTGTACCTATCGGTACGGACGTTGCATGCAACGTCCCTACACAGTAGAAATCATGCTTTAAGTGTCGTAATGTACACTTCCGACAGACTAACCTAAAAGCTATCACGAGAGGGGACTCTCGCGATAGCTTTTATAAATGATCAATTTTTTTACCCTCCCCAATACCATGAAAAACCTACTCTTTTTTTTAATCTTGATCTCTTGCATCGCCTGTCATCCCAACCAAACCAAGGTGGAGGTGGATGGGCAGCTGCTTGGCTATTATGATGCAGGAAAGCACATCACGTTGGAGGCAAACGTTCCTTCAGGAAACCATTTCCAATCCTGGAAAGGAGCAGAGGGATTCCTTTCTGACCCTTATGCTGAAACGACCACTTTGCAGGTTCCTGATCGAAAATCGGTACGCCTTCACACCACTTTTTCCTCCCAACAACTCAGTGGGATTTCGGATATCGATCAGATTTTTGATGAAATTCAGACCCAACCTACCAATATAACCAATGTAAAGGCTCACCGTGCGGCGCTATACCGCTGGTGGCGATTGTTGTGGCGAAAAGGCTATGACCTCACAGCTGTTCAGCTACTTGCTGATGCGCTTCTACACACCAACAATGAAAACCCCAAAGCTCCGGCAATGGTCGATAGTGCCTTTGGTAGATTATCCGCTTTGCAGTCAGAAGGGAAAAAGATTCAGGAGGTAAAAGCCAATAGACAACCTTTCAATGGGCAATTTACAAATTGGGGTTACTATAATGGAACCGAAGGGCATCATACAGGATTTAGCCCTGATCAGGGGGCTACTGAAGGTAAGTTACAATGGCGCTTTCCGAAGGGGTATTATTCCAATGCTGCGCCTGTATTGGAGAATGGGAAATTGTATTTATCCACGCCCGCGATTGATGTGATGGCGATGTGTTTGGATGAAATTACAGGCGAAACAATTTGGAAGGCAAGACAGTATGGAGAGAATTTTTATGAGGTTCATGGATCCCGTTGGGCTCCTGTTTTGGGGGATAAGCAGGTTACTATTCGTACTGATTATAGTCCTGCTTCAATCAAAATTTTGGATAAAACAACGGGTCAGCCGTTTGTTGGCGATACAACCAAGGTCGTGCCTTTTGCTTATGTCCGAAAGGGCAATCAACTGGTGTTTGCAAACCAGCTGACGGGAGAGGACTTAAAGGTGATTAAAAACAATGCATATTATGGTACATCGCCATTATTGAGTGGCGAGTGTGTTCTAATTGGAGACCGTTCCGGCCATTTATTTTGTTATGATTTGAAAGGAGCATTGAAGTGGAAGCAACAACTTGATCAGGGGATTGTCGGGGAGATTAGTGTAGATCAAGGGGACGCCTATATTCCTGGAACCACCGATAAATTATATAAAATCAATCTTTCAACTGGAGAGATTGTATGGACATTTACATCCATTTCGCAACTTGAGCATGCGGCCCAATTTTTTAGCCAACCACTTTTGTTGGGGGACAAATTAGTGGTCGGTACGGCCGCTGCTCAAGTCTTTTTACTCGATCGAAAAACGGGGGAACGATTGCATGAAACTAAGGTTGATGATTGGGTGCGTGCAAAGCCCCAAGTATTTGAAGAAGATGTTTTTGTGGTGGATTACGCAGGGAAGATGTATCGTTTTGACCTGACCAACTCAGGATTGAATTTGAAATGGAAAAAGCAAGTCAGTACACATCCAATTACAGCGGATTTGGTGGCTGGCAAAAAGTATATTTATACCGCCAATCAGCAATGGGTATTGCAGGCGATTTCTCCCGAAACAGGTAATACCGTTTGGAAAAAAGGCATTGTCGAAGGGCAATGGGAAGATGGCGAATTCCATATGGCCGACTGGGCAGGTGGCTTGTTGGGCTCGCCCGTTGTAGCCGATGGTATCGCCTATATCGGTGGGCCGGATGGTTTTGTCAATGCTGTTAATGTGCAGACAGGAAAGGAAATCTGGAAATTTGAAGTCGGCAGCACCATTTCAATTGCGCCGATGGTAGCGGATGGAAAAGTGTTCTTCGGCTATCTCGGTGCCAACACCGAACACTATGGCTACAATCATCCAGGGGAGGTTTTTGCCCTCAATGCCAAAACGGGCGATGTGGTCTGGAGAAATAAAGAATATGCAAGGGTTTGGGTAGCACCTGCCTACAAAAATGGAAAGCTGTTCTTCGGTAATACCGATGGAGACTTCTTCGGCGTAGATGCCAATACTGGTCAAAAGCTATGGTCTTTTTACACCGGAAAGGGGACAATTAAAGAAACATTACCCAAAGATACCCCATTCACCCACGGTTATCCTGCAGGGGTATATTCTGTGCCTGTCGTGGATGAAAACATGGTTTACACAGGTTCCTGGGCAGGATTTTATTATGCTTTTGATCAGCAGACAGGAAAGGTGAAATGGCGAACAAAAACAGGGTTCAATGACTGGGGAGGTTTGCCGGACTCTGCGGCGCCAACGCTCTGGAAAGGTAAATTATATGTTCAGAAATTCGGTTCACGAATCGCTGCGATCGACATTGAAACAGGAAAGATCAGCTGGGAGTGGAACGCCCCCCGCGGCTATCTTCAGAATGCCACTGTGGCGGCTCATGATGGAATCCTTTATGGTTCGATCGTTCGTGGTGTTACCAAATTGCCCATGCGTTCGGCAATGTTTGCTTTTGACGATCAAACCCACGAGCAACTATGGTCGGCCGATGGCATGGGAGGATTAACGGCTCCTGTCATTGCTGGAAATCAGTTGATTGCGGGTTCTTCAGCGGATGTTTTCTTGACGAGCAGAAATAGAAAAACAGGTGAACTCCTCTGGCGATACAACATGGGTGGTGAAATGCTCGAAAATGTCCCGGCAGTCTATGGAAATATGGTTTTTGCCCTGAGTAAAAACGGCTATTTGCATGCCGTCAAATAGCAACTGATCAATACCTATCGCGAGATTCCCTCTCGTGATAGACTTTTCTGGTCGTGGCCTCCCGCTACGACCCATAATTACTGCAAGCGTCCGCTTGCTAATCAAAAGATTGAAACCATGAAAAAAACAGCCATCTATATCATTTGTCTTCTTTTGTCCTTACCATCATTGGGGCAAAACATCATTGAACAAACCAACCTGTTTATCGGAACGGGTGGGCACGGACACACTTTCCCACATGCGATGCTGCCTTTTGGCGCGGTGGCTGCGGGTCCCGACTGGGCACAGCGTGGCTGGGATGCGGCAGGAGGTTACCATTATGATTCAAAATCTATCCTCGGTTTTTCACAGATTCACCTATCGGGCACAGGACTGACCGAGGCAGGGGATTTTCTGATTCAGCCAACGGTCGGTAAAATTCAAATCAATGCCGGAAAGCCCGATGTTATTGATGATGGCTACCGCAGTCGTTTTTCTCATGAAGACGAACAGGCACACCCTGGCTACTATCAAGTTCGCTTGCAGGATTATGATGTGAACGTGGAAGTAACCGCTACTGAACGTACGGGTTTTTATAAGATGACCTTCCCGAAATCGGATTCTGCTCATGTCTTGATTGATTTGATGCATCACATCAATGGAAATGCGGGTTCAGTGAAACATGCCTCCCTTTCAGTTAAGGATCAACAAACGGTAACGGGTTATCGCCTGACCAACGGCATTTGGGCGAACCATCGTCAGTTGTATTTTGCCATGCGCTTTTCCAAGCCATTTGAGTCGAAACTCATCTATGATGCGAACAAATATGGCTTTACCAAAAAGCATTTTTTCAAAGACCTCAACCATCGGGTGAGTGATAAACTCAAGGCGGTTTTCAATTTCAAAACTGAAGATCAAGAAGCAGTTTATGTGAAAATTGCAGTTTCCTCTGTGTCGGCAGGTAATGCGTTGGAGAACCTTGAAAAAGAGATCCCTGATTGGGATTTCGATCGAGTAAAAAAACAGGCGGAGCAAAAGTGGGAAAAGGAGTTATCTAAAATAACAGTCAGTGGAGATCAAGATCGAGTAGCGAAATTCTATACGGCGCTGTACCATAATTTTATCCATCCTACCTTGAATCAGGATGTGAACGGACAATATCGTGGAATGGATCACGAGGTGCATCAGGGGCATGATTTCGAGCATTATACCATGTTCAGTCTTTGGGATACCTTCCGAGCAACGCACCCGCTTTTGACCTTGACGCAGCCCGAACGCACGGACGACATCATGAAAACCATGACGGCTTTTCAGCAGGAAAACCCCGAAAAGATGTTGCCGATGTGGTCGATGTATCAGAATGAAAATACTTGTATGATTGGTCTGCATGCCATTCCTGTTTTGGCAGATGCCTTTTATAAAGGACTTTACACGGGTAAGAACGATCGATTGTTGGAAAGCATGGTGGCTTCGGCGGAAAATCCTGGCGTGGACAGCACGGCGGGTCGTGCGATTTATCCGGCTTATTACGGACAAAAATACTATATCGAGAAAGGCTACCATCCGAATGATGTAGTCAGAACGGGTGTAAGTGTAACCCTTGAGCATGCTTACGACGATTGGGCGCTGGCGCTGGCCGCCAAGAAAATGGGGCAGGATGATGTGGCAGAAAAGTACCGTCAGCGGGCACAGAACTATCGCAATGTCTGGGACAAGGAACGACAGTTTTTCAGGGCTAAACTGAATGACGGAAAATTCCGCGAGCCATTTGATCCACGTGCCTACCATCGTGAGGATTTCCATGACCGTGATTATACCGAAGGAAATGCCTGGCAATATCTGTTTTTTGTGCCTCACGATGTTTATGGCTTGGCTGAACTGATGGGCGGTGAAAAACAGCTGGAAAGTCGATTGGATGAACTCTTTACTTTGCCGTATCAGGGAGAGAGTTCAGTGGGAGATGTCTCTGGTTTAATCGGTGATTATGCCCACGGAAACGAACCATGTCACCATGTCGCTTATTTGTATGGACATGTGCGTAAACCCTCCAAAACCCAAGCGTTGATTCATCGCATTGATCGTGAATTTTACAAAAATGCGCCCGATGGCTATATCGGCAATGAAGATGCAGGGCAGATGTCAGCCTGGTATGTTTTCAGTGCGATGGGCTTCTATCCGGTGAACCCTGCAGGAGGTGTTTATGTCTTTGGGTCGCCATTGATGGAATCCGCCTCGATCAAGGTGGGCAAAGGCAAAACCTTTGATATTTCGGTAGAGAACTACGCTCCCGAGAATATTTACATCAAATCTGTTAAGCTCAACGGCAAGAAATATCCAAATGTATTTATCCGCCATGAGGACATTGTGAAGGGTGGTAAATTGGAATATGTGATGAGCAACAGACCCACACGCTGGGGCGAGAAGTCTGAGCGCGTTCCTTTTGCCGATGGTGGGCTGTAAATAATTGCGGCTAATTATAGATCAACATTTCTGATGGGAAAACCCTCAGAACATTACATTGTAACAATAACCAATTATATAGAAAGCCCAACTTCTTTTGTTAGAGGTTGGGCTCCATTTTTTCTGCAATTAACGGTTTTTGACACATGGCTGGTATGTTAGCCTCCCCTCAATAGGTTTTTTATTGCCTCTTCCTGTGTTTTCTACTACATAAGACGTATTTAACACGTGTAAAATAAATGAGTTTCATTAGTGAATTATTCCGGAGAATTATTAATTTTATTATGTGGGTCACCTTTAGGAGGTCTTCGTTTTTCAGAAAGCCCCTCCTCGAGCCATTGCGCAATTTTTTAATACAGATAATTCAGTACCCAGTACTGTTGCAAAACCCAAATGAAACCTATTATCATGAAACATTTTGACTTATCAAAAGTGCGGAATACTTTCCGCTGCTTGCTATTTTTATTTATTGCTTTTAATTCAGCGCTCTCGGTAGCGCAACCCAATATTGAATATCCCATAGAAGTCTTCAGGGTTCGAAATGAGGCCAATACTGCCTGGCGCGAAACGACGGTGGTGCGGGTGGATACCAAGAATTTTCAAGGATCGGCGGGTTGGCTGTATCTTAGAGTGAATAATCTAAATAATAAGGATGCCCTGAAATACCGTGTGCGCAGCTACAAAAACGGTACAGCTGAGCCGTGGACTTCCTGGCAAAATTCAGCGCCTAATTTCAGTCAGTTTCCTGTGGATCTTGCTTACGGCGGACTCGGTGGCGGTTTCGGAACGGTAAAAATGAGTACTCCCATCAGTGGGTTTGTGGCGAATGCAAGACATGATATTGAATTCTGGTATGACTATATCGATGGGACGGACGAAAGTGGCTTCAGAATTATTGAGATGGCACTTTGGCAGACGAACGATCTGTCGGCAGAGGATCAAATAGCCAATGCAGCGCAGCCAGTTGATCCTTCTCAGTGGGTAGGGCCCTATGATGGAATGGCTGAACAGGCTAATATGCGCAGTGCTGGAGAAGATTTGTGGTTTGGGAGAAATGGTGCGCCTGCCCTGATCGACGGAAAAGGCTCGCCAATCAAGGCAAGTTGTTCAGATTGTCATGCCTACACGGGCTACGACCTGAAGTATTTTAATTATTCCAACGAATCTATTATTTCCCGCGCAACATTTCATGGCATGGATCATGAGCAGGGAAAGCAGATTGCCGAGTATATCCGTGATCTTAATTATTTGCAGTCGGCCAAAGGGCGGCCATGGCAGCCTCCATTTCAGCCGGGGCCTGGTGCTGATGACAATAAGTTTGAGTGGGCCGCAGGGCAGGGACTTGAGGCTGTTGGTGCCGATGAAAAAGTGCTTTTACAGGATCTTTTTGGTGGCGAAAACCCTTCTGAAAGTCAGATTGAATCGGTGATTAATAACTATGAGGGAAATACCAATATCCGTACGCAGCGAATAGCAGTTCAGTTCCCGGACTGGAACGAGTGGTTGCCCAAAGAGCACCCCAAAGAAATATTGACAACCGAAGAATACAACTTTATTGAAAATGCCTTTTTTAATCTTCGTGAGGCGGTTAACAGCAGTACAAAGATCAATAATCTTAACGGCAAAGTAGGGGTCAGTGGCGCCCATAATAATAATGGGGTATTTGAAGCTGTCGGGAATTTTGCACGGGAAATTCATAAGGTCATCCGTAGCGATTACAGTATTGTTACCCCACGTTCGCCGTGGTGGGCTGATGATCGAACAACCTTGGCGGTAGAAGAAAAAAAACGGAGTCTGGCCGCATGGTATGGGGTCAAGCTTTTCGATGTTATCCATCAGTTTAATTTGTATCAGATTCAGGATTTTGGAAACATCCCTAACACAGAGGAGGAGCATCAGCAATGGCCCACAAGACAATGGGCGGTTTTTCAGAATGCTGCACATATTATCTCCGGAAATCGAGGAAAATCTTACTTTCTGACGGATGATACCCCGCTGAAGCAGACAAAAAGCATTTATATGTCTTCCATTTGGTATCAGGTACAATTGAGCCTTACACCCGGCCACCGTCGCGGCGGACAGGTGGAGCCGAATGATTTTGCCTACAATTTACAACACATTCACCGGCTTGGAGCGCAAACGGGGGTATATGAGCCTGTTCGCTTCTTTCAGAATTACCTCAAAAATGCAGAGCAGCGCAACAACGGGAAGCTGCCCAACCAGACCAACCAGTACTTTTTGGGATGGAACATGAGGGAACTTTCTCCGTGGCGACTATATGGGACAGGGAAGGGCATTACCGATACTTTTGATGCCCTCGATGCTGACTTGTGTTTCCGCCTGAGAAATGAATTTTGGGAAGCCACGGCAAATCGGTTGAATGGATTCGGTGATAATGATTGGCCACGGACGGCCGTTAATGTTTGTGAACGAACAGACTATCACCTGGAAAATCGAAATGTAATTCCTGCGAATGGGGCGACCAATGGAGGCGACTGTGTTTTCTTTGATCGACGTTCTTGTGGCGGATGTGATGATTCGAACGATGCCGTGGAGATCGATGCCATTTACACCTTGCTTTACCTTACACAGGATGGCGAGGTGATGTCGGAGGATAATTTCAACGACCTGCGGGATTGGGCCAATGCCTCCTGGGATTATACCGCATGGCCTACTTTTGCCGGTGGAGGGTCACCGCCGCCTGCTTCGGGCATTGAGCCTGGTTTATATCATTTCGTCAACCGACAGTCAGGCCGGATGCTAAGAACGGTTTCTTCCGCTCAGGGCAATGGCGGAATTGACTCGAATGTTGCTGTGGTTGAGGCAGGGGATATCAGTGAATTTGTAGCATGGGAAGTTATTGAAACCGGTACAGAAGGACAATATTATATTGAGAATGTAGGGGCAAATGGCAATAGGCTGTGGACCAACAATGATGAAAGCCGAACAGATTATTTGCTGAAAATGAAATATGGTACCTGGACGGGAGCATTTACGCGCTGGTACATCCGTGAGGCGGCATCTACTAATGGCAAGGTTTACTATTGGCTGACTTCAGTAGGGAATGATCGTAACGTGTGGGAGAATGATAGCTATTTGGCCGAGGATCGTAATTATACCGGCAATAAAACCCATTGGGAATTGGTGCCTGTGGATAATCAGCGGGTCGTTTCAGATAATGAGCCGGCGAAGGTGTTGTTTGCGCCCAATCCGGTAACAGAAAGGTTGACTATTTTCAATGCGGAAAATAAACAAATCGACTTGCTGAATATTTCCGGCCATTTGGTAGCGTCGGGTAAAGGTTTGTCTTTCATTGATATGCGTCAGATGCCTTCCGGGATTTACCTGTTGAGAATTGATGGCAAGGTTTTCAAGGTTCTGAAACAATAAGAACAATAAAAATTGGAGTGCATAAGGAAAAGGCGGGTACGCTCGGCGCTTTATGCACTTCAATGATTTAAAGCAGGTTTGAAGCTTGAAAATTTATAACGAAGATAGAGCTTTTGAAGAAGTGATGAAGAGTGTCATTTCTCAGCCTATAAATAGCCATTCCTTTCTTGGAGGCCTCCTTTTCCTGAAAGAATAGAAATAGATTTTGGATGAGCAATGGGCGATATCCAATTTGCGAAATATAAAATAGCTTAATATCAATTCCATCAAGATGAATCGGCGGGAGGCTGGGAGGTTTAAAACGATTTACTTTCTCCATCTGCTTGACTTATCAGTTTGAAGCCTTTTATTAGAGAAATATCGTTGCTTGATAGAGAATGATGAGACACAAAAAAACGGCAGAGCGCTCAAGCTTCTGCCGTTTTTTTTATGGAATATAAATTATAAAATATAGAAAGGATCAATGTAGTCTGTAATCCTGCTGTGAGGCCATTCGGTATTGTCAATCCTGATGGCGCCTCCGATAGTTTTTCCTGGTTCTTCCACCATAAATTTGTGGATGATTTCTGCCATCGATTCAAAAGGAATCAACTTAATGGCTTCTTCCATCGGGAACCAGCGGATGTCTGTGCAGTCGGCAGGAGGAACCGGCGTTCCTGAAGTGTATTCTGCCGCATAAAAATGAAAAATGATGCCAAAGGGTGCCTCATTGTAATATTGATTGACTAAAGCGCCCAGATGCGGATTTTTGATTTCTACCCCCACTTCTTTTGCCATGATTTCCAGGGTCTTTTTTATTGACTCTGAATTATTATAGCGCTTGCCGATCGGCTCCCAGATGCCTTTGTACTTTACAAGCAGTAATTCGTTGCGCTCATTTTTGATGCAAAATTTGAAATAGGAAAAGTTCTTTTGTGCTATTGTTGTTGTCGCGAGCAACATCAATAACATCAAGGTGGTCAATTGCTTCATAATTGTTTATTTTTTTACACGTGTAAAATATAAACTTTAGACCGACTCACCAACATAACCCGCGTTTTTGTGATGATCATTTTTATAAAATTAACAGCTTTTTTAAGCGTTATATTAAGCTTTTTTGCAGAAACATGATTATTATTGCCCAAGAACTTAATTTTTACTTGAAAATATTTTTCCCTACAATTTGTCTCTTTGATTTTATTTCTTAGCTTTACTTTACACGTGTAAGTAAGGCGTGTATAACTAACATCCAACATATTTTTTTAACCTACTCCTACTAAAATATGAGAAAATTTTTATGGCCGTTATCAGTGTTTTTGGCCGCTCTGATGCTACTGAGTTGTCAGAAAGAAGAGGTCAAACCTCTGGAACCCAATGAGAACTCCAGTGTCTCGTTGAGCACGATTCTTCGGGCGCCATCGACGATGGATCCGAAAATTACAGAAATGAATAAAGTAACCGATGATGCCCCGACACTTGCAATTGCCAAATTGCTTCAGGAAGGGAATGATCAGATTCGGAAAGCGGGTATGTATCTTAATCCGGCAGGAGATGTAAGTATCTCTAATGAAAAGCTGGGGGATAAATCTACGCAAGGTGCACCCTTTGTTTACAACTTTAAGGTGGAAGACAAAGTGGTAGCTTATCAAGTAAGCTCGAACCAGGAGGTTTATTACCATGAGGTATTTACGGACGAAGGGCAGATTATCGATGCCAAAGAAACCAAGCTTGATAAATTTAAGCAGGGTAATCTTGTGATGGGAGGCGACAGCCTTGCCTGGCAGCAGGATGATCTTGGCGCATTACATTATCAGATTGCTTATGCTGATGAAGCTGGGGCTCGAAAGAATCAGTCTGTGACGGCACATTTTAATGGTACGCATGATATAGCGTATGCAGTGAATGACATCAGACAGTATGAAATCTATCTTAATGCAATGGGGACTTCGGGTCGCTTGAAGCAATATAGTGAAGATGGACAAGAGGTTGTGTATGAAGGTCCATGGCCAACACCTCCACCACCAGAAGATTTCTCAGGAGTTCGTATGCCATTCATCAATGATGGTGGATTGGATATGGGTAAGCGCACTGTTGCGAACATGGAGAAACACCTGGCGAATGATGCGATGAGAAATGTGTTCAACAACATGAATTTTGTACTGAACAAAGTAGGGGAACTGGCCTATTATTTTAACCCGCCAGAAACTGCGCATACATCCAATACGCCAGTATATGGTGATGCTGACCTTTGGTGTTTGACCTACGAATGGATCAATGAAGATCTTAACGTTGGGATTGCTTATCAAATTTCTACTTCAAGATCTGATTATTATCATCACCTGATGATCCGTCCGGCCGATGGAAGTACGCCTTATGTGCTGACCTACGAAGGGAAGCAGTCAAGGGAATCATTGACCGACTGTGAGGTTTTCTATAAAAATGACCCTGCTGAGGTGATGCTGCGAATGAAATTCAAAATTACCGAAAGCCGTGCTTATTATGAGTACCTGCAGGAGCGTGCCAACTTTGTAGACATCCTTCCGCTGGCTGTTGACAAAACAAATGCCGATGCAGAGTTTGAATGGCGATTCCGTGATAAAAAACAGGTGGATAAAGATTTCTATGACCTGGTACCGGCTGACTTGGTACAGTGGTTAAAGGCTGCCTTGAAAATGAATGGTGAGCAAGGAACCTATGATGATGCCTTTGGTGATTCAGGAACGTGGGGAGATCAAAACTAACAGTAAGACAATAATATCATGAAGATAAATATTAAATATTTTTTGACTGTTGGACTGTTTCTTCTGTTCAGCAGCCTCACCACCTATGCCCAACAAGTTCAGGTAGCAGGAAAGGTGATTGATACTGATGGTGCGCCATTACTTGGTGCGACCGTCCAGATTGAGGGGACTACCAACGGGACCATTACGGATATGGAAGGGAAGTTCTCCATCACCTATAACAAAGGTCCGGAGAAAAAACTACATATTTCTTTTATCGGCTATAAAGACCAGTCCATCCTGATTGGTAACCAAGCCAACATTGAGGTGATTTTGGCCGCTGATGTTCAGGAACTTTCTGAAGTAGTGGTTACTGCCCTCGGCGTGAAAAGAGAAACCAAATCATTGGTGTATGCACAGCAGGGCGTCGATAGTGAAAGCATGAAGGAGGCACGTTCTCAGAACTTTATCCAGACCCTTGCCGGAAAAGCAGCGGGTTTGCAGATTTCTGCTTCACAAACGGCAACAGGTTCCAATAAAGTATTGATTCGTGGGGTTTCTTCCCTGACAGGAAATAACGCTCCCCTTTACATTGTCGATGGTATTCCGTTGGAGAATGAAAATCAGGATAAAGGAGTTGCTGTCTGGACAGGAATGGGAACGCAAAACCTTGATATGGGAGACCCGCTTGCGCAGATCAACCCAGACGATATTGAAGATATTCAGGTGCTTAAAGGTGCCAATGCTTCTGCATTGTATGGTTCACGTGCCGGTAATGGTGTGATTATCATCACGACAAAAAAAGCCAAAAAGCGCAAGAAAGGTGACCTCGGTGTTACGGTGAATTCTAACTGGATGTGGCAGCAGGTGAATCAGTGGCCCGATTACCAGTATGTATATGGATCGGGTATGGGCGGTGCAGTAACCCTTGACCGACAGTGGCTTGATGAAGAAACAGGTTTGCCGATGATTGCCGGTTCGGCACAGGCATATGGTGGTCCATTGTTGGGCTACGAGGTGATCGATGTTACAGGTGAGCGAGGCCGCTATTTGGCGGATAAAAATAACGTGCGGGATATTTACCAGACCGGATTGACGGCAGCGAACTCTGTGAGCTTGGAAACGGCATCCGATAAAGGGTGGTTAAGGTTCTCTTTTACCGATACACAATCTAAGTGGATGATTAAAAATCAGGAAGAGCTTGATCGTAAAAACTTCACGCTAAGAGCACACATGAAAATGTCGCCGAAGCTTTCTGCCGATGCCACCATGCTCTATACTCACGAGAATGTAAAGAATAGAATGTTCCCTAACGGGAGTATCAAAAACCCGGCCTTCTCTTACCTTCAAATGTTGCCTAACTTCGGAAAGCATAATTTGATCCCTTATAAAGATGAAGATGGTAATCAGTTGCGTTTCCGTGATGTTTGGTTTTCAAACCCTTACTGGAACATGAACGAGCATATCAATGAAGATCGCTCGAACCGTATCCTGACCAACCTTTCGCTTTATTACCGACCAATAAAGGGGCTGACCATTTCGGCAAAAGCCAATGGAGATATGTTTTTGAGAAAAGGGTATGAATTTACGCAATATGGATCCTCTTTTGATCCGGATGGTAAATATACCCACATGAGTTTCGACGTTTACAACTGGAACTTTGAAGGGATGGCAGTTTATAATAAGCGATGGAAAGATCAGTTCAGCTTGAATGCTACGCTCGGAACCAACGCTTATATTTATGACAACAAAAGCTCAAGAACAGTGATTGATCAGCTGTTAATGCGTGATCTGGCTTCGGTATCCAACAATGCGGGTATTGCACGGGTTACTCAGGGCTCATCAGCTTCGGTGATCAACTCGGTATTTAGTTCGGTTTCCTTGGGCTATAGAAGTACCTTCTTCCTTGATGGTACCATGAGAAATGACTGGTCTTCAACTTTGCCTTCTCATAACAACAGCTTCTTTTACCCATCGGCAGGTACAAGTATTGTATTTTCAGAATTTTTGTCCTCTCGACGCATCATTAACTTTGGTAAACTGAGAGCCTCTATTGCGCAGGTAGGTAACGGAACGCGTCCTTTCAGGGTGTTTGATTACCATAACTATGGCGGAATTTACAATGATATCCCTTGGACCTCCAACACGCCGAACCGTCAGAACCCTAATTTGCTGCCGGAAATTACCACTTCTCTTGAGTATGGGGTGGAGTTGAAATTACTTGACCGTGTGAATCTGAACGTTACTTATTACAATTCAGAGTCAAAAAACCAGATTGTAGATGTGCGCCTGCCGGGTTCTACCGGTTACAATACCGGAACCTATAATTCTGGCTCTCTGACCAACAAAGGTTGGGAGATTTACATGGGACTTGACGTTGTGAAAACGAAAAACTTCTCTTGGTCTGCGGATATCAACTGGTCGAATAACAGAACTTATGTAAATGACCTGGGCGCTTTAGATCGATTCAGACTTTCCAACTGGTTGGCAGTATCCTCTAATGCCGAGGCTGGCATGCCTTATGGCGTGATTCGTGGAAGAAAGCAGCGCATCGATCCAGTAACAAACACTGGTTTGGTATATGCTGACACCGGCCTGCCTGTTTTTGATGAAGATCAAATCATTGGTAACGCACAACGCGACTGGACTGGTGGGGTGAAAAACACCTTTACTTACAAAGGGATCTCGCTTGGTGTTTTGGTGGATGTAGCCTGGGGAGGGAAAGTATTCTCCGCTTCACGCCAACGACAAGGACAGTATGGCGTGGCGACATATACACTATATGGCCGTGACGAACACTTGTTCTCCAGCAGAATATTGAGTGAAAGTAATGAAGAGCGCAGAGGGGAAGGCCTTTTTGGTAACCCTTATGAGGATGATCGCAGCAAAGGGGCATTGTACCCAGGAACAAAATACGAGCAGTTTGATCCGGATGGTGATGGCAATGGCGTTTGGGTAGCAACAGGCAAGCCGAATGATGTTTATATCCCTTCTAATACTTGGGCATTTCAGGCCATCAACGATAACCCTCGTGCAACCTTTGATGCTTCTTATGTGAAGCTGAGGGAAATTACTTTGGGCTATGACTTGCCAACCAAAGCACTTGGGCCATTCAAAGCAGTAAGAGTTTCAGCAGTGGGTCGTAATGTGGCTATTTTGCATCAGAACACCCCTAAAGGGATTGACCCTGAGGCTGCAGCAGGTCTGGGGATCGAGTTTGCATCCTTCCTGCCAACGGCTTCTTACGGTTTCAATGTCAAACTATCATTCTAAACACAGCCATGAGAAAATACCTTAACACATTGACCTTATGCTTGTCGCTGCTGATCGGATTGATGGCCGCATGTACAAGTAACTTTGACGATATCAATAAAAACGAATATGTTTTCAAAGACACCGAAGTGGAGTTTCTGCTGCCAGGTGTGATGAAAAGTACCCTCGACCTGGTTGGGGGAGAGATGAACACCTACATGTTTCTGCCATATGCGCATTATGCTGGCGGACAGCAAGGGGTGATGCCAGAATTCTTCTACGAGCAGGTTTGGACCGATGGCTGGTGGAGACGATGGTATGTTCAGGTGATGAAAAACCTGGATGAAATCGAACGAATTCATAACGTGGACAATAAATACGCTAACCGTATTGCCATTGCAAGAATCTGGAAAAATTATGCTTATTCAGTAATGGTTTCCACTTACGGAATGGTGCCTTTTGAAGAGGCGCTCAATGCACCGGACGATATTAAAGATGGGATTTTCAACAAGTTCGATAATGAGGAATTGATCTATGAGACCATCCTCACCGACCTGAAAGCTCAAAGTGATTCACTGACGATCAATATCGATAAGGATGTCTTTAAAAATGACCCTATTTACAGCGGTAGCAATGATAACTGGATCCGTTTTGCCAACAGCTTAAGACTGAAAATCGCCATGCGAGTTTCTGATGCTTTTCCTGAGCTTGCCGCAACGCATGTGAATGAAATCATGAACAATGATTTGCCAATGATTGAGGACAATATGCAAAATGCTGTACTCGATTTTGGGACCATCGAAGAAAACTGGTCATTTATCTATTCCAACGCGGTCAATAGAAACAACCTCTTCCTGTGGCCAAAAATGAACCATCAGTTCATGGTTTATCTCAAATCTTTCAAGGATCCCCGTACTTCGGTATTCGCTGATCCTGCCAAAAAGCCTTTTGAGTTTGTAGATACTTTATTCTCTCAGGCGACCAATGCAGAGGTGGCGGTTCGTTATAAAGTGCCATATGTAGGCTGGCCATTGGCGAGAAATTACGTGTTGCCTGACTGGGATCTGGATCCTAACTTGAACCCCTTGCAATCTACTGAAAGAGACAATTTTGCTGATTTCAATGAGGATTACCTCAAGCAGGATATGGCTTTCCCAATTGTTACTGCCGCACAGGTAAGTTTCTTGAAGGCTGAGGCGGTTGTTCGTGGCTGGGGTGCTGGGCAGTCGGCACAGGAAAATTACCTAAATGGTATCGCACATTCTTTTGCTCAACATGGCATCCCAAGTTTAGCCTTTGATGAATATATCGAGCAGGATGGTGTTAAGTGGGGAACGGTCAGTGAAGGTGACCTGAACTTTTGTGGAATTGTTAGCTCTTCGGTAACTGAAGACCCACTCGAAAAGATCATTACCCAGAGATGGATCGCAGATTTTAACCAAGGTCACGATGGCTGGTGTCTGCAAAAAAGAACCCGCAGGATGATCATGAGCCCACACTTGTTGCCATCCCGTAATTTGGCGTTGCGTTACCTGGATTTCCCAGAGCGTGTAGTTTACGGGGCTGATGAGCGTAACCTTAATACCAAAGGTTACAATGGCATGCTTGAGGTTCAAGGTGGCGACGATATGACCACCCCAATTAAAATCAGTAAGTCGAAAGATCACCTGCCAGCGTGGGAAAAATACCCTGCAAAATGGTCATGGGATTTTGTACACGCTTATTATGGTGAGAATGTCGAAGACCTCGATAAGGCTGGGGTTGCATATGAGATAATTAAATAAATGCTGAGCGAGATGAAAAATATTAATTATATATTATTGTTGGCGGTATCAGCGATGCTGTGGTCATGTAATAATGATGTCCCAACAGCTGACGACCACTTTTTGAATTATGAAATTCCTGATGTGGCTCCAGAGTTTGATTATACCGTAGGTGCCCATTATGGTGGTTTTACCTGGAACTCGAGAATGAAGGAAGTGCCCGTTTTAGGCAATTATACCTTCAACGATCCGGCGGTTTATGAACAGCATGTAAAATGGGCAAAGCAGGGCGGCATTGATTTCTTTATCATGAATTTGCGCTCGGCTTATGTACCCAATCAGTTTACGCAGGACAGTACCTACCTTGCAGGATTGCAAGAAGTGGAGAATGCTGCTGAACTTAATTTTGCACTCGCATATAATTATGCTGCCATGGGCTTGAGCAACGAAAACCGTATTGAAAACTCCGTAGCTGGTGTAGATGCCATGGTGGAGGATTTCAAAAAAATGACGGTATTCTTTGATAAAGAAAACTATCAGAAGGTAGGCAACAAGTTTGTGGTTTATATCCGTCAGGCGCAGGATTTACATGCTCATGACAATCAGGCAGTTTTTGCCAAAATCCGGGAGGAAATGGCCAATTACGGAGAAGGTTATGAACTGTATCTGATTGCTGAACAATGGCAATGGACGCCTCCTATGCGTTATGCCTTCCGCTTCAAAAATGGGGTGGACGCGGTGTCGCATGTTTCTTATGCTTTGGTGGACCAGGCTTCTTATGACCGATACGTGATGTTCCACCAATATACCGATCAGGCTTTGGTGTATTCAAGAGATGTCCTTTCGGAAAATGACTTGGACTATGTCCCTCAGTTTTCACCCTCCTTTACGGGCAAAATTTTAAATTCTGCAGCAAAAACTTATGACTGGCCGAAGGATGAACAATGGTTCATTACCAATTGTAACATCGCCAAAAGAAGTGCTTCGGCAACGAGAATGGTGATTTTGGACAGCTTTAACAACTGGAGCCTCGATAAGCAGGTAGAGCCAGCCCAAAGCTATGGTGATGACTACCTGAAGATCCTCAGAAGTCAATTTAAAGTGAACTAAACCTACAGTGATGAGAAAGATTTTTTTATTTTTTATAGGGCTCATCGCCTTTTCTGCCTGTCAGAAGGTAGAAGAAGAAAACCTGGTATTCAGGGAGTCCATTCAAAACCCCAACGGTACTTTGAGTGTCCGTGGGGTAGCTGACTACAGCGAATTTATCAGCTTGGTGAGCACACAAAACCCGCTATATGACCAGGCAGTACTGATGGGTGAAAATTCGATCAGTTTGCAGGGAAAAGAGGTCGGTAATGCGGTAGCTTCTCTTTTTGAGGCGACCATCCCGCTGCTCGATGTGTTGGTAACACCTGCAAATGCAACTTTTCAATATAATGATGACAGCACGCAGCTCACACTAAATTATCGATTGGTGATGATGTCGCAGCCGGAAGATGAAACGCAGGAGTCTGTAATGGAAACCAATTTCATCAGCCAGGTCATTACCCTTAGCGATTCATTGGTAGAGCACCGTTATGCTTCCAGTGCCAATGCAGATCAGCAAGGTCAGGAGTTTATGATGATTAGCAGAACACCTAACAATGTGTCAGGAGAAATTAAGCTGTTTTTCAG
The DNA here is from genome assembly GCF_036492425.1 of Persicobacter psychrovividus. Lineage (NCBI taxonomy): Bacteria > Pseudomonadati > Bacteroidota > Cytophagia > Cytophagales > Persicobacteraceae > Persicobacter > Persicobacter psychrovividus. The sequence goes on from NZ_AP025292.1 coordinate 1,226,034, forward strand.
TGAAAATGCGACAGAAGAGTTGCCCGATTTGAGTACTAAATACACCCGAAATGCAGACGGCTGGACGGTAGCGGTGAGTACAGATGGCAAGACCGAAATCAGCAACACATTCATAGAAGATCAAAATGGGAATGCGCTTGGAGGAGAGGTTATGCAATCTGAGGAGGAGTCTTTGAAGTTCACTTCTACTTATGATAAGGCCATACAGGGCGGAGCATACATGGATGGCAATGGGGTAACCACTGACTGGAAGAGTAACCTGGTACCGTTCCATTTGTTGGAGGTATTTGGAGAAATGAAGGCGGTAAAATTAACCATTGATCAGACTTCGGCAGGGGCAACGTTTGCCAACAATATTGTTCCGATGATTCAGATTTACAATGGGTATTTACCTTATTTCACACCAACCGATGAAGTGGTGGTAACCTTCAAAGAGGTGGAAGGATACAAAGCAGTGTCCAATGCTTTTGAGGTTAGTAACACGAAAGTTGTCTATGATATTATTCTTCAGGATGATCGTACTGTTCACCGTGTTTATCAGGAAAATGATGACGAAGTAATGGAGCTGTTTCTTGATGCCTATGAACTGAATGCCACCAAGGAAGGGGTGATTAAGGAGCCTACTGCTGAAGGGGAACTGAATCACCGTCACGATTATTTCCATTTACTGACATTGACCATCAGTGGGGAAGAGCAGTCGATGGAAGTATTGAAGCCTTTACCAATTGCCGAGGGACAAGATGGTCCTGATGACATCCGTCGACAGGAATTTATCTTTACGCTCAATGGCGATATGGGAAATATCCAACGTCACACTAACGTTACAGCCTTCCCTGTTGGGGAAGATAAGGGCGGGCCTTATCATGTTCGATATATTGCTGATTGGACTGATGCAGGAATGCATGGCGTTTATACTTTGAACTCTCCCTGGTGGAATAACCCCATCGAGGAAAACGTTTCCTGGTAAAATATAATTTGGTTAATTTCAAAAGAGAGGGTGTGAAAGCGCCCTCTCTTAAATTTTTAGCGATGAGCAGACAATCCATTTTTCTTTTTTTCTTTTTCCTTATTGTAAATCAGTCTTTTGCTGATAATAAAGACCACTTTATTAAAAGTGGAGACCCTGAGTTGGATGCGGTACGCCAAGAGGTGGTGCAGGCGCCGACCGATCGGGGAAATTTTAAATTTCGGGCGATCAAGATGAAATTGTGGGCGGCGATGTTACAGCAACAGGGCGTACCTTTGCCGGAATATGTGGCGGTGGATAATGCGCTGAATAAGGTTACCCGATGGAATAATTTAAGGTTTGGCGGGGAGCCTCAGCAGTTCAGTGCTTCGCAGGTTGCGGAGCTGAGTGATATCATTGGTCGTGGATACCAGGTATTGGAAAAATACCAAAAGCAGGCTTCTACTCAACCGTCCTTGGCTTTCACTTCTTCAGAACAGCCGATTGATGCTGCTACCCAAAAAGAGATTCCATGGACTTCTTATAAGGGCAATAAAAACCTGAGTGGATACACCGGTGCCAATGGCCCAACCAAAGGAGAAATGGCCTGGAAATTCCCTGTCGGACTGGCTTGGGAAGTACAGCCTCAGATTGAAGGTGATAGAGTGTATTTGTCGTCGCCTGGCGTGCGAACCAATATGTTTTGTGTGGATCTGAAAACAGGTGAGGAGCACTGGAAAACACAGCAAATTATTGAGATCATGGGCGACCAGCTCTACCATGCTCCCAATAATCAGAGTACGCCAGTAGTGTTGAAAGATAAAATATTGTTCAGAGAGTTGGGCGCAAGAGGGAATTCTGGCCCAACGAAGGAAATTGTGGTGGTCGATAAAATCACCGGTAAAATTGAGCGTGAAATCTTGGCCGGGCATGTAGATTATCGTGCAGGAAATGCGCCTTTTGATGCTGATGAAGACTTGGTGGTTTATACCTTCGGGATTCAGGATATTCATGATACGCCACCGAAAACTCAGGCGGCCAATCGCGTGATCGGGAAAAATATTAAAACAGGTAAAGTGATGTGGGATTATATGGTTGGCTATACTTTCGCCGAACCTGTATTGCATCAAAAAAGAGTCTATGTCGGAACGCAGGACGGCTATATGTATTCTTGGGATGCGACCAAAAGACAATTTTACAGACCAAAACCTCAGTGGCAGTTCCGTGCCGGCGGGCCGATCAACAAACAACCATTGGTGTTGAATGATCGCCTGATTTTTGGTGCGAATGACGGCAAAGTTTATTGTTTGAATAATAAGACAGGAGCATTGATTTGGGAATTTCAGGCGGAAGATGTTCAGGAACATGCCTTCAGTCATTTCACCACACCATTTGTTTCGGATAACAAAGTATTTATCGGTGCAGCTAATGGACATTTGTATGGTTTGGACTTGGAAAGCGGAAAAGAAATCATGGATTTCAAAGCCGATGACTGGATCAAGTCGGCGCCGGTAGCCAAAGGAAATCAAGTGTTCTTTGCTACTTTGAAAGGAACCCTTTATGGAGTAGAAATCAAGAAAGGAAAAGTAAAAACCTTATTTGAAAAGCATATCGCTCACCATCCGATTTTGGCGGATTTAGCCATAAAGGATGATATTATCTTGGTCAACGATACCGACCTCTATGCACACGCGATTTCCACCAAAGGAAAGACGCTTTGGAAGAAGAGTTTGATTGAATCTTTTGAGAAGGATGGTAATCGTATTTTAACCGATCAGATTGCGGGTGGAGCCTATTATCAGTCTAAACCTACCGCTTCGAATAATACCATTTATTTCGGAACGCCGATGCGCTTTGTTTTTGCTGTCGATAGCGAAACAGGTAAAGAAAAATGGAAGTTTGAACTGGGGGCCTCTATTTCCGGTGCGCCGACCATCTATAAGGATAAAATCTATGTCGGTCAGCAAGGTGGCGAAGATGAATTTTACTGCCTCGATGCTAAAACTGGAGATCTGATCTGGTCGCAGAAAGTGGACTGGGTGTGGGGATCGGCGACAGTTTCCGATGGTATGGTGTATGTTCCGGGTATCGACGGTTATGCCTGGGCTTTGGATGCCAATAACGGACAGATCGTCTGGCGACAGCCATTCAGCAAGTCGGTTTGTAGTGAGCCTGCCGTGGATGATGAACGTGTATATTTCGGCTGTTGGGATGATTACCTGAAGGCTTTCGATAAAAAGACTGGTGAGATCATCTGGCAATTCAATGGTGCTGGTACCGACTCCGGTGTGGCGATTGTCAAGGATGGAAAAATCTTTGTCAAGAATAAATGTATCGATGCCAAAACTGGCGAGTTGCTTTGGGAATTCAAGGATGGCAACAACATTTTTAATATTACGCCTGCAGTCCATGATGGGAAAGTCTATATGTCATGCTGGCATGGCCTCGGCCTTGGTGGTGTCTGTGTGGAGGCCGTGGTTTATTGTATCGATATCGACAGTGGCAATTTGCTTTGGACGCAGAATGGTGCAGGCTTGAGCAGTCCCGTGATCGGTGGGGAAGGTGATGTTTATTTTCCAAGCATTGCCGATCCATATTTCTATTGTGTGGATGCCAATGGCAATGGGGATGGAACGACGAAAGTCAAATGGATGTACCAAATGGGCAACAAAGTGGAGGAATCAACGCCCGCACTTTACAAGGGAAAAGCCTATGTGATGTCATCGGATGGCTATATGCACGCGATTCAATAAACTATTATTTGGTTCAATAATTTTAGCTTGGTTCAAGCGTCCCGCTTGGATCAGCCAATAAATTTAGGTCGCAGTCCAAGCGAGACGCTTGAACTATGGTGGCCTTTAACAACTCATTAATTGGTCGTAGGCTCCTACCTGCGACCAATCCAAAAATTCAAACCTATGAAACCATTTTTTTATTTTACTATTTTAGTCGCCTTTTTGAATACTTCCTGTCGGCAGGCTGAAGTGAAGGAATCCACCACTGAAACCACGCAATTTACCCATTATGTAAATCCATTTATTGGGACAGGCGGACATGGCCACACTTTTCCTGGTGCGACGCTTCCTCATGGAATGGTACAATTAAGCCCCGATACCAAAACCAACGGTTGGGATGCCTGCGGAGGTTATCATTTTGACGATCATTCGATTATCGGTTTCAGCCATACCCACCTGAGTGGTACAGGAATTGCCGATTACGGTGATGTCCTTTTCATGCCGATTGTGGGCGAAAAACCATTGGTTCGTGGCGAAGATAATGATCCGGACAAAGGCTACCGTTCTCGTTTCAGTCACGATCAAGAGTCCTCAAAACCGGGCTATTATAGCGTTCAGCTGTTAGATGATCAGATTCATGCTGAACTGACGACTACGCTCAGAACAGGTTTTCATCGTTACACTTATCCAAAAGGAGCTACCCCAAAATTGATCATCGATCTAACACATGTGTTACAGGAAAGATTTAATAAAAATCAGGTGAATGAATTTAAGGTAGTCAATAAAAATACTTTACAAGGAAAGAAAAATACCAAAGGTTGGGCAAAAGATCAAACCATCTATTTCTATGCTGAGTTCAATCAGGATTTTGATATTCAATTTTTCAAAGATACCGTAGCGGTTGATGCTAAAGAAGAATTAACGGCCAAGCGCGCAAAAGCGATCTTGACTTTCAAGAATTCAGACCAACCCTTATTGGCAAAAGTAGGTATCTCAGCAGTGGATTTTGAGGGAGCCAAGAACAATCTGATGACTGAAAACGCACTGTGGGACTTTGATCAAGTAGTGGCTTCGGCAGAAAGAACTTGGAATGATGCCCTTGCTGTGATTGAGGTGGAAGATGAACAATTGGAGCAGAAGAAAATCCTTTACACTTCCTTGTATCATACGCTTATTCAGCCGAACGTTTTCTCTGATGTGGATGGTCGATATTTGAAAATGGACAAGATGATCGGACAGTTGGAAGAAGGAGAAAAGATGCACACGGTATTTTCTCTTTGGGATACTTTCCGGGCGTATCATCCTTTACAGACTATTATTGCACCTGAAGAGAACGAACAGTACATCCGTAACCTTTTGAGCAAATACCAAGAGGGAGGCATCTTGCCTAAGTGGGAATTGGCAGCAAACTATACCGGAACGATGATCGGGGCACATGCGATATCAGTCATCACAGATGCCTATGCCAAGGGCCACGGTAACTTTGATGTCGAATTGGCAATGGAAGCCATGAAGCGCTCATCGATGTACGATTCATCCAATATTTTGGCACCGAACAAAAGGGTACTCAATAAGATGATGGCTCCAGGAAAATATTATAATGAAACTCTGGGCTTTATTCCTGGCGACAAAGATATTGAATCAGTAGCCAAAGCAATGGAGTTTGCTTACAATGACTGGGCGCTGGGTGCGTTCGCCAAGAGCATAGGACAAAAAGAAGATGCGCAGTATTTTACTGATCGTTCCAAGCACTACAAAAAGTACTTTGACGCCTCGACCGGTTTCATGCGAGGAAAGATGAGCGATGGCAGTTGGAGAACGCCTTTTGACCCACAGGCCTCGAAGCATAGAAAGGATGATTATTGTGAAGGAAATGCCTGGCAGTGGACTTGGTTTGTGCCGCATGATGTAGCAGGTTTGACAGCATTGATGGGCGGTCAGGAGAAAGCGATTACCAAGTTGGATCAATTCTTTTCGATGAGTTCAGAGATTACTGGAGGACACCGTTCCAATGATATTTCCGGAATGATCGGTCAGTATGCGCATGGTAACGAACCTGGTCATCATACCACATTCTTCTATAATTATTTGGGTCAGCCTTACAAAACACAGGCTTTGGTGGATTCGGTGATGTATCATTATTACTTCAATGATCCAAATGGCGTTGCCGGAAATGAGGACTGTGGGCAGATGTCTGCTTGGTTCATTTTGAATGCTTCAGGTATTTATCAGTTCTGTCCAGGGGAAACCACTTACACTATCGGACGCCCGATTTTCAAGAACTTCAAATACAATTTACCTAATGGTAAAGCCTTCGAAGTGAAGACGGTAAACAATAGCCAAACCAATAAATATGTTCAGAAAGTAAGTCTGAACGGTAAAGAGTTATCGACACCATTTATCGATTACCAAGACATCGCCAAAGGTGGTTTGTTGGAATTCGAAATGGGGGATCAGCCGAATAAAGAATGGGGCAAGAGCCAACAAATTTAAATTCTATGTAGGGTCAGGCCTATGTGCCTGACCTTATGTCCAATTTTTTGTTTTCCCTATCGCGAGACTCTGTCTCGTGATAGGAATTTGAAACAAGGCCTATCACGAGAGGGACTCTCGCGATAGATCAAATACCAACATCAACCAAAACCAACATGAAAGCGAAAGTATTCTTATTTTTTCTACTTCTGCTGACAGTCAATTTACAGGCGCAGGACATTAAATTTCCTTCTGGTGATCAGGAGCTTGACCTTATGCGTCAGCAGGTCAGTGAGCAACCAACCGAATGGGAAGATTTCCGCTTGCGTTGTTTTAAAATGAAACTATGGATGGTTTTGCTTCAACAGCAAGGAGCAGACTTAACGTCCTACCTCGATATTGATAAACGCTTGCGAAAAATTGTCTGGTGGAATACCATTTTCTGGAATGAAGGTAAGCCGCAGCAATTTACGGAGGAACAAAAAGTCAAGCTATGCAAGATTGTGGATGATGGTTTTATGGCTTTGGAACAGTCTCAGAAAAAATTGGCAGAACATCCGCCGTTGGTGAAGAAATCGGACCGTCCTGCTTATGCGTCTAATAAAAAGTCACCTAACTGGACGCATTATAAAGGAGATAATGGCTTGAGTGGTTTTACCGGAGCCATGGGGCCGCAGCAAGGCGAAATGGCTTTTAAATTTCCGGTAGGATTACCATGGGAATCTGCGCCGGTCGTGGATGGCAATGTCGTTTATTTATCTTCTCCCGGAATGCGTGAAACCCTATATGCGGTTGATATTCATACGGGAGAAAAGCTGTGGACGAACCGTCAGACGGCCGAGATCATGATGGATCAGATCTATAATACACCAAGCAATATGTCCACGCCTGTGGTATTGGAAGATGTGGTGATGTATCGGGAATGCGGAAGCCGAGGCAACAAAGGACCAAGCCGTGATTTGGTCTATGTTGATAAGAAAACAGGGGAGACTATCAGGCAAGTTGAGGCTGGTCATGTCGATTACCGTGTGGGTTTACCCGCCTTCAGTGCCAATGAGAAATATGCCATTTTCCCGCATGGGGTGCAGGATATTGAAGCTGTTCCGGCTATTGCTCAGTCATTCAATCGCATCATTTGCCGAGATCAGCAGTCAGGTAAAAAATTGTGGGATTTTAATATTGGTCATACGTTTTGTCCACCGGTTTTGGATGGGAATCAAGTGTATGTGGCCAATCAGATCGGATATGTTTATGGAATGCGTGCGGATTTAAAATTATTCCCCGCTTCGAGTAAACGATTGGCTTGGCAGTTTCGAGCAAAAGGGTCTGTGAATGAAGAAATCACTTACGATGACCGTAATGTTTACTTCGGTGATAATGCGGGTTTTGTTTATGCTTTGGATAAAAATACGGGGGCTGAACGTTGGTCGTATCAGGTGAAAAATCCCAATCCAAGAGCTTTCCGTCATTTCTCCAAACCATTGGTGCATCAGGGCAAATTAATCGTCGGAGGGGCTAATCAGGAATTATATATTTTTGATAAGGAAAACGGAAATCTTGAAGCGCAATTGAGGATGGATGATTGGGTAAGAGCACAGCCTACGGCACAAAATGACCATCTTTTTGTCGCCACCATGAAAGGTTCTCTTTATCATATCAGTCTAAAAAATAAAGCCAAGATTAAGGATAAAATCAAGATTGGCAATCATGCTGTTTTAGCGGATTTGGTCAGTACCGATCAGTATGTTTTGGTCAATGATACAGACCTGAAAACCCGCTGTTATGACTTGAAAGGCAAACTGAAATGGGAGCTGAGTCAGATTGCCTGTTTTGAAAAAAATGGCAACAGAATTCTAACCGATCAAATTGCTGGTGGCGCAAGGTTCATGTCTAAGCCTACCGTCGTGGATGGTGTCCTTTATTTCGGTACACCGATGCGATTTGTCTATGCAGTCGATGCCAAAACAGGTGAAGAATTATGGAAATTTGAAGCGGGAGCTTCACAATGTGGTGCGCCGGTTTACGATCAAGGGAAATTGTACTTTGGTGTGCACAGTGGGGAGGATGAATTCTACTGCGTAGATGCCAAAACCGGCAAACCCGAATGGACACAGGATATTGGCTGGGTATTCGGCTCTCCCAATGTTTCGGACGGAATGGTTTATGTGCCGAGTATCGATGGCAATGTCAATGCGATGGATGCCGAGACGGGTGCTCTGATCTGGCGACACCGCTTGGATCGTTCGATCTGCAGTGAACCGATGTTGGAGAAAGATCAGGTTTTCTGGGGAAGTTGGGATCATTATCTGTATGCGATGGACAAAAAAACGGGACACATCAACTGGAAATTCCCTTTGGATGGTGGAACGGATTCCGGTGTGCCGATTGTCAAGAATGATCGCATTTATTTACCGATTGGCGGACCTCGTTTTCGTTGTCTGAACGCCTTGTCGGGCGAGGTGCTGTGGGAGTATTTCGAGCAGGGAGCGACTTTCAATGTAACGCCCGCATATCATGATGGAAAAGTATTCGCCTCTACTTGGCGGGGTGTCGGATTGGGGGGTATTTGCGTGCAGTCGATCCTGTATGGAATGGATGCCGAAACTGGCGAAGTCCTTTGGGAACACCCTGGTGGTGGTTTGAGTGGGCCGGTAGTGGGTGCCGATGGGACCGTTTATTGCGCTTCGGTTTCAGACCCTTTCTTTTATGCGATCAAACCCGAACCCACTGAGGACGGCAGCCCGCAAACCCTTTGGATGTATGACTTGGGCAACAAGGTGGAAGAATCCACACCGGCACTATACGACGGAATGGCTTACGTGATGTCGTCTGACGGTTATTTACATGCGATAAAATAATGAATTTTTCACACGACTGATATGTGTTTTTATTGGTTAAATTATAGGTGATTATGAAACATTTAATTTGCTTTTTTTTGTGTTGGATATCTGTAAATCCACTGCTGGCTGATCATGGAGCGAAGCATCAATCGAAGTCACGGTTTATGCAATATGATCAGCTTTTGATGGCCGGATACCAGGGGTGGTTCAGAACGCCTGGCGATCCTTCCGGGGAAAACTGGTGGATTCATTATGGTAAAAACGGTTTTTTTGATACAGAACATTGTACTATTGATCTATGGCCTGATGTTTCAGAATATAAGAAAACCTATGACACCCCATTTTATTTTAAAAATGGCGAACAGGTGAAGGTGTTTAGCAGTGTCGATAAAAGCACATTGAACCTGCATTTTCAGTGGATGAAGGATTATCAGATTGATGGGGCTTTTATGCAACGGTTTTATGTAAATCGCTACATTCCTGGAACAAAAAATACCATGACAAAGGTGCTTGAAAATGGAATGCAAGCGGCGCAAAAGCACGAGCGGGCGTGGGCGGTTATGTATGATTTGTCGGGGATGAATGCCTCAAATACCGATTGTCAGGATATCATTGATGACTGGAAATATTTAATTGACAGCATTCGCATCACACGGCAGGGGAAAAAGCAAACTTATCTTTATGATCAAGGGAAGCCTGTCGTTGCTATTTGGGGACTTGGTTTCAAAGAACGCCCCTATGATACCTTTAAAATTCAAATTGAAACGCTGTTGGATTTTCTGCAACATGACCCCGAATATGGAGGGTGTGCGGTGATGGTTGGGGTACCTACTTACTGGCGGACACTGAAAAATGACTGCATAACCGATCCCAAATTCTTGGAGGTCATGAAGCGTGTCGATATCATTATGCCATGGATGGTGGGACGTTTCGATAATCACCCTTATGCATTGGAGAGGTATAAGAAGATCGTTGCTGAGGATCAGGCGTGGTGTGATACCCATCAGATAAAATATGTACCGGTTACTTACCCGGGTTTTAGTAATCATAATTTAAGTCTTTTTGAAAGAGGCGAGGAGGATAGTTTTCCGGTGAATATGATAAAGCGGGAGGAAGGACTTTTCTTTCAGCAACTACTACAGGCCAATATCGATGCAAAAGCAAGCAACATTTATGTAGCGATGTTTGATGAAATCGATGAAGGAACGGCGATATTTAAATGTATTAACCGAAAACCGGCGGGACCACTGGATTTCTCCACTTATGAAGGGATGCCATCCGATACTTATCTGAAAATTGCTGGAGATTATGCACAAAAGTTAAAGCGAGTAAAGAAACGGCCCTCAAAGTAAAATAAGCAGTTTACTGCGATAAAAAAAATTAAACCAAATACTGGTCGTTGTTCGCTGCAACGACCCCAAATTACTGCAAGCTGTTGCTTGCCATCAACACAATCTAATCTTATGAAACGCCTATCAATTTTTTTATGTATCCTTCTCATTCATAGCCTTAGCTATGCGCAGGAGTTCACCTCAAAATATTCTTCCGGAGATGAAGAATTGGATCAAGTAAGAAGTGAAATTCAAGTCGTGCCTACCGATAGAAGTAACTATGCTTCACGGGCTATTTTGATGAAACTTTGGGCAGTATCTTTGCAACAGCAGGGCGTCCATATTTTCCCAAACTATGCAAGTATCGATACCCGTCTGCGGGCGATCTCAAAATGGAATCCGATGTTTCATGGGGGGGACGCACAAGCATATACGGACAAGGATATTGCCGGTATTGGCGAAGTATTGAAGGAGGGCTATCAGGTGCTTGAAAATTACCAGCACGCTTTGGTGGACGACCCAAAATCAGTATTGTTTGCAGTGGGAAATCAACATGAAGACCCTGTAAAACCGTCCACTTATTCCAATATCGATTGGGCGCAATATCGAGGAAATTTGGGCAGAACAGGCTATACCGGTGCCAAGGGGCCGACTAAAGGAGCGACCAAATGGCGCTTTCCGGTAGGTTTGGCTTGGGAGGCTGCTCCGGTTGTGAAAAATGGCGTGGTGTATTTGACCTCACCGGGTATCCGAAATTTCTTATGGCAAGTGGATCTGAAAACGGGTCAGCCGATCAAGGTTTTCAAACAAACGCCTTCACTGAAAGGGGACCAACTGTACAGCAGTCCGGCGATGGCATCAACACCAATCCTTGACGGCGATCATGTGATTTTACGTGAAATGGGTAGCCGTGGAAATCGTGGGGAGTCTAAGAACATTGCTTTTCTGAACCTAAAATCAGGAAAGATTGAAAAGAAAATCGATGCAGGCCATGTGGATTATCGTGCGGGTTATGCGCCGGTACAAGCCAACGACAAAGTGGTGGTTTTCCCTTTTGGTATTCATGATATTGAAGATAAGCCTCCTGTTTGTCAGCCGTTCAACCGTATTGTGGTTAAAGACAAGAAGACAGGCAAGAAGAAATGGGACTTTAACATTGGCCCGACCTTCTCTTCTCCGGTTTTGGATGATTCTTTAATCTTTGCCACAAATCAATTTGGCAATTTATATGCACTGAAAACTTACCAATGGTTTGCTCCTGCTTCGAGTCATCGTATTGCCTGGGAATTTCAGGCCGGTTCGGGCATCAACAAGGCAGTGGCTGTCAATGATCAAAAAGTAGTATTCGGAGCCAATGACGGTTTTGTATATTGTTTGGATAAGAGAAACGGTCAATTGATTTGGAAGAAATCTTTCGGGCAGAATCACCAGCAGGCCTTCCGTTATTTCTCTACGCCTTACCTAAAAGATGGGAAAGTATTTATCGGTTCTGCGGATAAGCAGATGCTGATATTGGACATTGAAAACGGGAAAACCTTATTCAAAGCTCAAGCCAATGACTGGGTTCGTGCAACGCCGGTTGCAGATAATCGAAATGCTTATTTCTCAAGCATGGACGGCCATATCTACCAAGTAAATCTTCATAAGAATAAGTTCAAAATTAACTGGGAGAAACGTTTCGGTGAGCACTTCATTTATGCGGATTTGGCTTTGGCCGATGGTCATCTTTTGTTCAATGATTCGGATCTTTATACTTTCTGTATCAGTGAAAAAGGAAAAATGGAATGGCAGTTCAGTACCCTTAAATCCTTCACGGATGAAGAAGGCTTCCGTATTTTCATGGATCAACTGGCTGGTGGTGCTTACTACCAATCTAAGCCAACGATTGCCGAAGGAAAGCTATTCATCGGGACACCATCACGTTTTATTTATGCCCTCAATGCTGAGAGTGGTGAGCAGCAATGGAAAACTGAAATCGGTGCAGCCATTTCCGGATCTCCTGTTTATGACAATGGAAAAATCTATGTCGGTCAGCAAGGTGGTGAAGATGAATTTTATTGTTTAGATGCCAAAGACGGAAAGATCCTTTGGACGCAAAAAGTAGGATGGGTATGGGGATCATGCGCCGTGTCCGATGGCTTGGTTTTCTTGCCAGGTGTGGATGGTTTTGTGAATTGCTTGGATGCTGAAAGCGGACACATTGTTTGGCGTCACCGTACCGAGCGTTCGACTTGTTCGGAGCCTTTGGTGGTGGGTGATGAAGTGTTCTTCGGTTCATGGGATCATTACCTGTACAAGTTCGACAAGGCAACAGGGAAATTGAAATGGAAATATCAGGTAAATGGTGGCTTGGATTCAGGTTCACCGGTTTCAGGTGAAGGAAAAGTATTCTTGCCTGTAGGTGGAGGTACTTTCCGAGCGATTGTGCCGAAAGATCATAAAATCCTATGGACGCCAAAATTGGAAGCGAAGATGTTCAATGTAACGCCTGCTTATCATGATGGGGTGGTCTATATTTCTACGCTGAATGGTCAAGGCTTAGGTGGTGTACCGGTAGGTGCAGAGATCTTTGCTGTGGATGCCAAAAATGGACAGTTATTGTGGACTTTTGAAGGCGGAGGTGGATTGAATGGCGCCATTATCGGATCGAATGATCGGGTGTATTTTGGGTCTACTGTTAATCCTTATTTCTTCTGTGTAGATCCGAAAGGAAATGGGGATGGGACCACCAATCTGTTGTGGCGAGTGCGTATGGAAAACAAAACTGAAGAGTCGGTTCCGGCACTTTACAACGGGAAAGCTTATGTACTGAACTCGGGTGGTTTCTTGCATTGTATTGAGTAGTTTCAGTAAAACAAAAAAATATACGGGGGATGATTTTCCATTAAGCTATCGCGAGACAGATTCTCGCGATAGTTTGGTCGTCTCCTCCAATACTAAGTTGATTCTTTAATCTAACACAGAAAATTTTTTGGGTAGCTGTACGGATGCACCTAATGTCATTAAGTTAAGGATTTTGAGGGACACAGGTCTAAATTTGAAATGCTCGTAGAGGCGTTATTCTTAACGACTCACGTAACAATTTGAATAAATCTAAGAGGAAACCTATAAAATCACCATTGAATTAGACGTTAAAAATAACGTCTCTACAGGATAATGCGCTTAACTTAATGACATTGCGGATGCACCTAAGTGTGTATCCAAATTATTCAATACCTGCTATGATTTGATAACCCAAATAAAAGCCTAAATCCATGAAAATACGCCTGCTCACCTCATTCGCCTTTAGTTTTTTGTTCTTATTTTCCTGTACCCAGCCCAAGGAGGAAACCTTTCAAGCACCCAAAAATTTCATTCCTTCAGGCAATGCTGAATTGGATCAGTTGCGCTTGCAGTTTCGGTCGGTTCCCACGGATTTATCCAATTACAATGAAAGGGGCGTGATGATGAAGTTATGGGCAACTTCTTTACAGCAACAAGGGGCTGATCTCGGTGATGGCTATGTTGTGGTGGATGATAGTCTTCGGGCGGTGGATAATTACAATCCTGTTTTTACCGGAGGAGCGGAAAAGGTGTTGTCTGATGTTGATAAAAAGCGATATGCAGTTACGGTGCAAAAGGGATTGGGTATTTTGGACAGTATTCAAAACCATTTGACCGAAGAAAATGAAAGCCAAAAGTTGGTCGCTTCAGTAGGTACGAATACAGCCTCCGTAAATCAAACACCATGGCCAAACTATCGCGCCAATGCGCAAAGAACAGGCTTTTCGGGTGCGCCTGGTCCCACTCAGGGTGTGGTTGATTGGAAATTTCCTGTCGGTTTACCTTGGGAATCTTCGGCTTTGATTGATGGGGATAAAGTGTATTTGTGTTCGCCTGGTATGCGGAACATGCTGTTTACCCTCGATTTGAAAACGGGAAAAGTCATTCATGAAACCAAGCAAAAAGCCAACCTGCGTGTGGATCAACTCTATGGAACGCCAGCACTGAACAGTACACCTGTTTTGGTCAATGGTAAAATTTTAATGCGGGAATTGGGAAGTCGTGGTAACAAGGGCGATGCCAAGGATATTGTGGTGATTGATCAAAAATCGGGAAAGGTTACGAAGGAAATTACCGCCGGACATATTGATTACCGTGCGGGTTATGCGCCTTTTGATGCCAATGATAAATATGTAGTTTTTCCTTTCTCCCACCATGATATTGAAGAAAAACCGCCTGTTGCTCAGGCTTTCAATCGCATTATTTGTAAAGATTATGAAGGAAATACACATTGGGATTTCAACATCGGAACGACCTTTTGTAATCCTCATATCGATAAGGAATTAGTGTATGTCGGCACCACTTCCGGTACCTTATATGCGCTGAATCTCGAAGGACATTATGTGCCAGCTTCTTCCAAGCGTATTGCTTGGGAATTTCAGGCGAAAGGTGCTGTAAATCAGACCGTGAGTACGGATGAAATTAATTTGTATTTTTCGGATAACGCAGGTTGGGTTTATGCCCTGAATAAATATAATGGACAATTGGTTTGGGAGAAGCAAATCAGTAAAATCACCATGGATACCCATCGATTTTTCAGTAAAATTAATGTTGAAAATGATCGACTTTATGTCGGTGGAGCTGATCAATTGATCTATTTTATCAATAAAAAGAATGGAGCAATTGAAGCTTCCCGAGAACTTTCGGATTGGGTAAGGTCCAAGCCTATTCAGATCGGAAAGATGACTTATGTGATGACGATGGATGGACATCTCCATCAATTGAATGCACAAGCTGAAATATTGAAAAAAGTAAAAGTAGGAGATCACCGATTCTTTGCTGATTTGGCTTATGCTAATGGGGTTTTGGTAGCTAATGACGCCAACTTTACGGCCTTTGCCTTTAATCCTCAATTAGAAAAATTGTGGCAGTTCGATTTCCTGAAGAGCTTTTATAATAAGGAAAAGGAGCGTATCCATACCGATGAGTTGGCGGCTGGTGCCTATTATCAGTCTAAACCAACTGCAGACTTGGGCATGGTGTTCGTTGGTACGCCTTCACGCTTTGTTTATGGTATTGATGCGCTGAGTGGTGACGCCGTTTGGAAGACGGAGTTGTCAGGTGCGGTTTCAGGTGCGCCGGTGATTGATCATGGAAAAATTTATATTGGCCAACAAGGTGGTAGCGATGAATTTTACTGCTTGGATGCCAAAAGTGGTAAGGTGCTATGGAAACAAAATATCGGCTGGGTTTGGGGATCAGTCAATGTATCTGATGGAAAGATCTACGCTCCAGGCATTGATGGTTATGTCTATTGCCTCGATGCCGAAAATGGAAACATTGTTTGGCGTTACCGTACCGACCGCTCTACCTGTGGGGAACCCTTGGTGATGGGTGATGCGGTTTACTTTGGTGGCTGGGATCATTATTTGTACAAATTCAATAAAGAGAACGGCGACCTGTTGTGGAAATTTCAGCTCAGTGGTGGCTCAGATTCAGGGGCTCCCGTTGGTGAAGATGGTAAGATTTTCCTCCCTGTTGGTGGTGCATCTTTCCGTTGCTTGGATGCCACGACCAAGGAAGTCCTGTGGAAACCTCAGCTCGATGGCGAGATTTTCAATGTTACTCCCGGGGTGCATGATGGGCAAGTGTACATTTCCCAACTGATCGGCAAGGGCTTAGGAGGCGTTCCTGTGAAAAATAAAATCTATGCGCTGAATAAGGACAACGGGCAGAAACTATGGGAATTCGATGGAGCTGGTGGATTGACCGGTGCTGTGATCGGCTCCAACGATCGCATTTACAGTGGGGCTACAGCCAATCCCTATTTTTATTGTCTATCCAAAGAAGGAGAATTGTTGTGGAAAGTCCGAATGGAGAACAAGGTGGAGGAGTCGGTACCAGCGCTGTATATGAATCGCGCTTATGTACTGAGCAGTGGCGGATTTTTGTATGCGATCAAATAAGAGTGCATAACACCTTGAGGTTAGTCTATCGCGTGACTCTGTCTCGTGATAGGAAAAATCGGGTAAGAGCTATCACGAGAGGGACTCTCGCGATAGCGATAAGCTGTTTGCCGCTTACTGTTATGGATTCATCAAATAAAGTGTGATAACTGGTTGTAGATTTCTATCTACGGCTCAATTCCATAAAGAAACAAATAAAACACACCATACTATGAAAAGAGTCAACCTAATCATTTTACTCTTCCTATTACCAATAATGACAATGGCTCAGCGCTTTCAAGCCGACTGGCCCATGTATGTTTATAACTTCGGTGGGCTGAACAAATTGCCTGTTAAAGAGCAAAAAGCCATGTTGAAAAAATACGGTTATAAAGGCGTGGCGCTGATGGCAAACAACCGCAAGCAGATGATCGACCTTTCGCCTTACTTTGATCAGGCGGATAAGGATTTCCCAATTCAGGCGGTGTTTTTCCGCTATAATCATCATGATCCGGAAAAAGTGAGAGAGGGCTGGAAACAGGTGGTGGATCAGGTTTCGGGCACACCGACTGCTTTTTGGTTTATCATCGGTCGGGATGTGATGATGCCTCATGAAGAAACTTTGGCTTTATTGGAAAGGGTGGCGGATTATTGTCAGCAAAAAAACGTGGTGATGACCATCTATCCGCATTCGGATGATAATATCCCAACTGCAGAAGAGGCATTGACCTATATCGAGGAGATGGATCGCCCAAATGTGAATATGGTGATTCATTCCTGTCATGAGATCCGTTCAGGTAATGGAGGTCGATTGCCAGAAATTATTAAAAAAGCCAAAGATCATTTGGCTTATGTAACGATTGCCGGCAGTGATCGTCAGGTGGATCGTTCGACGCCGATGACTTTGGAAAATAGTACCATCATGGCGCTTTATCGGGGTAATTTTGATTTGTATCCAATGCTTAAAGCGTTGAAAGAAATTGAATATAAGGGGGCCGTTGGTTTTATCAATCATCAAATCAAGGAAGCCCCCGACCAATACCTGAAAGGTTCAATGGAGCAATATCAATCGTGGTTGAATCAATTAAATGCACCACCCACTGAGGCTTATGATGCACCCGATCAGGTGTTGTGGCATGCCAAAACGAAGCAGTGGTTTGTTTCAAATTTGGGTGGTGGAATCTCTTTGGACCGTGATGGCTACAGTTGGATTTCCCGTCTCGATGCTTCGGGAAAAGTGATTGATCCGGTTTGGATTGGTTTTGAAGAAGGCTTTGATGCCATCTCGGGCATGATCTCCGACGATCAGTATTTGTATGCCGTAGATCGTGATGGTGTTCGTCAGATTGATATCGCCCAAAGAAAACAGGTTGCCTTTTATCCGATTCCTGAAGGGGAATTTTTGAATGATATTGCCTTGGCAAAAAATGGGGATTTGTATGTGTCGGATTTCTTCGGCGATCAGATTTTCCGCATCATTCCTAAGAAAAAGAAAGTTAAACTATTTTTGAAATCAGAACGCCTTGAAGCACCCGATGGTCTGTATATGGAAGATGGTTATTTGGTGGTGGCATCGTGGGGGAAATTGATTCCAGGCAAAGGATTTGACACCTCGAAAAAAGGGGATTTGCTACGAGTGGATCTCAAGAAAAAGACCATTGAGCCACTGTCTGATAAATTGGTCGAACTGGGCAATTTGGAAGGCATCACCAAAGGCAATGGAAATTATTACATTACCGATTGGGCTTCAGGAGAAGTGATTAAAGTGGATAAGGACTTCAGTCCAAGCATTTTGATCAAGGGATTGAGTCACCCGACGGATCCTGATTTTTCAGGGGAACAACAACGCCTCGCTTTTCCTCAACATGGCACCAATCAGGTGTTGTTTGTGGATGTGGAGGAGAAAAGAGTTATAGAGCAATAAATGTAGGGGGCTGTTGCGCAACTCAGTTCTATGAATTTAGCACAAAAGATTATTTCGTGAGCTGTACGGATGCACCTTTGTGTGTATCCAAACCAAACAAAATTTATGATGATTTGGGCAGACACACAGGTCTGCCCGTAGAGTGGCCAAATAAAATTTCGTGATATAAAATCAGATTATTGTTGTGTAACAGCCTCTATCGATAGGTACAAAAATTCTATTGCTGGTCATAGGCGCCTATCTTCAACCAATCATTTCCCACTAATTTTTTTACATAAAAATCAAACAATGAAACCGCTCAACCTACTTCTCGCCCTTCTACTTTTACCCCGCCTTTTATGGGCGGATACCGTACCTTTTGTATCTTCTGGCGATGCCGAGATTGATGCTGTGCGCAAGGAAATCAACGTTCAGCCCACCGACGAAAGCAATTATGCCAAGCGACTTTTGCTGATGAAACTTTGGGCAGTTGCGCTTCAACAGCAAGGTGTTTATTTGGGCGCTGAATACGAGCAGGTGGACTTGGAATTGCGTCGGGTATCGAAATGGAATCCCGTTTTTCAGGGCTTGGAAGGACAGGTTTATACTGCTGCTGACATCAAAAAGATAGGTGAGATTGCAGGAAGGGGCTACCAAATATTGGAGGAATTGCAACGTCAATTTTCTGAAAATCCGGAATCGGTCGGTTATGCGCATCAGCAAGGGGAGGAACGCCTTACTTTTACCGATGCGCCTACCGATTTACCGTGGGCAGATTATCGTGGAGATGCCCAGCGCACGGGTTTTTCGGGTGCCGATGGACCGGTAAAGGGTAAATTGGCGTGGCGTGCTCCGGTGAGTATTCGTTGGACTTCATCGCCCGCTTTTGACGGAGATACCCTTTATTTGGTCAGCCCAGGCATGCGGAATATGCTCTGGAAAATGGACGTGAATACCGGAAACGTGCATGAGGTGTTCAAACATACGCCCAAACTTCAAGGCGATCAGTTGTATTCTGCCCCTGCGATGGCTTCACAACCTGAGATTGTAGGCGATCATATTTTCTTGCGACAGATGGGGAGTCGTGGAAATCGTGGAGCAACCAAATATATTGTCAAATACAACCGTTACTCGGGCAAAGAAGTCGATCGTTTTCTGGTAGGTCATGTGGACTATCGGATGGGTTCGGCGCCTTTGGCAGTGAACGAAAATTTCCTTGTTTATCCATA
Organism: Persicobacter psychrovividus; assembly: GCF_036492425.1. Taxonomy (NCBI): domain Bacteria; kingdom Pseudomonadati; phylum Bacteroidota; class Cytophagia; order Cytophagales; family Persicobacteraceae; genus Persicobacter; species Persicobacter psychrovividus. Next base: position 1,245,417 of record NZ_AP025292.1, read on the forward strand.
CGCCATGCATGACATCGAAGGACGTCCCCCATTATGCGAGCCTTTCAATCGGGTGATTTGTCGCAATCCAAAAACGGGTAAGAAATTGTGGGATTTCAATATTGGACCATTCTTCAGCGATCCCGTTTTGGATAACAACCGAATCTTTGTGGGAAATGCGACTGGTCAGTTTTATTGCCTGAAAGCGGATCAGTGGTATCGTCCTGCTTCTGAGGAGCGCATCGCTTGGGAGTTTCAGGCCGATGGTGAGTTGAATCAGAATCCACTGGTAACCGATAAAGTGGTTTATTTTAGTTCGAATACGGGATGGCTTTATGCGGTGGATCGACAGACAGGGAAGTTGAATTGGAAATCCAAGCTTGAAAGAGCTACGGGACATTTTTCCAAATTATTCTCGGCTCCTGTGCTTACTGCCGATGGTAAAAGTGTAGCCATTAGTTCGGCACAAAAACACCTGTATATTCTGGATGCAATGAGCGGAACCCTCCTGGCGAAAACCACACTTGAGGATGGCAGCTATGCAGGTATTGGGGTTGATGGAAATGATTTGGTAACTGTTGATTTCTCTGGTAAGGCTTATGGATTCGAATGGACGGGTAAAAAGTTGATCACCAAATGGAAAAAACAGGTCGGCGAGCATGAGGTCTTCAGTCAGGTGAAGATCAAAAATGGTAAAGCGATTTATACGGACGGTCATCTGATGGCTTACGCTTTGGATGTCCGAAATGGCAAAAAGCTTTGGGAACATTCGATCATCAATGCTTTCAAAAAGGATGGGCAATATATCGGAACGGATCAGATCGCTGGAGGGGCGTATTATGAATCCAAGCCGACGGCGAATAATGGTAAAATCTACATTGGTTCCCCTGCAAGATTTGTTCAGGCGGTGGATGCTCAAAGTGGTAAAATCCTGTGGCGATTTGAAATCACCGGAGCTATTTCAGGTGCGCCCGTAATTAATGACGGTAAAATCTATATTGGACAAGAAGGTGGTGATGACCGCTTTTATTGTTTGAATGCAGAAACGGGCCAACAGCTGTGGACACAAAGCATCGGTTGGGTATGGGGTAGTGCCAATGTTGCGAATCAGAGGGTTTTTGTGCCTGGTGTTGATGGTTATGTCAATTGCCTGAGTGCCGATAATGGCGCTATTTTGTGGCGCTACCGAACCGAACGATCTACCTGTACCGAGCCTTTGATCTTGGGCAATGATGTTTATTTCGGTGGATGGGATCACTATATGTACAAATTTGATAAGGCGACAGGAAAGCTGAAATGGAAGTTTCAATTAGGAGGCGGTTCAGACAGTGGGGCGCCAATTGCTGGGGATGGCAAGCTGTTCCTTCCCGTAGGTGGTGGTACTTTCCGTGCGCTGAACCCCGAAACCAAAAAGGTAGAATGGACTCCTTCTCTGCAGGGAAAAATGTACAACGTAACGCCCGGCTACCATGATGGTAAAGTGTATTTGTCCTGCCTCAATGGACAAGGTATCGGGGGAATTCCGATCAACAATCAGATCTTCTGTGCCGATGCCAAAACAGGAGAAATCGAATGGACCTTCGATGGTGGTGGCGGCCTGACCGGTCCTGTGATTGGTAATAACAATCGCTTGTATTTTGCCTCTACCGCTTCGCCTTACTTTTATTGTGTCAAACCCAAAGGCAATGGCGATGGTACTACCGATATTCTGTGGAAGGTGAAAATGGAAAACAAGGTGGAGGAGTCTGTTCCGTGCTTGTATGAGCGAAAGGCTTATGTGCTGAATTCAGCGGGATATTTGGTGGCGATTGAGTAGGGGGAATCCTGCTCTATCGGAGAGTCATCTCTCGTGATAGCCTAACCATTATCCTGTAAAGGCATCATTCATTATGTCTCACGGCTCACTTTTATCCCATGGTTTAATTCCCAGGGGTAGCCATCCGAGGCTATTGGAAATGTACCTTCGGCACATCCATTCCAATACAACGCATCAGGAAAAATCACTAACATCACGTCGCGGAGCAACCCACTTGCAAGCTATCACTACAACACCCTTGGATTCCGTGCGAAAAAGACTAATTTTGAAGCTCAATCAACCGAATACTACATGCGAGATGCATCAGGAAATATTGTAGCGATCTATGATCAAGACCTCAACCAAAAGGAGATCCCACTCTATGGCAGTGGCCGATTGGGGGTGCGTTTAGTAGAGACTGATGATACGTTCAGTAAAAACGTCTTTGAGTTCAAAGACCATTTAGGTTCCGTTCGTGCCCGTGCTTATTGGCAAGGCGCAAGCCTCACCACCGATCAATGGCGTGATTATTATCCTTATGGTTTGCAGATGGATAGCAATAAAGAAGGAAAAGACACCCGCTTCGGTTACCAAGGAGATTTCGCAGAAGAAGATGGGGAAACGAACTTCAACTTCTTCGAAGCCCGAGTTTTTGATCCCGTGATCGGTCGTTGGATGGTGGTGGATCCTGCAAGGCAGTTTGCGAGTGGCTATGTGGGGATGGGGAATAATCCTGTGAATGGGGTGGGTCCTGATGGAGAGGATTGGTATTATTATTTTGATGAAGGCGGTTATTCAAGAGTCATGTTTGATAGGGAGTTGACGGGACATCAAGAAGGGTTATTTTATTTAACAGATAATAAAGCGAGTATTTTTGAAGTAGCGGCAGTCTTAGATTGGCATGGGGATAGGGGTAATGCGGGAAATGTTCTGGCTAATGAGTTTGTACGTGGATGGCTTGAAGGTTCTGCTAATGGAATTTTATATGCAGTAGGAGTTGGAACTGTGATTTTAGATGGTGTGCAAAGTGCGTTTACGGATCGTTCTTACTTATATGCGGAGTCAATAAAATTTGGTAAGTATGAATTTGCTGTAGGTTATAATCAAATTACGATTGATAGAGAGTTTTCAAATTTTTACATTGAATCAAGAAGATTAGAAGGTTTAGAGGATGGGAGTGCTGCACTCAATTCCGCTTTAACATTTGTAGGATTAGGAGGAAAAGGAAAGCCATTCCTTAACCTTGCTTCACCATCTTTTTTGATTAATCCATTTACACCAAAAGGTATAGTAGATTATACTTTTGAAGGAGTTAAAATGGGGGCACATCAAGTGATTACCGAAACGGATTGGAAGCATAATTATAACGAAATGAAAAACTACAGTTTCAATGAATGATCCAAGTATTTTCGGGAAATTACCTTTGGATCAAGAGTTAGTATTGATGTTTCTAGTACTAATTATATGGTTTGCGAGATTTGGGGGTTGGCAGCTATTAAATAAATTATTTATTAGATATGTTATATATAGAGGAGATCGAACAAAGGAAGCAAAGATTGACGGACCGGAGGGTTGTCTTGTTTCCATCATAGTTTGTTTAATTTTTATGTTTTCGTTATTTGCCATATTTGGCCTTATTGCTAATTATCTCAATGAACATTATGTGATTAGTGATTGAGGTATGCCTTAGGTTCTATATTAATGAAAATTAAAGGTGTGATACATATCATGAGATGTAATGAATTATGCCTGTACACGATGAATTGGCTACCAAGATAGGTTCCTGAGCGGTAATCTTTGGTTACCTCATGGTGGCTCAAAAATGTTTTTGTACGGACGTTGCATGCAACGTCCCTACCTCTTTGGGGTGGTTTTTTTTCACCACAGCTAAAGCAATGGCCTAACAGCGTTAAACCTGCTAAAGCAGGTTGGCACGTATTCCATGGTAAAAATGTCCCCAGACATCAAACTTTTTTGTTGACTGCGGGCAATCATTTGAAAAGCAAGCCCAACCCATTTTAATGGGTTTGACGGTGATAGGCCAAGTTCGGAATCGAGCAATTGAAAATGCAGGTGGTTTAGATAATTGGAATGCTTTACCTCTTGAGGAAGCTACACAATATTTTAGGGTGGCAGAGTTATTAATGGGGCCTTCCCCTATTATGATAATAGAAGAGCATCTCAAGAGTTTTCAACAAGGTGAGCGAAAAATCACACCATTACCAATTATTAATTAAATATGAGGAAAGAAGTAGATTCCATTTTTTTGATAGCCGTATCAACATTGATTTGCGGAGTTTATATGATTTGGAATGATATAACCATTTCGGGGATTGATGGGCTAACACAAAATTACAAGGTTACATCTGGTTATACTTACTTATTTTTTTCTTGTATTTTATTTTGGGTGGCATATTATAATTTAAAACCTAATAGTAGGCTGAAAAAGAGGGTAGATTTTCTTATCAATATATTCCTGTTTATACCGAGATTACTAATTAAGTTTATTAAAAATCGGTTTTGAAATTACAGTCTTGGGTGGTAATTAAGGAGAGATGCAAGACATGAGACATAATAAATTATGCCTTTACAGGATGGGTTGGCTATCATGATAGGGACTCCTGCGATAGGATTTTTGATGCGGATTTCATGGTAAAAATTTCCCCAGACATAAAACCTTTTTGTTAACTGGGGTATTCATTTGAAAAGCAGGCCTAACCCATTTTAATGGGTTTGACGGTGATAGGCCAAGGTTTCAACCTTGGTGGAATAGAATTTAACGACCAGAAAGGTGCGCCGAAGGTGCATCTCCAATAGCCTCGGGTGGCAACCCGTGGAAAATAATAGGTAATACAGCTGAGCCGTGAGATGCCATAAATTATGCCTTTACAGAATAATCATTGGCTATCACGAGAGGGACTCTCGCGATAGGAGTGTGCCGAGGGTGCATTTTCAATAGCCTCGGGTGCAACCCGTGGAAAATAATATTACAATAAAACCGAGGGGTGAGACATAATGAATTATGCCTTTACAGGATTGTCGGTTAAAGGCGGTGCAATGTTTGGTGCCGATTGAGTAGGGGGGATGAAATGCTCAAAATAAAAAAAGGCTCAACTAAATGTTGAGCCTTTCTATTCTTATCACTTCCTGATTAAAGTGTCACTGATACTACAATACTCTGATGTTTCATATTGTTACTGTCTTCAAGACCGTTAAATAAGTTCGACAAGCCCATTTGGTAACGGATATCAATTGGACACTTGTTGATGTAAAAACCACCACTGAAAGAAAGGCCAAAATCCATTTTCTTGAATTCAGGAACTGTAACTTCAGGACCAAGATCATCGGCTTTTATGCCATTTAACTTGTAAGTGTTATCCACCAACAAAGCCCCGTATCCACCGAAACCGATGAATGGACTAATACCTTTTGTGCCTAATTTAAAAACGACAGGCATGATGTGCAATTCGGCTGCATGTTGGATAAACTCTTCTTTTACTTTAAGACCGGCTATATCCATCGACTGAACCTGTCCTCTGTAAGCGTACAATAATTCTACTTTGTAAGAATAGTATTTATTGTAGAACTGCTCAAAAACTAGACCTGCTGTACCACTCAACATTTCTTCAGTAGTGTAGCCGTCCTGTGCGCCATTGAAACGGTAAGATGGTACCGCCAAGCCCACTTTAAAGCCTACACGAAGGTCTCCTTTGTCGAAAATAGATTCTTCTTGAATAGCTGGCGCAGTGCTTTCTTCTGTGGTTGTCTCTTGCGCAATGGCATTAGAGATAAAAAGCGATAGGAAAAGAGCCAGTCCTAAGAATAGGTTGTTTTTGTAAAATCTCATTATAGGTTGATTTAAAAAAGGTTGTAATTAATCGCTAAATTAATAAAAAACAGTAATAATCAAGTAAAAAAGAGATTAAATATCACTTTATGATACACTAAGTGCATTAATTGACTTTTTGATAATATGACAGTTATTCAGGTAAGCATAGGTGGTATCCGCTAAAATTCAAACGAATGAATAAATATAGTAATAGCTCGTGGGGCCTGATTTTGGGGAGTAGGGAATTGATAGAGGTTTATTGATTTCCTCGAACAGTAATGTTATCAGTGGGAGCGCTGCTTGTTTGGGGAATCGAATTGGATTTTACTCACTCAGCAGGTAGTCAGGGGATTATGTGCGATTTTTATTTCTGTTACGCTGTAGGATATTTTAAGCTTTAAATTGCGGATCAGAATCTAAGGTGTAGCAGGGGGGCGAATGATTGTTTTGCGCTTGAAGCTGAGCGATCGTGGAGAAGCCTGTTTGGTTAGGGGGGGTAGTGGCCAAAAAAATATGACAACCAATTTTGGCGTGGCGGGCTGTGCAAGAAGTGTTTCCCTTTTGTGGTTGCTAAGTGATGGTCAAAAAAAATCGCCTTGGTTTATTACCAAGGCGATTAATATGCTATAAAATATAATATTTATGACGCTCGATTCTCCAACCCACTGCCTACCCAGGCAATTACTTCAGCAAAAGGGTAATCGGCAAGTACGCCAAAACCACCGTCTTTTTTCTTCCGCATACGGGAGAATTTTGGCATGGCCATACCGGCCAGGAAAGTGGCGAGGTATCTTGGGGTAATGTGTTTTTCGTCGAGGGTTTTGAGTGATTTGTTGTAGACCTCCTCAAAATTGAATGCCTCATCAATTGGCGTAATTTCCGCTAATGCAGGGAAATCAGCCGCCTTTTTTGTTTCACAGTAAGAACATTTACCGCACTCATCCCAGTCAGTTTCCTCCCCGAAATAGGCGGAAAGCTTTTTGCTCAGGCAACCTTCTCCCTGAAAGAAAGCCATCAGGTCACGCAGGCGCTGAATTTCCGTCGCTTCACGTTCCTGGAACATCTGATCGTATTTGTCAGTGAAATCTTCAATGTCCACCCCTTCAGGAATGTGCAAGTTGTAGGCCTCTTTGAGTTTTTTGGCCTCCAGCTTCATTACATTTTGCTCTTCAAGCTCTTCCAGAATTTCAATAATTTTAAAGCGATCGCCGGCAGGGAAATTCTGCTTGATCTTTTCAAAATCAATGGTGTACCACATTCTGGCTTTAGGGCTGTATTTGAAGATGGCTTCCGTCAGGGCTTTTTTCTCGGCATCCATTGGGCGTGTGATCCGCTCCATCAGAATCACCGGATTGGCTTTGTATTCGGCATAGTAGGAGTGAGAAGGGGTCAGCAGACCTTCATTTTCAAGATATACCAAAAAGGTGCGCAGGGGCGTTTGTTTGAAATTGGCATTGAAGGAGAGATCATAAACCTGGGGCTCCCAAAGGTTATTTTCCGCTCTTTTAATGGACCTCAATACCCTTGCCACAGATTCTTTGTCTGGGGTGTCGCCGTAAACGAAGTTTTCAAGCACGGGCAACTGGGTGGCATCAGCCATCATAATACACTGGGCGTCTTTGCCATCACGGCCGGCACGACCAATTTCCTGTGAATAGTTTTCAATCGATTTGGGTAGGTGATAGTGAATGACATGGCGAATGTCAGATTTGTCAATCCCCATACCAAAGGCGATGGTAGCCACTATTACGGTGATTTCACCGGTCATGAATTTCTGCTGAATATCTTTTCGCTGATCGTTGAGCATCCCGCCGTGAAAGGCAGTAGAATTGATGCCCGCTTCCTTCAGATAATAAGAAAGTCGTTCGGTATCTTTTTGCAAAGTAACATAAACAACCGCCGAATCCTGATCATGGTCTTTGAGGTATTCAATCAGTTTCGCCTGTCGTTCTTCCTCTTCATGTGGCTCCACCTTCAAGATCAGGTTGGGGCGATGAAAACCGGTAATTGAAAAATTGTCGAGCGGAATATTGAACTTTGCCGCCATATCTTCATAAACCCGTGGAGGGGCAGTGGCGGTAAGGAGCAGCACCTGCGGAAATCCGAAGTCTTTCATGTACTGCGGAATTTTCATATAATCAGGGCGGAAATTGTGCCCCCATTCCGAAATACAGTGGGCCTCATCAATTACAAGCAATGAAAGCTGCAATTCATGGAGAAACTGTCGGAAGCGCTCATTCTTAAAGCGTTCCACGGCAATGAATAATACCTTGTATTTTCCGGCACGTAAGTCTTCCTGAATTTTTTTTGCCTCTTTGGGTTTGAGGGTGGAATCGATACGGCAGGCCGGAATATTGTTTTTGTTTAAGAACTTTAACTGATCCTGAATCAAAGCAAGTAAGGGAGAAACGACCACCGTCAGGTGCGGCAACAAAACCGCCGGTAACTGATAACACAGTGATTTACCAGAGCCTGTCGGGAAGATTGCCCCAGCAGATTCGCTGTCTACCAAAGTCTGAATAACCTTTTCCTGTCCACCTCTAAAAGTATCAAAGCCGAAATGGGCTTGTAAATGTTGCTTTAATTCGCTCATAGTTCAAATAATGATTTGGTGTATATTATACATTAGTCCCCACAAATAAAAAGGTCAGCCCTATTATTTTTGTGCTATTTTATGCCGTTTAGGCACAGGCAGGGGCTTATCAAAAGGAAATGAGATGGATAGGGTAGAAATGAGCTCCAGGCTTGCTGGGGATCATTTTGCCATCTGTTTTTTGTTTTCAGGAAAAATCAGGTCAATAAAAAAAGGCGATGCGGTTGGCATCACCTTTCGAGGGCTTTGTTTAAGCAGTTTCCTGGGCAGGTTCCTGCTGAGGTATATTTGATTGTGGTTGTTTTTTTAATTGCACTGTTGGCTCACTCGGCAAACCAAAAAGGGGCACGAAGCGGTCCCAGCCGGTAATGGTCAAGGTCAGGATTGTCACCACAGCAATCATGGCCATGAAGTTGTACTGAATGATGTCCATTGGGTCGAAATTATAAAATTCCTTTGGGTAAACCGCCGAGGCAATCCCGACATAGAAGCCGATATAAACATGCCAAGGAATCAGTTGTGAACCAAATACCCCGAGGGCATCAGAAAAGGTGGCATTACGGAGGCGTAATTTGTAAAGGTCCGCTTCTTCGCCTTCGACGTTTTCATCTACCAGGTTTTTTATCATCGGCCCGACAGTTACAATCTGTGCCATTTCATCAGATAAAGCAGCATTCCCAAGAATGGATAACACCCCATTGCAAAACAGCAACTGACGCACATTTCTGACCAAATAAACCACCAGTTTGGAGATGGGCTCAAAAGCATTGATTTTACGCATGATCCCCCCGAATGCGGCCACCCACATCATCATTACAATAACCCACGAGCCGGCATTGGAGAATCCTTCAAAAACCAGTTTCCCGAAAGCTTCCGGCGAAACGACCGTTCCCTGAAGGAGCCCAAAACCAAAAGCACTCAGGATACCGATAAACAGGCAGCCGATGGTTGGCAAGCCTTTGACTGCCGCAACCAGTACCAATATCAGCGGGATGGTCATGTACCACGGCATTCCAGTTTTTACCTGTTCCAGCAAGGCGACTGCGGAAGCTCTTTCCGATGCCAGGGCGGTCCAGGCAGATTCCGGAATAGCATTGATGGCCGAGACGGCGTTTGCGGTGGTGGAAGGCAGATCCATAAAATAGCCCACCAGTCCAAAGGTCAATGCTCCGAGGACCAGTACCGATGCTGACCATACGCCTTGATGTCGGATTCTGTCCATAACTTCCACCTTCTGAATGCCGGAACTGACAATGGTAGTGTCGGAAATCAGTCCGATATTGTCACCAAAACAAGCCCCGCCGGCAATAGCACCGATGGTCAGGGCGACGTGTCCGCCGAGAATGTGATTCAGCCATAAAAATACGGGTGCACAGGCGGCAAATGTTCCCCAGCTTGACCCTGTCGCAATGGAAAGAATGGCAGTAACCAACAGACCAATAACGGCAATACTTTGCGCCGTAATCCCCATGTTCAGGGCAATATTGATAATCGATGCACCCACGCCCGTGGCCATAAAGGCTTCCGCCATGGCATAAGCAGCCATCAGGATGAAGAAGACCATCTGCATCTCCTTCACGTTGTCTACGGCGGCTTTCAGTATATTATTAAAGGAGATTTTTTCGGTAAAATAAGCGATGATGGAGGCGTAAAGGGTCGCGATAGGCGCTGCCAGCAGTACGTCGAGGCCCATAATCATCAGGGAGGCCAGTACGAATACTGGGCTGATTTTCAATAATGCATTCATTTGATGTTGGGGGTAATATCCTGTTGTTTTCTGTTTGTGGAGGTAAACTTAAGGGTTTTTAATGCAATAGTTATGAAATGTTATGTTTCGTATTGATTTGTAACATCGTGTTATGAAACAAACAAGTGTTTACTGCCCAAAAGGTACCTTAAAAAGTCTTGTAGCGGTTTGGAGTACGCCATAGTTAATAATTTAAGTATTCGGCGTTTGAAATCAAACAAAACACTGTATTTAAATAACATCTTCTGTTATATTTTTAAAAATTCAGTCGGTTTTTGTTTCTTTGACCCAAATGAGGGAAAGGTAATTTTTATCCATTATGGATATTATTAGTTTTGTCTGTCTAAAATAACCTAACACGATAATTAAGCCATGGAAGAATTAAAGTCAATTATAGATAAAGCCTGGGATGACCGCTCTTTGTTGCAGGATCCTCAAACGGTCGAAGCAATTGAAACGGTTGTGGAGATGTTGGATAAAGGAACTTTGCGTACTGCGGAGCCTGTAGGCGACGATTGGCAAGTGAATGAGTGGGTGAAAAAAGCAGTAGTGCTTTATTTCCCTTTGCGTAAAATGGAAACGCTTGAGGCGGGTCCAATGGAGTTTCATGATAAAATGAAGCTGAAAACCAATTATGCCGATTTGGGTGTTCGTGTGGTACCGCATGCGGTGGCACGTTACGGTGCTTATTTGTCGCCAGGTGTAGTGATGATGCCTTCATATGTGAACATCGGTGCGCGGGTAGGTTCGGGTACGATGGTGGATACTTGGGCAACCGTAGGATCATGCGCTCAGGTGGGTGAAAATGTACACCTTTCTGGCGGTGTTGGTGTCGGTGGTGTTTTGGAGCCATTACAGGCTTCTCCGGTAATTATCGAGGACGATTGTTTTATCGGTTCTCGTTGTATTTTGGTGGAGGGTGTCCGCATTGGAAAAGAAGCTGTTTTGGGTGCCAATGTTACCCTTACAGGATCTACAAAAATTATTGACGTTACGGGTGATGAGCCTGTAGAGTACCGTGGGTATGTGCCTCCTCGCTCAGTCGTAATTCCAGGAACATTGCCGAAGAAATTCCCTGCGGGAGAGTTTCAGGTACCTTGTGCATTGATCATCGGGCAGCGTAAAGCGTCTACCAACAAAAAGACCTCTTTGAACGCAGCCTTAAGAGAAAACAACGTGTCTGTTTAAGAATATACGTACGAATAAATTTGTTGAAACCTTTGGTCTTCGGATTGAAGGTTTTTTTTTATGAAAATCGAAAGCATCAGCATTTTTATCCTGTAGAAAATCGGGCCTTTTGTGGTACATTGGAATTTAATTAAGAAATCTTTCCTGATCATGAAGAATACCCCACTCATGCTGGCCCTTGGGTTTGCGTTAATCTCTTGCAACCCAACGGAACAACATCAGCAAAATAAGAAGGAACAGCCCCAGCAACAGCAGGCGTTGGTGTCGAAGCTTGACCCGGCACATTATGGTGATTTTGTGCTGAAGGATGCTTACGAACAGCGGAAATCCGGTGCCGACTGGTTGGCCATTACCATCTCGAAGGTGAATGAACGACAGGTTGAAGTGAAAGTCCGCAGCAGGGCAGACAAAAAAAAGCCGACCTGCACGCTTGACCGTCTTGGGCAAATTGAAAGCCCCGATGTGGTGCGGGTGCGCATTGACGACAAATCTGCCTTGTTGAAATTCAGTGGGCAACAACTTCAGGTGCTGCCAGCCTCCGATGATGATGCTGGTATACTTCAGTATGTGTGTTCTGGCGGGGGAAGCCTTGCGGGAACTTATGAACAGGTGAAATCCCTTGATGCTGCCACCCTTGATGCTCGGCAATTTGTCCGCAATTTTTTCAATGCAGGTACAGGAATTGAAATGGCACAGGAGGGACAAAAACTGTCTGTCGCCCTATATGGCGAGAAGCGCAACGAAACACTGCAATTTCCAGTGGAGGGGACGGTTTACAATATGGAATCGGAAAACTTATCGGGGGATGGTTCACTGGCGATCATGGTTTACAGTATGGGAGAGAAGCAGGCTGTGAAGGGCTTTTTGATAACCCCTGATGCACAAGTTGAGACTATCGGAATTCCTCGCCCTGAAAACTTTGCGGATGCTTATCCGAATTTTCATGGTCATGATGAATACGCTTTGGTCGAAAATACCCTCATACATCGCTATCAACAATATCAGGATGGCAAAGCAAATGGGACCATGACGCAGGTTCAGTATAAGCTGAAAACAACGGATGGTCAGTGGCGGTTTGTCAAAGATAAAATGGTTTCTTACCCTTTATAGCTGTAGGGCAGCATTTAAGGCGGCTTAGGCGCAAGATGGCGTACTGTAAATCCTTATATTTATTAACTAAAATATTGGCATTCTGATGGCAAATTGACTTAATTGCTGTATAAAGGTTATTTCAATTGAATTTATGGGTTATGGATGAGTTTGGCACCTGGATATATATTATAGGCGGTATTTTATGGTTTATTTATAAGGTACTCGGTAAAAAAAAGCCGCAAGCGTCGGATCAGCTTTATGAAGAAGAATCGGGCTCAACGGCACAACAGGAGGATGAATTTCAAAAATTGCTCAATGAAATGATGGGCAAACCCGCTGAGGTGAAGCCACAAAATTCTTTTGAGGATAAGGATAATCTTTTTGATGATGAGGACGATTTTTATGAAAATAAGGAAGCCTCCATTTGGGAAGAGGATATCGACGAATTGCCAGTAGAAACACCTCCGATTACCGCATTGCCTGCCGAGGATGAAAATCCTTATGAAAGGTTTCAGTCGATAAGTGATCGTCAAATTGGTGAAGAAACAGCAGAGGAGGTTTTTGTGATCAAGAAAAAGAAGCCAAGCCGACCTTCCTCACCCACAAAAAAACTCCTTAGAAGTAAAGGCGGGCTGAAACAGGCGGTCATTCTATCAGAAGTTTTAAACAGAAAATATTAAGTCCCTGATATGGTGAGGTGGATTGCTGAAAAGCGATTTCCACATGTCGATGACCATTGCTTTAGCGCGTATTAAAAACTCAAAACCTGAAGTAGATGATTAGGTTTTTTAAACACGCTCATAGTTAAGCCGTCGGTCAGAACTTATCTCGGAAAAAAATACGAATGGATTTAAAAGGGGAGGGATCCCCTTTTTTTATGCTTAATCACTCATGGCTTTAAAAAGGAATAAATTAGAAAAAGATCTGGGACTGTCGCTGGAGTCCAAACAGACTGGGCGCGTGGTGCGGCAGGATGGCGAATTCAATGTGAGATATCATGGGGATCGTGAACTGAATCACTACCAAAACCTGGTGTCGGTTTCCTGGCTGAAATTTTTTGTTTTCTGTACCAGTATGCTGGTGGGGATCAACTTGATGTTTGCCACCATTTTTTACACCATTGGCGTGGAGCACTTTTCGGGCATCCATACCTTGGTGCCTGCCGAGCAGTATTATTATTTTCTTTACTTCAGCTTCCAGACTTTCTCCACAGTGGGTTATGGGGGAATTGCGCCAGTGGGACATTTGGCGAATATCTTTGCAACCCTGGATTCCCTGGTCGGGATTCTTTTTGTCGCCATCACTACCGCACTGTTTTTTGCACGCTTTTCCAGACCGCAGGCGAGTTTCCGTATTTCTAAAAAAGTGCTGCTTTCGCCATATAAGAATAATTCAAAAGCACTGATGTTTAGAGTAGTGAATAACCGTCGGCATGCCATGTCGGAGGTTTCAATTCGAATCGCTTCAAGGTTTGAAAAGAAAACACCGCAGGGGACTTATCAAAGTGTGTTTGCGGAATTGAAACTCGAAAGAAGTGAAATTATGTTTTTTCCTTATAACTGGACGATCGTCCATGAAATTGATGAAGACAGTCCCTTCTATCATTTTTCGGCACAGGACTGGCAACGGCCTTTTGAGTTGTTAGGAATTATGAAAGGCTTTGATGATGTGTACGGGCAGGTAGTACAGCAGCGTATCTCCTTTACAGAAGAGAATTTTGAATATGGGAAGAAGTTTACAAAAATGTATTCCCGTGCTGCTGATGGGGTAATGGATGTGTATATGGAGGATTTGGACACCTTTGAAGATGCCCAAATACCGAATTAGTCTATTTTATGGAGGCAGGCCTTGGCGTCTTTCTCTGTTTTTTCTTTTAACACGACCTTTTCAACTTTAACGGTTGGGTTATCCGCAGCCTTGCAGATGGTTGTGTTTACATTTTGAATGGAGCTACTTTCCTTTGCGACACTTGCACCATCCCGGGTTCCGAGATACATGAAAAGTAAAAATACGGCAAAACTTAAAATTGATTTCATAAGTAAAAAAATTGAGTGTTGAACAATGAGGGGGAATTGTTAATCCAAATGTAAACAAAAATTCATTAAATCGCTTTAACTGAATATTGTCTTCTTATTAATATAGTGATAATATAAATCATTTTTGGACTTTTAGATAACTTTTTTTCATCTGATTTTAATCTTGATGAGTGTCCTATTTGAAAAAATGATATACATCATGCGCTTAACCTTGTTCTGAAGTAAAATTCTTCATTGCTGTATCAACGGATCAGTAGCCTGAAAGATATTCAGTGATTATTTTGCAGGAGGGCTTTTGGCGTTAAAATGGATTTTTATTATACCTTTGCGCAGTAAACTAAACGAGAAAATGGCAGAAATAGGACAGGACTTAGCGCAAGCAAAGCGCTTGTTGGAATCCGGGGAGCTGGTAGCGATCCCGACAGAAACAGTGTATGGTTTGGCCGCCAACGGCTTGAATGCACAGGCGGCGGCGAAAATCTTTGAAGCCAAAGATCGCCCTTCTTTCGATCCCCTGATTTGTCATACCGACACCATGGACAAGGTGGAGCGCTTTACACAAAATATTCCTGCGCAGGCTTATGCATTGGCTGAGGCATTTTGGCCAGGGCCGATGACATTGTTGCTGGAGCGCCAAAGCAATGTTCCCGAGCTTACCGTTAGTGGATTGCCAAGGGTAGGGGTGCGTATTCCCAATCATCCACAAACCCTGAAGTTGCTGGCAAGCCTTGAATTTCCCTTGGCTGCGCCTTCCGCCAACCCATTTGGCTACATCTCGCCAACCACTGCCCAGCACGTAGATGATCAACTTGGTGAAAAATTAAGTTACATCATTGACGGAGGTCATAGTGAAGTGGGGATTGAATCCACTATTATTGGGTTCGAAAACAATATGCCGACAATTTACCGACTTGGGGGATTGTCAGTTGAACAAATCGAAGACGTGATAGGATCTGTGCAGGTTAAGGCGCACAGCTCTTCAAATCCTTCCGCACCAGGAATGCTGAAAAGTCATTATTCGCCTTCTTGCCCAGTGATATTAGGGGAGAAGCTTGAAGAGATGATGAAGGCCTATGCTGGAAAAAAAGTGGGGATTTTAGGATTTGATTACGGCTTGGAGGATGTGGCTGCTGAAGATCAATTTATTCTTTCCGTAAAGGGAGATCTTAAGGAGGCTGCCACACGTTTATTCACTGGGCTGCGTTATCTCGATAGCAGAAAGCTCGATTTGATTATTACGACTCAAGTCCCTGATACAGGCCTTGGCCGTGGTATCAATGACCGCCTGAGAAGATCGGCGGCTAAAGGATAGCTATTAATAAAATAGAAACATAATACGGAGTGCTCATTGGAGTGCTTCAAACAGAAAATAACACTATGAAAACAGTAGACAATTTCAATTTCGCTGGCAAAAAAGCCGTTGTTCGTGTTGACTTGAACGTTCCATTGAACGAAGATATGACTGTACGTGATTACACTCGTATTAATTCTGTGGTTCCAACAGTACAAAAAATCGTTAAAGATGGCGGTTCTGCGATCTTGATGTCCCACATGGGTCGTCCAAAAGACGGATTCGAGGATAAATTCTCATTGAAGCACATCGTTGCTGACTTGTCTGAGAAGTTAGGTCTTGAGGTTAAATTCGGTGGTGACCCTATCGGAGAAGAAGCTGATGCCATGGCTGCTGACTTGAAAGCAGGTGAGGTAATGTTGCTTGACAACTTGCGTTTCTACAAAGAGGAGAAGAAAGGTGATGAAGATTTCGCTAAGAAATTGGCTTCACGTGGTGATGTATGGGTAATGGATGCTTTCGGTACTGCTCACCGTGCACACGCATCTACTGCTGTGATCGGTAAATTCATGGCGGATAAAGTTGCTGGTTACACAATGGGCCGTGAGATCGAAGCTTCAAGAAAAATCTTGGAAGAAGGTCAAAAGCCTGTAACTGCAATCATGGGTGGTGCTAAGGTTTCTGATAAAATCTTGATCATCGAGAAAATGATCGAAGTATGTGATAACATCATCGTTGGTGGTGGTATGGCTTATACTTTCTTCAAAGCAATGGGTGGAAACATCGGTTCTTCTTTGTGTGAAGAGGATAAATTAGAGTTGGCTTTGGAATTGATCGAAAAAGCAAAATCTAAAGGTGTTCAGTTGTTGTTGCCAGTAGATTCATTGGCGAACACAGGTTTCTCTAACGACGGCGTTTGTATCGAAGTAGATAACATGGATATTCCTGAAGGACACATGGGATTGGATATCGGACCAAAAGCTGCTGCTGAGTTCTCTCAAGTAATCAAAGACTCTAAAACTGTTCTTTGGAATGGTCCAATGGGTGTATTTGAATTCGAAAACTTTGCTGAAGGAACAATCGCAGTAGCTAAAGCTGTTGCGGCTACTACTGTAAACGGTGGATTCTCATTGATTGGTGGTGGCGACTCAGCTGCTGCTGTAAACTCTTTAGGTTTCGGTGACCAAGTATCTTACATCTCAACTGGCGGTGGCGCTATGTTGGAAATGATGGAAGGTAAAGTATTGCCAGGTATGGCTGCTTTGGAAGCATAAGAAATAAAGACCAAAAGTCTTAAAATAAGAACAGCAGGCCATTGTGGTCTGCTGTTTTTTTTATGCATTTTTTACGGTATCGCCTCTATCAGGCAAACGACCTGTTTGGCACCGTTGATCTCCTTTTTATAGTCGTCATAACTGATGTCCTGCGTAGCAAGAAACTTGTTAAGGTCATCACAATCATTCAACTCCTCGGTTAAAGTAACGAGTTTCGTAAGTTCATCACAGTTCAGGTCGATCAGATCTTCTACACTCTTTGGCGCAATAGCAATGAATTGTGCAAATTTGGAAACGCAATTAACGTCTTCCTTGATTTCATCAACACTGCAAGCACTGAAGCTCAAAGCAGTGAACGCAAAAGCGAAAAGTAAAAATGTTTTTCTCATAAGGTTGAAATTAGATTAAAAAACACTTCAATTTAATTAAAAAAACATCATTATGAAGCCTCAGAGGCATTTTTCAAAAGGATGTTTATGGTCTCCTGACGGGAGGATTCGTGTATCCGCCTGAGATTTATACATTTAGGGTACCAAAAAAAAGCGGCAAATATGATATTTGCCGCTTCAATTTATGCGCGTGTTTAAAACTTAAAATCCGCTTCAAAAATCTGGAGTATCGCAGAAGTGCTGAAGGATTATTTTTAGCAAATAGCATTACTGTTGTTGCAAAATAATTCAAAATCAATTCCAATCACCCGACTTCGCAGTTTTAGGTACGACTTAATTTGCAAGATCTTCTAAAGAACAAATAAGCTCTTTGGTCGCCTTAATCGTTGAGTGGTAAGTCTCATAAGTGAAACCTTCCTCAGTAATTGCATCCTCGAACTCCTGACATCCCTTAAGTTCTTCAACCAGGTTGAGAATCTCTCCCATGCTCTCACAGTTAAGGTTGTCTTCGTCTTCCGCTAATTTTGTGAGTTCAGCTATTTTTGCAGAACAGTTAATTTCTTCTTCCACTTCATCTTTACTACATGAGGTGAATGAAAATGCTAAAAATAAAGCTGCGATTACAAATAAATTCTTTTTCATAGGTGTTGTTGAGTTTAGATTAAATTTAGATTCAAATTTATATAAAATATACTTAATAGACAATAATGGGCTGATTTTATTTGTTGAGTAAAATATTTGGGGGAAATTGTTATATTTTAAACGAAGTAGGAGCGAAGTGCTGAAATCAGCAAAAATCTTAACTTTTTATTTTTAATAATATCAAGATGAAGTTTAGTGTAGCTAATTTTTTAGGTGGTATTAACTATTTTTATGTAAAAATATTAAGTTTAAATATTATTAATATTAATTATTTTACTTATCTAATATTTAATTTTAAAGGAACAAAATGGGTAAGCTCCTGTTAGTGTGAAGGTAGAATTACTTTGGTAATTTTATCGAAACTAACTATTTACCAAAAGAATAACCTTATGAAAAAGTCAAGTATTTGGAAGTCGGCCTTGGCAGTTGTTGCTGTTGCGTTTGCTGTTGCATTTACTCCTAAAGAGAAGGAAGAAGATTGCAAGTACTATGCTCATTGTGAAAGCCATGAGTGGATGGGGGATGTAAGAGAAAATAAAGATGATGCCGCTCAGGACTGGCAGGACCACTTGCAAAAATGGCCAGAAGAGCAACACGAAGGACAGGTAAAAATGGATTGTGATGGACAGGGCCATATGGAAAACAAGGATCACGATCGTGGTGATCAGGGACATAGCCCATGGAACAAGCAGGGGAATGACATGAACCATGAATAAAAGTGTTGGACCCCACTGATGATTAACACACTTCCGATGATGCGGTAATGGCTTGCCTTGTGGTGATTTGAATAAATGCTCACCATTGCTTTAAGGTTCAAGCTGATTGCCCAATATTTTGGAGCACAATACAAATTGAATACCTAAAACTAAACACTATGAAAACGACAAAATTATGGATGATGGCATTAGCGGCAGTAATGGTTGCTTTTGTCTTCGCTTTTACGCCTAAACAAGCAGATGAATCAGTTAAAGTTGATCAGATTCAGGAACAGGCTATGGTACTGATGGTCAGTGATACGATCGTTCACGATGCAGATGAAGGCATGGAAGGGATGGATCCTGAAGCCACAGATGAAGATATGGAGAATGAAATGAAAAATGCTCAGGATCATATGGATGATGCGCATGATCAAATGAATGATGAGATGCACAAGGGGCATGACCATATGAAAGATGAGATGCATAAAGGTCACGATCAAATGAAGGATCAATCGGATAAGATGAAAAATCAATCTGATTATTAATCATCTCCTGTCTTCGCCACCTTTTTTGGCTGATTTTCGCTACATCCTAAAAATCAATCGATTACAATAAAAATAGGTCAAAAGTGGGTGTCCCGTTTCTAAATTTTGCCTAATTTAAGGCATGTTTGTGCGTGAAAAACTCAATAAAAGTGGTAGCATCAGTGTCCAAGTCATCTATAAATCCTCAAAAAAGTACAAAGTTGTTAAGACTTTTGGCTCATCGGCTGACCCAAACGAGATTTTAGCACTTAAAAATGAAGCAAATCGATGGATTCATGGTCAGACTGGTCAGGTTGTCATTAATTTCGATAATCAAAGAACCGAAACTCAACAGGTCCTTGACAAAATAGATCAAGTCAAATCAGTTGGCATTGATCTTCTGCTAAATTCCATTTATGACGAAATAGGCTTTAATCTTGTCGGTGATCTCTTATTTCGAAGATTGGTATTTTCTCGCATCGAATACCCTGTAAGCAAGCTTGCGACGACAGAGCATTGGTCGTTAAATCATGGAATGAATGTGTCTGTCAATACTGTTTACAGGCTAATGGATAAAGTTCATTCTGAGTATAAAGAGATATTACAACATCTTAGCTTCGAACACTCAAAACAAGTTTTAGAAGGCGAGGTGAATATTGCATTTTATGATGTAACCACTCTTTATTTTGAAACAGATCATCAAGATGATTTAAGAAAAACAGGCTTTTCAAAAGAGGGGAAACATCAAAATCCGCAAATTGTACTGGGCTTATTGGTTAGTAGAGGAGGCTATCCACTTGCTTACGAAATATTTGAAGGTAATAAGTTTGAAGGGCATACCATGTTGCCTATCGTGGATGAGTTCTGCAACAAATATAATATTACCAAGTTGGTAGTTGTTGCTGATTCAGGGCTCATGTCTAATAAAAATGTAAAAGAACTACTTAATAAAGGCTATGGATTTATTCTCGGAGCAAGAATTAAGAACATGAACAAAGAAGTCAAAGACCAAATATTAAACTTGACTTTGGGTAATGGAGAGTCTGCTGAAATAGCTCAACCTGATGGATTAAGGCTGATTATTACATATTCTGACAAAAGAGCCAAAAAGGATGGTAAAAACAGACAAAAAGGGCTTGATAAACTCAAGAAGAATATTGCATCAGGTAAGCTTACAAAGTCCAATATCAATAACAGAGGCTATAACAAATATTTAAAACTTGATGGCGAGGTAAAGGTGCAGTTAGATGAAGAGAAGTTCAAGGAAGATGGTAAATGGGATGGCCTAAAAGGCTATTTAACGAACGTAGAGGGTAATTCTGATGAAATCATTGCCAATTATGGAGAACTATGGAAAATTGAAAAAGCTTTTCGTATCTCGAAGACAGACTTAAAAATTAGACCTATATTCCATCGGATTCAAAAAAGAATTGAGAGTCATATCTGCATTTCCTTTGTTGCATATAAGGTACATAAAGAGTTGGAGAGACAGCTCAATATTAAAGAGGCAGGGCTAAGTCCTGAACAGGCAATCAAAATTGCTCGAAGCATTTATGAAATTCAAGTTCCACTGTCAGATGGCAGCAAAATAAACAAAGTACTTTTGTTGCAACCAGAGCAGGTAAAATTAGCGGAATTATTCAATTTTTGACTTGGGTGTCCCGATGGCGAAAACAGGAAAAATGCTCAGGATCATATGGATGATGCGCATGATCAAATGAATGATGAGATGCACAAGGGGCATGACCATATGAAAGATGAGATGCATAAAGGTCACGATCAAATGAAGGATCAATCGGATAAGATGAAAAATCAATCTGATTATTAATCATCTGATGATTGTAAACAGAAAAGGTCAGCGATTTGCTGACCTTTTTTTATTAATTGATATTGAGTTGAGTAGTGTCTGCCTTCGCTCCGCTTTGTAAATCAAGCGACAGATCATTTAAATGTCCAGCTAACTTTATTTTTGAGTAATCATCCAATGTTGCTTTCAGGAATTTCGAATGGACTTCTGCGGATAAATTAGCATGTTTCCTCAATAACACTTCAAGCGAATCGGCATTAAAAGGGCTGAGGATTTCAATGGAAGAATAATCATAAGCCTGTGCATATCGCAGCGGCTTGGGCAGCACCAAAGTCGCCTGAACTTCATAAGCTTCCGAAACATTGGCACTTTGCGCCAATCGAATATCGAGCGTATTTTCCAACTCATGCACCAACACGTAGGGCAGGATATTTTTGTCTGCGGTTAATCTGAGGTTGGGCTGTTCTCCTGTTGCTATTTTCAGGTGAATGTGATGATTGAGCATCAGTCGGTTCAAATCGATATTTTCCAACGGAACCGTTTTACTTTCCATGGCACCCTCGGGTTTAATATCAAAAGTCTCGGTACAAGCCGACAAGCCAAGAACGACCAACAAGGATAGAAATATATTTTTCATTTTTTTGGATTTAAAATTCGATGCGATAAGCCAAAGACGGCAGAATGAAGAATTGATCATAACGATCCATTTGCCCCGTCACCATATTGTATTTATAGCCATTGTAGGTTGTGGAAAGGGTTGCATTTTTGAAATCAAGCGTCCAACTGCTCGTGTAGTGTTTGTGGTTGGTTTTGATATAAATAGAAGCATCCACAAAGATATTGTCAGGGCTCTTGACACTGAAGGCGCGCGTTTGGTCATAAACAGGGTGTTTGGCTTCGATAGCCTCCTGATACAACAGCGGAGAGTGGTAGCCACCACCCATAAAATTCCCCTTGATGTTCAGTCCAAGTACCCTCTGTTTTTTGTGACCTTTCAGGATGAACTCTTTTCCCGCCAGCATATTGACCACATATTGATTGTTGAATTTGGAGTTGCGTTCAGTGCCGTTGCCGTCCGTGTATCGGGCATCGAATAGGGTAGCGGTCGTCATCCAATACCAACCCTTGTGAAAACTGCGGTTGATCGTCAGCTCGATGCCTTTATTGGTTACCGTTCCTGTATTCACCAACGGACGATCCACCAACCATTCCTTGTTGAAATTCGCCAACGAATAAGACGTTCCCGCCTCAACAGGCACATGGAAAAAATGCTGATAGAAGCCTGCGATCTTCACACTGAAATAGTCGCTCAATGCCCAAGAATAATTCAGCACATAATGGTCGCCCTGTTGCATTTTCAGCTGTTCGTTCAAACGGTTGCCCAAGCTATCGGGCGTATAATAAATCGACAATTGCTCCCTTTGGCTGTGTCGGCCATAAGCAAAACCCACCGAATGCCCATGTCCCAAATCAAGGACGGTATTCATCCGTGGCTCGATAGTGGTTTCATTTGTCAGACCAAAATGCGACAAGTGAACCCCTGCATTAATGCTCAGATAATTCGTGGGCTGAAAAGTTCCATTCAGATAGGCTTGCGCAAAAGTGGTTTGCTCCTTGAAATTCGCCAACGTATCCACCACGGCTTTCTTTTCTTTTGGCTGAGCGACTCTGAAATCAGTACCGAGCTGATCCAATGTAAAGCCCGTCTGTAATTTTACCTTCTGACCGATCGGCTGTGCATAATTGGTTTGCAAGGTGTATTTCCATTCGTTCAGTTCATTATTGTTATGGTCATAGAATTGATCTTCCACCTCATCGTACCATTTTGTTTTGTAGGAATAAAAATTACCTGTCGCCACCAAATCTGTCTTTAAATGCCCACGGTTTTTAAAGCTGATCTCATGACTGACACCCGTTGCGCCAACCGCCCAATGCATGTCTTTTTCAAACCAATCATTCTCGTATTTTGGGTATTTGTATTTGGTCAAAACGCCTTCTTCCCATTGTTCCTGATATTCATATTTAGGTTTGAAATTGGAACTCTGTCCACCAATCCCCCAAAGCTTGAACGTGCCCGCTTTAGCCGTTGGGAATTTCATATTAAAAGAAACATCATGGTAATCGGGCGCTTCACTTCCCGACATTCGGCCAATCGTGCCCAAAGAAGAAACACGCGCTCCAATATTATAAGTGCTTCCGCCATCTTTTTTGAAATAGCCTTCCGCACCTGTTTCAATGCCCAGCACACCGATCTGTGCAAAGTACTCCCGCTTTTGGGCATTTCCTTCCCGCAGGTGCAAGTCCATTACGCCCGAAGAGGCATTACCATAATCGGCAGGAAATGCGCCTGTCAGAAAGTCCGCATTTGCCAGCATATTACTGCCGAAGATATTAACGAAACCACCGCCTGCAACATTGCCACCTGCCAAATGATTCGGGTTGAAAACTTCCACGCCTTCCACTCGCCACAACATGCCCTTCGGTGAGTTACCACGAATCACCAAACCATTGTCCTGCAAATTGCCTGTCGTTACCCCCGCAAAGGTGGAGGCCAAACGTGCCGGATCACCGATGCTACCCGCCATTAATTTTGCCGACTCAATCTTCAAGGTTTCACCACTGAGTCCCGCCATCTGATTCATGGGGCGGTTATTTTCATAAGTGGCACGAACGGTTACCCCATCCAACTGTTTCAGGCTTTCGTGCATGCTGAAAGTAAGCACCTGCGATTTACCCGAGGCCACCAACACATTCGCAATCCGCTGCGGCTGATAGCCCACAAAACTCGCTTCCACATCGTATCGGCCAATTTCCAATCCATTGATCTCAAATTGTCCTTTGTCATTGGTAATCGTTCCCTTTGCCTGATCCATAATTTTTACGGTTGCAAAAGGAATCGGCGCTTTTGTATTCGCATTGATCACCTGTCCGCTGATCGTCTGTGCCCAAGAAAGGGTTGCAAGCATACAGCACAGTAACAGCATTGAAATTTTCTTCATGATCTTGTAGGGTTATTCTTACTTATGTATTGTTTGGATGTTGAAGATTTCATTTACCCCTATTCGATTTGAAAAAAAGTGTAAAAAATACCGGTTTGACTTTTAACTTGAAAACCAGCAATGCCTGTTTTTTTGTCATTGTCTGCTGATAAAAATAGCGGCTAAAGACGAATTATTTACCATCTGAAATATTTTCGCTTCATGTTGATGCTTAGGCTTTTGTGTGGGGTTTTTGCAGTGAAATTCACCTGCGGATTTTGAGCTATTTCTACACTGTTATAAGTGAAAGGACATTTAAACTTAACAGAAAGATGAAAAAGTTAGCAGTTTTAGCCGTAGCATTGGGCTTAGGATTTGGAGCTCAGGCACAGGAAGTGAAAAGCAATAAAAATGCAGTAGCCAAAGCGCGCATCGAAAAGATGAACAAAAGCGAAGTGGCTGAATTTACGGCAAACAGCAAGTCTGATAAAGTGGGACGTGCTCAGGCACAAAACCAAATGATGATCAAGCAGCACGATCAAGAAAATGAAACGGTGACTGTCAAAAAAGTAAAAAGTGATAAAACCACCCGTAAGTTGGTGAAATAATAAGTTGATGTTTAGGTTGAACAAGGCAGGTCTGTTATATACGGGCCTGCCTTTATTTTTTTGGGGCTTGGTGTAGTCCTCAAAAATATTGAAACAGGCGATTAACTACATATTTTCTACTGTCGTAGGGACGTTGCATGCAATGTCAGTACCGTGAGGTACAAAAAAAATCTACCGCTTAACTATGGTATGAGCACTACATTTCCTCTATTCATTGAAAAATCACTCCAATTTTGTGAATCAATATAGCTGTATTCGGAACATTGGCTAATTTGGGAGCAAATCATTAGTTTATACAAACATCACATTTCAAATAGGAGCGCCCTGATAAGAAGGTCGCTTATGCTGTAATGGTTGATGGATAATTTTTTAAATATGATAGTACCTTCGAGTTATCTGATTTCTGTTTTATTGTGTGTAATTACCATGTTCTGTTGGGGTTCTTGGGCAAACACCCAAAAGTTAGTTTCCAAGTCGTGGCCCTTTCCATTATTCTATTGGGATTACGCTTTGGGAATCTTGATATTGACGTTTTTGTCGGGAATGACCTTCGGTAGTTATGGGGAAGTGGGCAGGAGCTTTCTATCAGATCTCCAGCAAGGAGATTTAAGTTCCTTTGTATCTGCCTTCATCGGTGGGGTGGTTTTTAATTTAGCGAATTTATTGATTGTTGCCGCCATATCGTTAGCTGGGATGGCGGTTGCGTTCCCCGTAGGTATTGGTATCGCTTTGGTATTAGGAGTAATAATAAATTATATGGCGGCCCCTGTTGGGAATGCAACCGTTTTATTTACAGGGGTGGCAATGGTTACGGTGGCCATTATTCTTGATGCGGTCGCTTACGGGAAGTTGCCAAATCAAAAAGCAGGATCAATGAAAAAAGGCCTTTTGTTGTCTGTTTTTGGCGGTGTTTTAATGGGCTTTTTCTTTCGCTTCGTAGCGGCCTCAGTTTCAAATGACTTTGTAAATCCGACAGCAGGCTTATTTACTCCGTACAGTGCGGTTTTTATTTTTTCAATAGGCGTATTTGTTTCTAATTTTTTATGGAACAGTTGGTTCATGTATAAACCCATCGACGGGGAGAAAAGTCGGTATAGCGAGTATTTCAGTCTTGGTAGCTCGAGAATACACCTTATTGGAATTCTTGGGGGAGTAATTTGGGCCATCGGAATGGGGCTTAGCATGATCGCCTCCGAAAAGGCAGGATTTGCCATTTCTTATGGCTTAGGTCAAGGCGCAACCATGGTCGCCGCCGCATGGGGGGTATTCATTTGGAAAGAATTTAAAGGGGCACCTAAAGGGGTGAATTTGTACATATTCCTCATGTTTGCCTTCTTCATTTCAGGATTGGCATTGATCATTGCCTCCCGTTTCGTTTGATTGCGCTGAACAGGCAATGAAAAGGCGGGGATACCACTTACTCGTGTCGTATACCGGGAGGTTCTCCGCTTGAAGGATAGGTTAAGATGTAATGAATGCAGTCTTTATTAGGAAAGATTTGAATAAAATGCATAAAAAAAGCCCCGATGGGTTAATCGGGGCCGAGGTAATTTTGGTATTAGTTTGCGCTTTAGTTTGATTGTGAAAAGCGAAATCTTTTGTGTTGTGGGTTGTTTGTTTACAGTTTCAATTAACGCTCGACGGGAGGTATTGTTTCAGAAAAAGGCTAAAAAAATCACATTAATTCGATGATTGAATATTTCAGGCTTGATTATGAGTGGGTTAGCAGGTGCTTTTTTTGATGCAGGAAGTGAGGGGCTTTAGGTAAAATAGGTTGGATTGTTCTCAATCGCTTGATCAGTAAAAATGTAATATTTTGTTTGATTTTAAGCAAAGTTAAAAGGTAAGGATCTTCGAGACTTTTTTCAAAAATGACTTTTTCGTGCTATTTTGTAGCATCGGAATTTTTTACCTGAATAAATTATGGACTTCAATCAGATCAATAAACGGCGCACAGCTGGCCGGAGGCTTAAAAAAGCTTATCGAAGAATAGAGGCTTTGCTTTACGAAATTGGAGACAAGCAACTTTCTTACGCCTTTGTTACGGAAGTCAATCGGCAAATTGCGGGCATTAATAACTTTCAGGAGAACGATCGGCTGTTGGCGGCGCATATCAATCAGCTTTATGAAGAGTTGCTGACCGAACTGGAGCGCGATTTTGAACTGGTCCCCAAAAATTATTTTCAGCAAAAGTGGCTCCTTTATGGGGTTTCTGTGATTGGTTTGCCGATCGGGCTGATCATTGCGATTATCAATCATATCCCTGGTAACATTATTTTGGGGCTGCCGATAGGCCTTTTGATTGGCCTGCTGATTGGGATTGAAAAGGACAAAAATGCCAAACGCGAAAATCGGCAATTGCAGGTGGAACACATTGAACACGATCTGCTATGATTAGCCTACTCAGGACAGATGCATTTCATCATGATTTTTTGTTTTTAGTTCGCTTGCTTGATCGGGAGCTGTCTGCCGATGTCGGGAAATTACCTTCTTTTCACCAACGATACAATCGCCTCGATCAGGTTGATCATATCGTGCTCGCCTATGTGGGTGGGCAGGTAGTGGGGGCTGGCGGTTTCAAGTTGTTTGATCAGCGTTCGGTGGAATTCCGGCAGATGTTTATTTTGCCCAACTTTCGGGGGCAGGGTATCGGCAGTAAAATCTCCCAAAAGCTCAATCAATGGCTGGCCCAATTGCATAAGGAGGCTTGTGGTCCATATACAAGCATTCATCGACTCCGGAAGCTTCCTGTGGAAATGGCTTTCAAGGATAAATCAGGGGTGAATTTCAGACCAATTCAGACCAATTCAGGGCAGATGAAGTGGAGGTTGCTTCATGAAAAATCTTTCGTTAGGGCTTTCAGCTTCAATTTTAAAATGTAATTTCGGCAAAAAAAGTGTATCAGAAGTCTAATTAAGTGAAGGGCATGGAAAAGACAATGGATGAATGGATGGTGTTTATTACTGATCAGCAGAAGAACAGTATTCCGAGGTTACATTCCATCTTCAGAAGACAAATGGAAGCGGTAGTTTTGGCAAAGATGGAAGCCCGAGGCTATGCTAATTTTAAGGTCGGGCATTTGGTGTTGCTGGCCAATATTCAGCCCACGGGGTCGATCAGTAATGAAATGGCCAAGCTGGCGCAAATCAGTAAACAGGGCATGAACAAGGTGGTGCAGTCGCTGAAGGAGCAAGGTTACCTGTACACCGAAGACCACCCGACAGACCGCAGGGCGCAGATGATCAAGTTTACAGAAAAAGGCAAGGTGTTCCGCTACGATTTATATATGGCGGTGCAGGAGATTCGTGCAGACTATGAATCCGCAGTAGGGGTGGCTGAAGTCAAGCAGTTCGAGCAGACCCTTTCCAAATTGGTGGCCTACGGGCAGAAGCACCTCGAGGAGTAAAGCCCTCCTGATCCTATTCCCTCCATCCTATCTTGTAGAGACGTTATTCTTAACGTCTTAGCATCCCCATTCTATCCCATGCTATCGCAAGATTCCCTCTTGTGATAGCCTTAATTCGATCTCATCCGGTCGTAGAACCTTTTCTACGATTCAGCCCGATATTTTTAGATCATGATTACCTTGATTTTTTATATATCCTTTCTTCAGGTCGTAGAGCCCTTTGTACGACATTTCCTGTTGTTCTCACCAATGAATACCCCTGTGATGATGTTGTTCTTTCCCTTTTGAAATTTCTCAATAATAATGATGATTCATTGGCTTTCCATGTGAAAATGATAATTTTATATATCCTTATTTTAAGGTTAGACGCAGGATGTGTCAAAGGAACATTTCCATTACCCTCGGTTGGTAACCTGCGGAGAATAAACGCGCCGTCAGACATAATGAATTATGCCTTTACAGGATGGAATTATCTTTCACGAGAGGGACTCTCTCGATAGGGGCATTGATATCCGATTTGTGATGTTCGATTTCCGATATGCGATGTATTCAACCCATTTCAATGGGTTTTTGTGTTGATAGGCCAAGGCTTTATCCTTGGTGAAAAAATAATCTTTGGAGAGTAAACCGAAGCGTGAGACATAATGAATTATGCCTTTACAGGGTGGGATTTGGCAATGACGCGAGAGACTCTCTCGATAGGGCGTATTGGCATGTTAAACAGTCTTTCACTACTGATGGTAAGTTAAAGCCAATCGAAGTACAAGCATTTGATATTGAAAGAATTTAAGAATAAAAACAGATGATTAAGAGACATAAGATTCGTGAGGGATTCATAGAAATGCGGATACCTAAGCTTGATCCAGAAAGTGAAGGTAATTTTAAATGTATAACTTCTATTTCTAATAGTTATAATAAAATAGGAACTTATAATGTGAGTTTTTTGGGGTGGCGTCAACTTAAAAACTTCACCTTCTCTTTAGTTGCTGATTTACAACAGGAAAGATACTTTCCATTAATCCATTATGCTCGTCAATATGGGGTGTTTCATTTTAAAAAGGCAAGTAATCCTGATCAAGAAGTAAAACAGTTGATTGGAGATCGTGAGGTATCAGCAACAGGAAGAATTATGAGGGATGATGTTGGGACTGAATATTGGGAAAAAATATGGTGTTTATGTATGATTTTTAGGGATAAAAAAGGTCAAATGGCTCTACTTGAAGTTCCAAAAATTGTACATGAGAATGCTTATCCAGAACCTTATGTAGAGGATTTAGCAATGAATAGCGCTATACGGCATATGCAACACCCTGACTTGAATGATGGTCATGCCATGGAAGCTTTAGGACGTGCTTTTGAGGTTATTAAAAATTTGGACAAAAATGTGAATATGTACTATATCCGTCGAGAGATGTGTTTATGGCTTTATGTTCCCTTACTTCGTGTATTTGGAGCAATACTTTCAAAAGATGAAGCACAGTACAATAAAGAATTAGAAGACGCAATAAACTTACATAAAGAGTTTTATTCAATATTTTATTATTATGAAAAGGAGCCATGGGAGGAAGAACCTCAAGAATGGGATCGCCCAATAGATAGGAACGGATGGATTGCTTGGCGTTTATTGGCAGCGGCTTCAATTGCTTATGATAGGGGTCTGAATACCACTGTTGAAAGTGAGTATATACCTTCCTGGTTATATAAGGGAGAATTTAATGGATTACCAACTTTTTTTGATTTAGAAAAATATGGTTAGGCGCAGGATGTGCCAAAGCTACATTTCCATTACCCTCGGTTGGTAACCTGCGGAGAATAAACGCGCCGTCAGACATACTGAATTATGCCTTTACAGGATGGAATTATCTTTCACGAGAGGGACTCTCTCGATAGGGGCATTGATATCCGATTTGTGATGTTCGATTTCCGATATGCGATGTATTCAACCCATTTCAATGGGTTTTTGTGTTGATAGGCCAAGGCTTTATCCTTGGTGAAATAATGATCTGTGGACAGTAAACGGTAGCGTGAGACATAATGGATTATATCTTTACAGGGTGGGATTTGGCAATGACGCGAGAGACTCTCGCGATAGGGCTTATTGGCATGTTAAACAGTCTTTCTCAACTGATGGGAAATTAAAGCCAATCGAAGTACAAGCATTTGATATTGAAATAATTTAAGAATAAAAAAACAGATGATTAATAGACATAAAATTCGGGAGGAGTTCATAGAGATATGGACACCTAAACCTGGTGAAAAAAGTGATGATAATTTTAAATGCATACCCTCAATTAGTGAATTTTATAGTAATATTGACAGGTATAATATAAGTTATTTAGGAGAAGAACAACTTAAAAACTTCACCTTTTCTTTAGTCGCTAATTTACTACAGGAAGAATATTTTCCTTTAATCCATTATTCACGTCAATATGGAATACTGCATTTTAAAAAGGCAAGTAATCCTGATCAAGAGATAAAACAGGCGATTGGAGATCGTGAGGGATCAGTAAAAGGAAGACTTACAAGGCATAATGTGGGTACCGATTATTGGGAAAAAATATGGTGTTTATGTATGATTTTTAGGGATAAAAAAGGTCAAATGGCTCTACTTGAAGTTCCAAAAATTGTACATGAGAATGCTTATCCAGAACCTTATGTAGAGGATTTAGCAATGAATAGCGCTATACGGCATATGCAACACCCTGACTTGAATGATGGTCATGCAATGGAAGCTTTAGGGCGTGCTTTTGAGGTCATTAAGAATTTGGATAAAGATGAGGACATGTACTATATCCGTAGAGAGATGTGTTTGTGGCTTGATGTTCCTTTACTTCGGGTATTTGGAGCAATACTTTCAAAAGATGAAGCACAGTACAATAAAGAATTAGAAGAGGCAATTAACTTACATAAAGAGTTTTATTCGATTTTTTATTATTATGAAAAAGAACCATGGGAGGAAGAACCTCAAGAATGGGATCGTCCGATGGATGAAAATGGATGGATTGCATGGCGTTTATTGGCAGCGGCTTCAATTGCTTATGATAGGGGACTGAATACGACTGTTGAAAGTGAGTATATACCTTCCTGGTTATATAAGGCAGAATTTGACGGATTACCAATTTTTTTTGATTTAGAAAAATATGGTTAGGCGCAGGATGTGCCAAAGCTACATTTCCATTACCCTCGGTTGGTAACCTGCGGATAATAAACAAGCCGTGAGACATAATTAATTATGCCTTTACAGGATGGAATTATCTTTCACGAGAAGGACTCTCTCGATAGGGGCATTGATATCCGATTTGTGATGTTCGATTTCCGAAATGCGATGTATTCAACCCATTTCAATGGGTTTTTGTATTGATAGGCCAAGGCTTTATCCTTGGTGAAAATAATGGATGGACCGTAGAAAGGGTTCTACGCCCAGACAAGGATGGTAACAAACTCCACACAAATCATGATAATCCTTTTAATCAAGTAAATCAAGGTCCAGAACACAACGCCTCGCCCACATCACGCGCCAAAAAAAACCTCTGGCAATTATACCAGAGGTTATTATTTGGGAGGATTATTACAAATTATTCGGCGCTGGCCCAATAATGAGTGCTGTTCAGTCGGAGGGCTTCCAGGTCAGCATTGCTCAAATTGAACTGCTGATGTAAAGAAGCCAGCTTGGCATTGAGCAAGGCTGTTCTCGCATTCTGAAGATCTACATAAGTGATGGCACCATTTTTATACTGCGATTGCGCCATTTCGAGGGCTGTTTGTGCCTGATCGATCAGCGTTTGTGCAGATTGCAATTTAGCCTGGTTGGTTTGAATTTCTGAAACCAGCTTGGTCCACTGTTGCGATAAATCGGTGATCACATTTTTTGTAGACAATTTTGAAACGGACACTTTTTTGCGTGCCATATGATTTTGTAACCTTACTTTATTTCCGTGGAAAATAGGCACTTTAAGTGTCAGCCCTACACGGTAATTAAATTTCAGTTCGTCAAGTTCTGGAACAAACCCGTTTTTGTAACCTACTGCACCGTCAAGGTACAAGGCAGGCAAACGGCTTGATTTGGCCGCAGAGAGGTCCATGCGGGCAATTTTTTCTTTGGCTTGCGCAATCTGGATTTGGGTGTTGTTTAGCCAGTTGGAAGCGTTCTCAGGGCGCTCAGGAAGCATTTGTGCAGGCCACGACATATCTTCCACTTCGTCACTCAGGTCGGCATGTTCTTCGCCAGTAAGGTAGGCTACCGTCGCCAGAATTTTCTGCTCACCATTCTGAAGGTCATAAAGCTTGTTCTGGGCGTTTTCAATCTGAACTTTGATATTCAACAGGTCCAGCTCCAGAGCTGTACCATTATCAACCCGAGACTGAATCAAGTCTTTGGTTTCTACCAATACCTTGATATTGGCCGTTTGCACTTTCAGGCTTTCCTCAACAAAACCAAGGTTCAGGTATAATCTTGAAAGTTCAAAAGCCAGTTGTTCTTCAGCCTGCTGAACACTCAAATGGGCCGTTTCTGCTTGCGCTTTTGCTTTATTGACCTGGCTGTTTACTCTGCCAAATCCCAGCAACAATTCACTGGCTTCCACACCAACATTTTCATTGTTGTTGGGGAACAGTTTCAAGTCTACCCCCTGTGGGCCAATAGGTAAAGTAACCGTTGGGGAAGGGGCAACATAATGATAAGAAGCCGAGGCGTCGATCATCGGCAGTCGGTTACCCTTCTGGAAAGAAACATAATCTTCGGCCAATTTTTCCTGCAAACGAGCAGACTGAATATTTGGGAAATTGGTGAACGCTTTTTGAATCCAAACCTGAAGGGTTTGAGGGGCTTTATTTTCTGCTTTTACCTGAAGGCTCATCGCAAGGGCGAAAGCAATAATTATAACTTTTTTCATGGAGTCAATACTTAAAATACTGAATTAATGACCAGCCTCTACTTTACCGTTGACTTTGGTCTTTTTCATGATCAGACAGATCGGTAATATACAGACAAAGAACACGCCAATTACCTGAAATGAAGACACATAGGTAATGGTGTAGGCTTGTTTGTCCACAAGACCTTCAATCATCCGCATGGCGGTGGCACTTGCCTGGTGAACATTCACTCCTTTGGCAATTAAGCCGTGCATGATCAAGTTTTTCTTCTCGACAAATGCAGGATTGTCTGGGGTGATAAAACTGATCAGGTGGCCGCGTACACCCGCTACTTTACGCACGATGTAGGTGTTCATCAGGGCAATACCAAAGGCACCACCTAACTGACGGATCATGTTGTTGATGGCCACCCCTTGCGGGATTTCTTCGGGCTTCAGTCCGGCAATTGCCTGATTGGTGATCGGTACAATGGAAAATCCAAGACCAATACCCCTGATCAGCAAAGGCATTACAAAGAAGACCATTCCTGCCATTGGGCTCGCCAGTGACATCCAGAAAGAGAAGATCGCATAGACCCCAAAACCAACAAAAAGCAGGTATTTTGGGTAAGCACCTTTTTGCATCAGTTTACCGACAATCGGCATACAGAAGGCAGAGAACAAGGCGCCAGGAATCAGGCTCATTCCTGTTTCTGTGGCGGTGTAGCCCAGCAGGCGTTGCATCCATACGGGATACACATACATGGAACTGTACAGCCCAAAGCCGAGGATCAGCGCAATGAAGGTGGTCATGGCCAGGTTGGGGTCTTTCAGGATTCTGATGTCCACCGCCGGCTTGTCTGTCCTCAGTTCCTGCCAAATAAACAGGCCGAGGGTAAGCACGCACAAGATGGCAAGTCCTAAAATCAGCTTGGAGTTAAACCAGTCTTCTGACTGCCCACGCTCAAGAATATATTGCAATGATCCCACCCAAAGCGCAAGGAAGATAATCCCCAGACGGTCGATGTGAATCTTGCTGCGGTCGATATGATACTCTTCTGGTTTTTTGTCGATGTAAAGAAATACCATCGCAGCGGCCAGAATTCCCAAAGGAATGTTGATATCGAAAATCAATGACCAATGGTAATTATCGACAATAAATCCACCGAGTGTTGGTCCAATGGTTGGTCCAACGATCAGCCCCATCGAAAAGATGGCGGAAGCAATCGGGCGCTCTTCGAGTTCAAAGGCATCGAAAAGAATCGACTGAGAAGTAGAGAGTAACGCCCCGCCACCAATTCCTTGCAGGATTCGGAAAAATACCAGCATCTCCAAGGAGTTGGAGGCCCCACAGAAGTAGGAGGAAATGGTGAATAATAATATGGAATAGAAATAATAATTTTTTCGACCGAAGTAATTGGCTAAGAAGCCTGTCAGGGGAATGATGATTACGTTGGCAATCGCATATCCAGTGACCACCCAGGAGGTGTCTTCGATCGTGGCACCGAGGTTACCACTTATGTTCGTCAGTGCTACATTGACGATCGTTGTATCGATCAGTTCAAGCACTGCGGCAATTACCGTAGTTGCTACGATAATCCACTTGACAAATCCTTTAGCTGCCATCCTGTGAGTTTTTAGTAGGCTACTGAAACATCAACACTCAAACCTGAGCGAAGCAATTTTGCTGCTTTAGCGCTTTTGTTTAATTTAATGATCACCGGCACACGCTGCACAATTTTCACGAAGTTACCTGTGGCGTTATCTGGAGGTAATAAAGAGAATTTTGCTCCTGTGGCTCTTGAAATACGGTCTACTTTTCCGCTCAATTCCAAATCAGGGTAAGCGTCTACCGACACTTCAGCCTCGTCTCCCACTTTGATATTCTCCAGCTGTGTTTC
This sequence comes from Persicobacter psychrovividus, assembly GCF_036492425.1. Taxonomy (NCBI): domain Bacteria; kingdom Pseudomonadati; phylum Bacteroidota; class Cytophagia; order Cytophagales; family Persicobacteraceae; genus Persicobacter; species Persicobacter psychrovividus. The sequence continues at coordinate 1,280,044 of NZ_AP025292.1, forward strand.
CTTCATATTGGCGACCACATAGAAGTTTTGATCGTTCACAACGGTGAACAATGGCTGTCCCGCAGCGACAAATTGTCCAGGTTCGATGGTCATCTTTCCGATGCGCCCTTCAACAGGTGCTTTTACCGTGGTATAAGAAAGGTTCAGTTCTGCTTGTTTCAATTTAGCCTTGCGGATATCAACAGCAGCTTCTGCTTTTTTGATGGCCGAAGCCGCAATATTGATGCTCTGTTTGGCAAGGGTGATTTGATCCTGCGCAACAGCATATTTTTGATGCATCAGATTGTATTGCGCCGTAGCGTCGTCAAGGGTTTTCTGTGTTGTCGCGTGATCTTTGAAAAGATTTTTTGCGCGGTTTAAATCATCCGCCGCTTTGTCGTTGGCAATTTTGCTGGCTTTTGCGGTTGCTTTTACCAAATGCAATTTTGCTTCTGCCGCTTTCTTGTTGGCTTTGGCCTCAGCAAGGGTCGCGATGGATAAATCCAAATCGCCCTGTGCAGCAGTAACACCGATTTTATATTCTTTATTGTCAAACTGAAGGATGGTCTGCGCAGGCTTTACAGCATCATAATCATTTACGTTCACCGCCGTCACATAACCTGTTACCCGACCAATGACTGGATACTCATGTCCTTCAATCATGGCATTGTCGGTGGTTTCGTGGTGAAGGTTATACATCACCGTCTTAATACCATATCCAAGACCAATCAGGATAATCAGTCCTATAATATATTTCATTTTGCCTGACGGCTTTTGTTGTCCTTGTTGATTTTCGTTTTCCATAGTCATAAGTGTTTTGATGTTACAAAAGTAAACTAAGCTGACTAAAAAGACAACTTTATTGACTAAAAAAGGTCAATCTAATTGACTTTTAATATTTTGACTATGATTCGTTATAGTATTGATTTACAGATATGTACAATTTTATTCTTTTCTTGTTCTTTTTGAGGTAAGATATAGGGATTGCTAAAATACCTTTCATGAATTATCAAATCGGCAGTAGCTTTATTAAAGGATCGTGAGGAAGTGTGAAAACAACAAAAGACAACTTTATTGACTAAATAAAGGTCAATTTAATTGACTTTAGGATTTATTTTTTATCTTTGTGGAGATCACAGGACGATAAGATGAAAAAGGAGAAAAGTTTAGACGAGTGGATGACCTTTATATCGGCGCAGCAAAAGAATAGCATTACCCGCTTGCATGGCATCTTCAGAAAGCAAATGGAAATGACTGTTTTGCAGGAGATGGAGGCACTCGGTCACCCCGATTTTAAGATTGGTCAGTTGGTATTGCTGGCGAATATCAAAAATGAAGGGTCGATCAGTAATGATATGGCCAAACATGCGCAGATCACCAAGCAAGCGATGAACAAGGTGGTTCATGAATTGAAGGAGAAAGGCTATATATTCACGGAAGCCCACCCGAGCGACCGTCGGGCGTTGATGATCAAATTTACCGAGCGGGGGAAGGTTTTCCGTTATGATTTATATTGCGTGGTGAAACGATTGCGTCAGAATTATGAGGATGTGGTGGGTGTTTCTGAAATGCAACAATTTCAAAACACTTTGGAGAAGTTGGTAAATGCGGGCATGAAACACCTTCCTGCTCACTGATTTTACCTGACGGGTTTTACATCGTTCAGCCCGTCTTCAATAAGCTGATCGAGTCGTTTTTTTATCTCTGGTATTGCCCGTTCGAGTTCCTCCAGTTCCGAAATCACATAGTATTCCTGTTGGATATTGCTTTTTTCAAAGGGGTTGTTGAATATCGTGTCAATATTAAAGGGCAATTTGCGGGATTCCCCACCCACAGAAAATAAGGATTCTTTAGGGCTTGAAATAATGCCTGCACCATAAATCCTGACCGCCTCCCGTTCCTGAATCAGTCCAAATTCCACCGTAAACCAATAGAGCCGTTGTAAAAGAGCAATGGCTTTTTCATTTTGGGTATATTCCAGCGCCATTTGAGCATAAGCCTGTATAAAAGAGGCGTAAACAGGGTTGACCAGCAAAGGGACATGCCCGAAAATATCATGAAACATATCGGGCTCTTCGATATATTCCAGCTGTTGTTCATTTCTGAGCCAGGTGGAGGCAGGGAATTTTTTTTCCGCCAGTGCCTGGAAAAAATCCTCTACGGGAATCAGTCCTTTCACCACCGTAATTGACCAGCCCGTAGCTTCCATCAGAACTTTATCCAGCGCCTCAAAACGGGGAATTTCTTCCCTTGAAAAACCAATTTTGTCCAAAGCTTTCAGGAATGGCGTACAGGCATATTTGGGGACAATCGCCATTTGTCGCTCATAAAGCTCCCGCCAAATTTTAAAATCTGCATCCGAATAGTCTTCATATTGTTGTTGCATACTGATGAAATTTGATTTCAGGTAAGTTTTAACCATCTGTTACAGTAGAATACCGTTACTGAAAATATACGTTTGTCTAACGGGCTCGTTATTTCTTGATTATTAATATTTGAAATAGCGTCATGTTTTTAGCCTGTATTTTCGCATAGGCTCTTTAATGTGCTAAAAAATTTACAAATAATTAAAAAAATATTAAATTAAGTTAAACTTCACCCTTAACACTACCTACAATGAACAAAGTATTTGAAAACGCTGACCAAGCGCTTTTTGATGTGCAGTCTCATCAAACCCTGATGCTTGGGGGCTTTGGGCTGTGCGGTATTCCTGAAAATTGTATCGCCACTCTGGCAGGCTCCAAGCTCGAAGGGCTTACCTGTATCTCCAATAATGCAGGGGTGGATGATTTTGGCATTGGCCTGATGCTGCAAAGAAAACAGGTGAAAAAAATGATCGCCTCCTATGTTGGGGAAAATGCAGAGTTTGAGCGGCAGTTGCTCAGTGGAGAGCTTGAGGTGGAGCTTATTCCGCAGGGATCTTTGGCGGAAAGGTGTCGGGCTGGCGGAGCGGGAATACCTGCTTTTTATACGCCCGCAGGTTTTGGTACAGAAGTGCAGGGACAAAAAGAGGTGCGGTGGTTTAATGGGAAACCTCACATTCTTGAACATGCCCTAAGGGCAGATTTCGCTTTTGTGAAAGCCTGGAAAGGCGATCATGAGGGGAATCTGATATTTAAGGGAACGGCGAAAAATTTTAATCCCGTGATGGCGATGGCAGGAAAGATTACCGTGGTGGAGGTGGAGGAGCTTTATCCTGCTGGGGCGCTTTCAGCCAATGAAATTCACCTGCCAGGGGTATTTGTCCAACGCATTTTTCAGGGCGAAAATTATGAGAAGCGTATCGAGAAACGCACCGTTCGCCAAGCCTAATTGATCCACTTTAAAACCAACCAAACTTATGTTAGATAAATATGGAATTGCCAAGCGAATAGCACAGGAACTCACCGATGGGGATTATGTGAATTTAGGGATCGGAATCCCTACGCTGGTGGCCAATTATATTCCTGAAAATATCAGTGTTACCCTTCAGTCCGAAAACGGATTGCTGGGCATGGGGCCGTTTCCAGAGGAAGAACAAGTGGATGCCGACGTGATCAATGCTGGTAAACAAACCATTACTACTTTGGCAGGATCGGCATTTTTCGACTCCTCGCTGAGCTTTGCCATGATTCGCGGAGGGCATATTGATCTGACCGTTCTCGGGGCGATGGAAGTTTCTGAAAACGGAGACATCGCCAACTGGAAAATTCCCGGAAAGATGGTCAAGGGCATGGGCGGGGCGATGGACTTGGTGGCTTCGGCACAGAACATTATTGTGGCGATGATGCATACCAACAAAAATGGGGACTCCAAATTACTGAAAAACTGTAGCTTGCCCATCACTGGAGTAGGTTGTGTAAAACGGATAGTGACCAACTTGGCCTTGCTTGAAGTTAAGGATGGGGCTTTTCATTTGCTGGAGCGCGCACCAGGGGTTTCGGTAGCGCAGATTCAGGAAGCGACAGCTGGGCGGCTGGTTGTCGAGGGGGAAATCCCTGAGATGAATATCGACTAAAAAATAAATTTCACCACTATGCCATATTATCATCAGTCGGGTAGCATTCCCCCAAAGCGCCACACCGTTTTCAAGAAAGCGGACGGCAGCTTTTATTATGAGCAGCTGTTTGGCAGTGAGGGCTTTTCTGGGGATTCCGCTTTGTTGTATCATTTGGAGCGGCCCACTCAGGTTAAGGAAATCAGGGAAAAGATCGACGTTCGGCCAAAAATTGCTGTGGAGCACAATGTTCAGGCGCGGAAGTTTGTCGGCTTTAATTTACCCACGGAAAAAGATTTCCTGAGCGCTCGAAAAACAGTGCTTTGCAATAGCGATGTAGCGATTGCCCTCGCATCGCCAAGCAGCAGTATGCATGATTATTTTTATAAAAATGCCATGTCGGATGAATGCATTTTTGTGCATCGGGGGTCGGGGATTTTACGCACCATGATGGGCGAAATCCGATTTGAGTATGGGGATTATCTCATAATCCCCAAAGGGGTGATTTATCAATTACTTTTCGATACCACCGACAACCGCCTGTTGATCATTGAATCCAACAGTGCAATTGAGCCCCCCAAGCGATATTTAAATAAAAGAGGTCAGTTTTTGGAATCGTCGCCTTACTGTGAGCGAGACCTGAAACTCCCTCAGCATTTCGATCCTGTGGCGGGGCGGGGCGATTTTATGGTCAAAATTAAAAAACAGGGATTTATCCATCAGGTAGTGTATGCTACACACCCTTTTGATGTGGTCGGATGGGATGGCTGCCTTTATCCTTATGCCTTCAATATTCATAATTTTGAACCCATTACAGGAAGGATTCATCAGCCGCCGCCAGTACATCAAACCTTTCAGGGGCATAATTATGTGATCTGCTCGTTTTGTCCTCGGTTGTACGATTACCATCCTGACGCCATTCCTGCGCCATACAATCACAGTAATCTGGATTCCGACGAGGTGATTTATTATGTCGAGGGAGATTTTATGAGCAGGAACGATATCGATCAGGGTTATATCACTTTGCACCCTTCGGGGATTCCACATGGTCCGCACCCTGGCGCCATGGAGCGAAGCATCGGGAAAAAGGGCACGGCGGAATTTGCCGTCATGGTGGACCCTTTTCGTCCGCTGTCCATTACTGAAGACGGACTGAAACTCGATACTGGTGATTATTTCCGATCGTGGCTCGATGATCAGCATTGAAAATTTTGTCAATAGAAAACTAAAAACAAGCGACTGCCAAGCAGTGAATCGAGCAATGATTTCAGGTATTTTGCACACCAGTGGAAAGCCTGAATAAATGCCCCCTCAATACCCATTGCCACGTGAAAGCAATTGTTTTCGGACTGATCGTGGCCGAATGAAGCCCATTAATTCACCCAATGAACCAAAATAAACCACAATGAATCAACATACCGAAAACCAACCATCTGCAACTCCTGATTTTTTACCGATCATGGGGACGGATTACATTCAGTTGTATGTCAGTAATGCCCTGCAAACGGCGCACTTTTATCAGACCGCCTTTGGTTTTCAGCCTCTGGCGAAAGCAGGCCTTGAAACGGGGAATCAGGCGGAGGCCTCCTATGTGCTTCAGCAGGATAAAATCAGGCTGGTGATCACAAGCCCTTTGCAGGCCGACAGCGATATTGGCCGACACATTGATGTGCACGGCGACGGGGTGCGTGTGATCGCCCTTTGGGTGGAAGATGCCCAGAAAGCATGGGAAGAAACCACCGCCCGAGGAGCGAAATCGTTCCTCGAGCCACAGCAGTTACAAGATGAATCGGGGGTGGTGATTCGCTCAGGAATTCACACCTATGGCGATACCGTGCATGTTTTTATTGAAAGAAAAAATTATCAGGGCGTTTTCCTGCCAGGGTATGAAGCCTGGCAACCCCAGTATCAACCCGCTGCGGTGGGACTGAAATACATCGACCATATTGTGGGGAATGTCGGCTGGAATGAAATGAATACCTGGGTGAAATTCTATGCTGAAGTAATGGGCTTCAGTCAGCTGGTTTCTTTTGATGATGAGGATATTTCGACGGATTATACTGCGCTGATGAGCAAGGTGATGTCCAATGGCAATGGGCGGATTAAGTTTCCGATCAATGAACCTGCCGAAGGAAAGAAGAAATCCCAAATTGAAGAATATTTAGATTTTTATAATGGGTCGGGCGTTCAACATATTGCCGTGGCTACCGACGATATTGTGGGCACTGTTCAGGCGTTGGTCAGTAGAGGGATCGAATTTTTGCAGGTTCCAGGCTCTTATTACGATGATTTACAGAATAGAGTAGGGAATATTGAAGAAGATTTGGAACAATTGCGAGAGTTAGGTATTTTGGTGGATCGAGATGATGAAGGCTACCTTTTGCAGATTTTTACAAAGCCCGTAACGCCAAGACCAACCCTGTTTTTTGAGATTATTCAAAGAAAAGGAGCGAGATCTTTTGGTAAGGGGAATTTTAAAGCGCTCTTTGAAGCCATCGAGC